>DASQQB010000041.1:0-8144 GCA_035643635.1 Nitrososphaeraceae archaeon | reverse complement strand
GTAGAGGAGATGCATACGCAATATTGATAACAATAATCGAATGTATAGATGACTAATGGCCAAAATTGCTTTAATAGTGGGATCTGTTAGACAAGGGAGACAAGGTATAAAGGTAGCACGTTGGATGGAAGAAAAACTGAATAGTCGTGACCATGTTGTATTTTTCATTGATCCGGTAGATCTTGATTTACCCTTACTTGACAAGATGTTCAAGGAAATGCCGAACCCTACAGAAAAGCTAGTTGACCTTCAAAAGAAAATAAGTGACGCGGAAGGCTATTTGCCTGTTACTCCAGAATACAACCATAGTACATCTGCTGCAATGAAAAACACATTAGACTATTTTTTAGAAGAATATTATTTTAAACCATCTGCTATAGTATCTTATTCACCAGGAGGTTTTGGCGGCATAAATGCAGCTCAGCATCTGAGACTAATATTTGCTGAATTGGGAGCACCGGCTATACCTACGTCTTTGTCAATATCAAAAGTGCATGAGACTTTTGATGAAAACGGAAAGTTAACCAACGAAAAATTTGAAAGAAGAGTTACACAATTCCTAGACGAATTTGAATGGTATATCGAAGCATTTAAAAATCAAAGAACAGCAAAAGGCACTCCTTACTAAGTGGATTATCTGTGAGACATCTTATAGATAAGTATTCTTCATCCTCCTTTCAACTTATTATCCTAGTAGGTAAAAGCAACGGCAGAATTCTCTCTCATCATTGACTGATCGATTACTATAACACCTTGGCGATTTAGTCAACTTTTTTTGTAGTAAGGTAACGACTAATTGGAAATGATAGAAATTCAATGTTTTTTATTTAGAACGATGGAGAGAAGATATATGTCAGTTCAAGCAGAATTGGAAATAAGATCTATATGATTATTAATCCCCTTTCGAGTTTTTATTTTATAAGAACCATTAACAAGGACAATTATCACAGCAGCGCTGGTATGGATACGTTAAGCTGTACAGGAGAATTCTTTTATTTTCTATTTAGCAGTCAGTTTATAGAAGTGTATTATTTTTAATTGTCATAGATGATATTCTTTTTAATGTTACGATACTAATCTTTTGGTGCTACTTGTTGCTGGCAAATAAAACTATGTTTAGAATATAGCCTTCGTAAGTCTATCAATGCTGGTTTGGTAGGGAAGCCACGTCTTTCGCCTGTCAGCTACTATATGTAGGCTATAAATCCTATCAGTTCCATTATAACGTGTGAAATATTATCTATTAGGTAAGAGCGGACTGAGAATCTCAGAACTTTGTCTTGGAGCTATGACATTTGGTGAAGACTGGGGATGGGGTGCATCAAAAGATGAATCATCCAAGATCTTTAAGAGATATGTAGATGCAGGTGGTAATTTTATTGATACTGCTAACAAGTATACTGAGGGAACAAGCGAAAAATACATTGGAGAATTTATAGCCGGTGACAGGGATCGATTTGTCTTAGCAACTAAATACACATCAAATACAAGAAGAGGAGATCCTAACGCTGGTGGAAATCATCGGAAGAGTATGGTCTCGTCTTTGGAGGCGAGTCTAGAAAGACTGAAGACGGATTATGTAGATCTTTATTGGGTGCATGCATGGGATCAAATGACACCTATTGATGAGACCATGCGTGGTTTGGATGATCTGGTAAAGTCTGGAAAAATTCTCTATATAGGCATCTCAGATGCTCCGGCTTGGATAGTTTCACAAGCCAATACTCTTGCTAATCTTAGAGGTTGGACTGAATTTACTGGTTTACAAATTGAATATAGTTTGATTGAAAGAACTCCAGAACGTGAATTGTTGCCTATGGCTAGCACATTGGATATAGGAGTAACTGCATGGTCACCATTAGGCAATGGACTTCTCACAGGTAAGTATAACAAAATGAAAGATCAAGTGCAGCAACAAGTGCCGCAACAAAATCCTGCATCCTCATTAACTGTAGCAGCGGCAGAAAAAGACAACGGCAGGCTAAATAGGCTTAAGTCTATGTCTCCTGATTTCGTAAACGGGCTATTAAACGAGAGAAATACCATAATAGCCAAAGAGGTTAAGAACATATCTGAGGAGATTGGATGTAGCCCTGCGCAAGTTGCTTTGATTTGGATTAGACAACAAAATACATTGCGTAAAATGAAAAACAAAATAATACCAATCGTTGGCTCAAGGAAAGAAGACCAGATAAAGGATAATCTGGGATGCTTACAATATGAGCTGGCAAATGAACAAATGCAAAGGTTAAATGAAATAAGCAAGATAGAATTGGGTTTTCCTCATGATTTTCTAGACTCTCAAATGGTAAAGGATATAATTTATGGTGGGACATATTCATCGATACATAACCATAGGGAATAAGAATATTATTAGCGACGTAGAATTCAGAGTATTATAGTTAACTGAACAACTATAGTTTTTCATCTCCAGACAGATGCGTAGGTATTTACAACCTGTTTTTGTCTATAGCAGCAAGGTTCGGAATGTACTTGTTCATACTATTGTTCAGGCGCTCATAACTATATGCTATTGATAGAATCATCTCTTCCTTAAATGGACGCCCAATTATTTGAGCTCCTACAGGCAGATGGTGTTTAGTTAATCCTATCGGAATACTAATTGCAGGCAGGCCTGTACTGTTAAATACGATTGTATTTCGAAGTAAAGCTTGACGAGTTTCTAGAACAGTATTCTTGTCTATGCTAACTCTTTTTTCTTCAAACGAAGGAGCAGGTATAATTGTTGTTGGAACAATAATGGCATCGATCTGTTGATTCAATATTGACAGGAATTCCTTTTTTATCTCTCTTACGATATCTCGAGAATGTATATAATCAACAGCTGGTATTTTTGTTCCTTGTACCAACATCTGTCTTACCTCTTCGCTATATTTGTCTGATTTTGTCTTTAGCCAGACTTGATGTATGTTCGCAGCTTCTGCAAGCCTCACGTCTTGCCAGGATTTATAGAATTTTTCGGTATTGCTAAGATCCAAATTAAATACTATTATACCTTGAGTCGATATTAAAAATTCAATAAAATCATAAAACAGGTCTTGTACTTCTGGATGCAAATAATCGCAGAAAAAATTTTTTGGTATCCCAACTCCTATCCCCTTAGGATTTGACTTCTCGATAATTTTTGTATAAGCAGGCACTTCTTTATTCTCTGAAGGCTCATCTAACGGATCCAATCCCGCTATATACTGTAGTACAGCTGCTGCATCCCATGTACTTCGTGTGATACAGCCTACATGATCCCATGAAGCAGATAAAGGAAAAACACCATGTTTACTGATCCTGCCATAGGTAGGTTTTAAACCAACAACTCCACACAGTGATGAAGGAACTCTAATTGAACCACCAGTATCTGTTCCTAACGAAAATATAACCATGCCTGTTGAAACAGCAACGGCAGAACCACCACTGGAGCCACCTGATATTTTGGAAATATCCCATGGATTTTTGGTAGAGCCATAATAATGATTCACTCCAGTTATTCCAGAGGCAAATTCATTCAAATTATTTGTACCAATAAGAATTGCCCCAGCCTTCTTCATTCTTTCAACAGCAGTTGCGTCTGTACTAGGAATATAGTTTGCTAATATCTTGGAGCCTGCAGTACATTTAACACCTCTTACATAGAAAATATCTTTAATTGAAAATGGAATGCCATGAAGAGGGCTACGATAGTTTCCCTGCCTGATTTCTTTTTCTGCTATTTCGGCTTTCTTGTACAAGTCTTCTTCCTCAATCATAGTAATGAAAGCGTTAAGTATAGGGTTCAACTTTTTGGTTTGGTACAAGCAGGATTCGAGCAAATCAACAGGTGATAGGTCTCCATTCTTAATTTTCTCGGAGAGTTGCTTAAGTGAGAATGAGGAGAGCGTCAGTGCTTTCTTTACCATAAACCTAATAGATTCTATATCATCTGAAACAGACTATTTAGTATGACTAGTACACAGGATGGTATCCTGAGTCAGCCATAGCTAGCTATTTACTATTTACTATTTACTATTTACTATCCTAGCATAGAGAAGTCTATAGTTAGCGCTTCGATGATACAAGATACATTCGATTCTAATTTACTTGCTACAAAGGATTAGAATAAAAAATAGAAATAACATCTAGAATTTATATAATATGAATATAGAAAGAGTCTTACTATTCTCATGCTCTAGTAATTTTGTCAGCGCAATATAGGCGATATTTAATGTATGTATCAATAACTACAAAGAGTAAAAAAGTCATTTACACGTCCTGTGTCAAATACACTGTCTGTTCTTCTCAAAAAAGAGGTAGATAGAGCGAGCACTAAAGACGAATTTTCTTTATATGCCAACTAATTTTACTTTTGAAGAAATGTTACTCTGACTCAAACGAAACCATTCTAACTTACGACAACATTTCAATAACATCTCGCTTACATGAGGAGAAAGTACAATTTCATTTTTATATATATCATTGTTGAGATGCGAAGTCTATAATATTTTCATTCCTAACGCGAAAAGTACCATCTTCTATTATAACACCAACTACGACAAATTATTATTGTTAATTTCATCAACAATAGTTTTAAGAATATCACTTACTTTATTCATGTTGACGATACCCGTAACGAAATGGGCGTTTCCTCCACCTCTTCCATCTTTACCCGATATTTCTCTAAACAACTTATTACAATCGATACTTGCCAATGATAATTCATTTGTTGCAAATACAATATTTGCTGCAGACGCAATAGCAGATTCATTGTTTATGTTAGCGATAATTACAACTGTATTATATTCAATGATTTTTCTTTCTGCGAATGAACGAATCTCAGAATCTAATAAACCAGAGAATATACCTTGAAAAATAGTTATTCTATTATGACCTACATTATAGGGGATTATATTGTCAAGTGTTTCTTTTGTTAGAGTTTTTAATTTGTTAAGATAAGTTTCATTGTCTGCTTTTAATTTTTTTATTGTATTTTCAAGAGTGTTAATGTTTGCTCCAGTTTCTTTGCAGAGCTTTAACAATTTTAACGATAAGGCTATTGCAGTTTCTTTTGCCTGCTTTTCTACCACAAAGCTTATCTCGTATTCGTCGCCGTTTTTAGAAACTTTATGGATCAGAAAGAAGCCGCATTCATTAAGGTTATCTGCATGCTCCATAGCACACGCAGCAACATCGTGATCTTCTATCTCTACTACCCTAATTAAGTCGCCTTCTCTTATACGGTTTTCATTTGCTCGTAAACACGGGAAATGATTCTTTGCTTCAAGTAGCGAAATGAAAGAATGTGTTATTACTCTTCTTCCTGTACCAATAAGAAAATTTACCTCTGACTGTGCCTTGATTATTAGTTCTAAATCAAGGTAAGGAATTTTAATAAATGCGCTATTATCTGTTTCTCTATGTTCTACCTTTCTTACGTTTAGGGTTTTACCAACCAACTTTTGGAGTGAGCCTATGAAAGCATGTTCTGACGTATGTGCTAGTTTATTGTGCACAATCTGATGACAATATAGTAGTATAATATATACAGACGAGTTCAATAAGAGTCCAAAAACAAAAATTAAAATGGCCTAAGACGTATGAAGCCAGTGGAATTAAGTCCTTTCTTTTTATACAACGGCCTTGTTGTTTTATTACTTGTATTTTCCGGATGACCCATAAATAAGATTTTCGACATTAGAGGAGGAGCAACAGCAGAATTAGAAAGTCTTGAAACGAATGATAACTATGTTACGGTGGATTTTTATATTCGTCTTCATAAACTGACCTAATGTTGAATACAAACTATTCAAAGATTTGTATATGCTCTGTCGTATCTCTATTACTAGTAGTAGGAATTACAGTCACCTCGTCCTCTATGAGTTCAGGTGCGATCCCATATGCTAACAAATGGCAAGATCGTAAGGATTGGACATTTGGACCTATCGCAAGCATGCAGAATGGTAAAGATGGAAAACCAGCATGGATTCTTTCAGGACACTGGTTTACAAATATTATTAATAGTACAAAGGATAAATTTAACCAGACCAATCCAGCAAAGTTCGATGCCGTCTTCAGTATGGTGATGTTAAATGGAACTGCGATGCACAACCACATGGTATCTAACTTTTCTCTCACAGATATCCAGAACCAGACCCAGAATCAATCGGCAACATACAAGGGTACTGTTACTGTAACTATGAAGGGAAAACCAGTCAAAGACGTTCCTGTTGAAATCAAAATATTAAACAACCACGTAATATCAATTTCATTTGACTCTGCAAAGACAGACAACCATTTCGGTAATACTCCAGTCTTCGGCACTATACTCAATATGTCAGAAATGAAACATATGATGATGGCTGGAAAAGGAAAAATGGCAACTACAAAAATGAGTAATTCTTCGTCATGGTAGTAAAATAGTTATTAAATCGAACAAAACTCCTCTACTTTTTATTTTTTAATCTAAACAAACAACAGTTGTATCTAAAATGATTGGAAGCGATTGATAAATGGCCGAGGGAGTAAATCTCTTTAATAAGAGGGGTTTGTAGCTATAGGTGTTCAACCATATATGCAGCATCGTCATTTCTATCTACATCCTTAGAAGATTGTTCCCGCATATTCAAGTTTTAATAGTGCTATAATGATTACATTTAGACCATTATGTCCCATCATTGCTAGAGTTAGATGATTAGACGTGGTTGACACCTTGAAAACTGTTAGTTCATTTTGAAGTTGGGGACTGTATGTTAATAGCGTTTTTTTAATGCTGTTCTCTAGGGAGACGAATATCAGCAAATGTAATAGGTGTCACCAATGGATAATTGCAGAATGATATCAATATTATGATTTTACAGTAAACCAAAAAAGATCCTTTATGATACTAATGATTTAGTTTGTCTTGGTGGCGTTAAACAGTATAAATGGTGCTTACCACCATCTAGATAATATGCACAACAAAACAAAACAACAACAGAAGATAGAACAGAAGCCAATTATTTATTAAGATTGTAAATTATTATTATTATTATTTGTAAGCTTTAGGATATTTTCGATAATTTGCTTATGTCGTTCTTTTTTGTCTATGGATATCATCAAAATGTGATTGCCATCTAACGGAAAAACTGCAAATTTTATTCTCTCCCTTTCTGAAAAGCTAAAGATTGTTCTACCAAATTCTGAGTCGAAATCTTTACGCATCTCACTTCTAAGAACAAATTCTAAATATAGTTTAGAAGAGTTCTCTTTGTCTTCCATGGGTTTTATCCCTTCTCTCATTCCCCCGCTAACAAGATTTCCCATTTTGTCAATAGTTCCTACAAAGCGGATACCGGTGCTAAGTGCAAATATACTGCTGCATAAGTTTTCTAACTCAACTTTGTTCATTAAATTCTCGCTATGCTACTTGATTTTAGAGTACCATATGAATTATTAGTTAGAGCATTATTATTCTAGTGGCATCTTCAAAACGTTCCTATTGTATCTTTGATTGTTAGTGCTCTATTTGATCTTCTTCTTCGTCGAATTTTCTTGTGTACTTAATGGTGATTCCAGCACTGAAATGCGTGTAGAATCTATTGCTATTAGTATATGTTACTAGGTTGTATTGTATTGTGACTCTATCTGTAAAGGTGAAGAATAATCGTTATCAGTGCTGATCTTTCTTAAATGATGAATACCTTGTGTATATCATATATATCATATCACGAATGCGATTTCTACTTGTAGACTCTATTTACGTTCCTTATCATGTGGTTTCAACTTGCCTCTTTCTCTGTGTTCCTAAATACACTATATCTTGGAATAGAATAGAATAGAAGAGAATATAATAATTTAATATCGATTTATCTTTTTAATCCCTAATTCCGATTACACGAAACTTGTATTGTTCACTATAAACTTCGCGATAGAACCGAGCATAACTCTCGGCTGCTTCAAAGGTCTTGAAAACAAGTCTTAGGTCAGCAGGCGTAGCCTTCTGTCCATACATGTCAACTACTTGTACAAGATATGATTTGGGTAGCTTTCTTGCTTGCCTTAATGTGATAAATACGGTAGCCAATAAGAAAAGTATTGCACAACAAAACGCTATTGCATATTCAAAATTTTTTGTACTAGTTAAAATATAAACCAACATATTTTGGTCTAGCCATTTG
>DASQQB010000040.1:0-66117 GCA_035643635.1 Nitrososphaeraceae archaeon | reverse complement strand
AATTGACTCCAAAAAGCAAGGTAATAAAGATACGGATTATGCTGTATTTCAGGATGGTCAAGATGCTGCAGCTGATGAAATAAAGAACAACAACCAAGTAAGAACATTGACTATTAATTTTGACAAGGGCACCCAAGAAATTGAAATAATTGGAACCCAAATAGTACCTGAATTCGGCAATATTGCTATCATCACAATGATGTTTGCTATGGCAATTGTAGCATTAGCCGTAACATGTATGAAGAAGACATTAAGGGAACATGATGCTTTCCAAGAATGACATAAGTAGACCTATATGAACTAATGGAGTAAATAAACTACGATAATCTAGTTATTTGGTCTACTGATTTAACGGCTATCTACCTATTGTTGGATTCGAAGATTAAATTCAATGATCCACAAACCTTGAAGCATATATAATGGCACTATCTTCTTAGGGTATTATGAGTAATCAGGAGATTCCCCCATGGCTTAGGGAACAGGTATCTCGCTTACAACAACTACAGCAGAATTTACAAGCCATTATGATGCAAAAGCAACAAGTTGAACTAGAAGTTGTTGAAAGTGACAGAGCACTGGAGGAACTAAAAAAAATTGAGCAAGATAATACGGTATATAAAAGTGCTGGGCCTCTCTTAATTAAAGCAAATAGGGAAGAGGTATTAAAGGAATTGGAAGAAAAAAGAGACCTTTTAAATACAAGAACAATGGTTTTAGGTAAGCAGGAAACTAGAGTAAAAGAAAACTTGAAAGAGGTAGAGAATAAAATTAACCAAATGATCCGAGGGACACAGGGCACTAATAGCGGTACTCAACTATAGTCAAATTACAATATAGGGGCAAGTCCGTATTAAGCGCATCTATCTTTATACCACGTATGTTATATAGGCAGTCTAAATATGGAGTATGCTCCATAAGAGTTCAAGCTAGTGTGAATTTTTAATCAAAAGAGGATAGCTGATATTATGTTACTGAATGGTGCAGTATGCAGAGGTTAGACACATTAGTGAGCAGTAAACAAGAATGAGTGTGCCAGTTAGAATCGTCGTTGATGACAGAGAAGGAAATAGTAAAGTTCCTTCTCTATTACGGGATGAAGGAGCAGTACTAGATTTTGCACAACTAAAAGTTGGTGATTATATTGTCTCAACAGAGACTGCAATAGAAAGGAAAACTATTCAGGACCTGATTAGTTCTATTTATGATGGTAGGCTATTTGTACAATGCTCAGAACTTAATCAGCACTACCAAAAACCGGCTCTGATAGTCGAAGGAAATATTGCAGAACTTTTTAATATTCCTGTAGAAATGTATAAGGATAAATTAAATATATTAGGTGAAGGAATTAATTTAATATATGATGTGCTGGCAGAAATAGTAGTAGATTTCAGAATTCCAATTGTTCACACATTATCAGCCAAACATACGGCTCATTTACTTATAACTATGGCAAAGAAATCAATAGTAGAAGGAAAAAGAAGTAATGGTCCTTTATTAAAAAGGATAAAGAAAAGTAATCCTGAATACATACAACAGTTATCCGTTCTGTCTTCATTACCAGGTATTGGAAATAAACTTGCGGCAAGAATGCTTGAACAATTTGAGACACCTCATCGTGCATTAAATGCATCTGTTGCGGATCTTGCAAGGATACCTAGCTTCGGAATAGCACGTGCAGCAAAAGTGCGAAAGGTACTTGATTATTCATATAATAGGAGGGCCAGAGTTCTGCAACGGACGCTTTTAGATGACTTAGAATATTTAAGACGTCTGGAAAATATTACAGAGGAATAATGTGAAAGATGAGATCAGGCCAGATTATGGATAACGATGCATCACTCGATGATTTATAGTCGGGATTAAAATTGGAAATAAGATGTACCACTACAATAGCATCAGATAGAAAGATGATCTATAACATTTTCTTTAATTGATAGTTACATAAGAGAGTTGGACAATATTTAATTACTCTAATTTAACTTTTTTATTATCTACATGCCAACTGAAAATAAGGAAGATTCCCCAAGAGTTGAAACATATAAACAACGTGAAACTAATAAGGCAAAAGCAGTAGAAGCAAATGGAGAATTACAAAAAGAAGAAAGGGAGTCGGAATTGCTAGGGGTGAATCCTGAAGATGTATTAGAGGAAGAAGAGAGGATGCAGCCACAATCCCAAGAATAAGATGATAGACTACAAGATGTAGAAAATAATTATAAAAGGCATTTCAGTGGCTGGATGAAGATATCAAGTAAACTTTGATATCGCCTAATCAGAGCTCTCTTATGAATCTATTTTCTATATAATGTTACTGAATATTTAGTTATAGTGCTTGGTTACTTTATCGTAATTGAAACAATTGTCGTGGTTATTTCCATGTTAAAGAGAAAAACAAACGTGGTGCCGCATAGAATAAGACCTTGTTGATAATTTTTATCTCTCCAATTATACTAGTTAGTTACGGTAGTTTTTGCTAATTACCAAAATGGTAAATTTAGTCATGTGTTTTTAATGCAGTAGTTCTCTTTTTCTTCTAATTGTCCTTTTTTCTTCTCAAACAATAAACAATCTCAGCATATAATAATCTAGAGAAAAATCCCTGTTGCTAATTATAACCTGTTTCCTTAGAGATAGAGATGAAGGTGTTAATAACCCGTCTTACAATACTGTTCCTAGTAATTTCTCCTTTTGCTACTCTATAAGATTCTATCAAAATAGGTTGTCGACACCAAATTATTATGATGATGATGAAAAATGACGAGTCCAATTCAACAAGTAAAGCTTTTTCTTCTACTCCATCGAATCTTTGCAAGATCTCTATATTTTGTATAGGAGTAGTTGCTGAAGATGATGGCTATCGCCGCCTTAACGGCTTGTGTAAAGCCAAGAGTTGTTTATTTGTACCCCTAGTTTATAATGCTTCCAATTTTTGGCTAGTCACGTCACCAGTAGACAGCAAGTGATTGGCTTAATTGTATTAATTATTTCAGGATTATACTATACCCTTATTTTTATGCCATTTTTCTTCAGATAATTCTTTACTTTGTCTATTGTATATTTCTTATAATGGAAAATCGATGCAGCTAATGCTGCATCAACGTCAGTGTTTTTAAAAACCTCAATAATATGTTTTGGTCTGCCACAACCTCCTGAAGCAATAACAGGAATGCGGACTACTTCACAAACTTCTTTGGACAATTTAATATCATACCCATCTTCAGTCCCATCAGCATCGATACTAGTTAGAAGAATTTCACCGGCGCCAAGAGATTCAACTTTCTTGACCCATTCTATCGCATCTATTCCTGTTCTTTCCTTACCACCGTAAATTCTGACTTCAAACCAATATTTTTTATTAGTCCTATCATTCATGAAAATGTTTTTACCGCCTTCTCTATAATTTCTCTTTACATCTATTGCTACTACTATACATTGTTTACCAAAAATTGACATTAATTCCGTTATCAATCTGGAGTTTTTAACAGCCGCAGTGTTAATAGAGACCTTATCTGCACCACTAAGCAAAATGTCACGTGCGTCTTCTAATTTTTTGATTCCTCCCCCAACAGTAAATGGAATATCTATAATCCTTGCCACATTTCGAACAACATTTTTCATGGTTTCTCTCCCTTGTTGTGAAGCAGTAATGTCAAGAAACACGAGTTCATCCGCTCCTTGTTGACTATATTTACTTGCAAATTCTACAGGATCACCTGCATCTTTTACTTCTTTGAAATGTACCCCCTTTACAACACGACCGTTATCTACATCCAAGCATGGAATTATTCTTTTTGCTAAAGGCATGTTATAATATCGCCTTTACTTTCCCAATGCTGAGCTTGTGTTCGTAAAGTGCTTTTCCAAGTATTACGGAAGAGCATCCCGCAATTCTAACCCTGATTACATCTTCAAGACTTGAAATTCCCCCACTTGCGATTATTTTCGTGTTCGCAAAGCTACTCGCTATACAGGATAGAGTTTTGACATCAGGTCCATCCAAAGTTCCATCTCTATCAATACTTGTTAATAAAAATTCTCTTACGCCAATGGCTGTAAATACATGTATTGCTTCTGTCACGCTAGACCCAGAAGATTCTCTCCAGCCGTTTATCATTACCATCCCATTACTCTGATCAATTGAAATTACTATTTTATTTCCGCCGTATTTCTTAATGATTTTTTTTAATGAATCAAGTTCATGGTATGCCATGGTACCAATTACAACTCTGGCTGCATTTTTGTTGAACATTTCATTTACTATATCAGGCGTTCTAATGCCGCCGGCTATTTCTACGGGAATGCTTACTGTACGAATTATCTTTGAAATAATCTCTGCATTGATTTTACCAGTTTGCAAGGTCGCGTCAAGATCTACAATGTGTAGCATATCAGCTCCATCAGCTTGCCATTTCATTGCAATTTTAACGGGGTCCTCACTATAAACTGCCTTGTTTGCAGGATTACCCTTAACAAGTCTTACAACGTATCCACTCATGATGTCTATGGCTGCTATTACCCTCAATTGGTCTTACCTGAACAAATACTCAGAAAATTTTTAATAATAATTGCTCCTATGCTGCCAGATTTTTCTGGGTGAAATTGAGTACCAAAAAGATTGTTGTTCTCGATAACCGCAGGTATGATATTTCCATAAGTGGAGTCAGCGGTAACTATGCTTTTATTTTCAGGAATAGCATAATAGGAATGAACAAAGTACACCCATGCACCATCTTTTATATGTTTTAGCAGTTTGCTATCTTTTTTCTTTATCTCAAGATTGTTCCAACCTATATGTGGAATCTTGACATTTTTTTTATTTAGCATCACTACACGTCCATTTAGAATCTTTAGACCAGCTAGTATCCCTTCTTCACTATGATCAAATAACATCTCCATGCCTAGGCAAATTCCTAGTATAGGCATGCCCATCTCAACAGATCTAACAAATAATCTCTTGTATCCTTCAATAGATTTTATAGCAGGGTCAAAATTTCCTACTCCGGGAAGAACTAATCCATCAAAGGACTTGATACTTTCCATATTGTTGATTATTAAAACCTTCTTAGCACCATTCCTTTCTAAGGCAGACTTCAAACTGAAGAGGTTTCCAGATCCGTAATCAAATATTGCTATTTTGCTCATCTACATTAAACCCTTAGTGCTTGGAACTCCCCTTCTTCTCTTGTCAAAGCTAGCTGCCATTCTAAATGCTATTGCAAATGCTTTTACTGCTGATTCAATTTTGTGGTGATCATTATCACCGTATTCAACGATTACGTGAGTACATGCGTTTAAGTTCTGTAATAATGATTTTACAAAGTGTTCTATGTCTTCTCTCGGGATTCTCTCTACAGCATCCCTAGTTAACCTCAATTGTATATTATAGAATTGGCGTTTTACAAGATCAATTGCAACGTATGCAAGAGATTCGTCCATTGGAACAACTGCATAACCAAATCGGATAATATGCGATCTATCAAGTAATGCCATATCTATCGTTTGCGAAAGTGCTATTGAGACATCTTCCACAAGATGGTGGATAATACCGTCTTTTGAAGATGCCGTTAAATTAATGTTCATCATACTGTGTTTGCCAATGGCAGTAACAAGATGATCTATAAATGAAAATCCTGTTTTTACAATAGTCTTACCTATGCCATCGATATCCAAATTTACTACAACGTATGTTTCTTTAGTACTTCTTTCAATTCTTGCTTTTCTATTTATAATTGCAGAAGTGACCAAGCTAATCACATCTGTTTCAATACTTTATTTAATGTATTTGGTAGCTGATTGATGTTTTGAATAATTGCATCTGCACCGTTTTTTCTGAACTGTTTTATTATTTCTTCAGGCCGAGTACTGCATCCATAAACTCCAAAGAATGAGATTGTATTACCTGTCTGTTGTTGTGCTTTTCTGGACATGATCAAGTCCTCTATTGAGTCTCCAGCATAAATTGCAGTTCTGGTGTCCATGATTTTCATAGACTTCATTATCGAGTATGGCTTAGGTTTAGCGTGTTCACGTTTTTCATCTTCAAGAAATACACATGCGTTTTGATTAAAAATATTAAATATCGGCTTTAAAGAATACTCCGCAGCTAATTTGCTTCTTCCCGAGATTAAAGATATGTTGCCATCAAACTCTTTGGAAAGAGCACGGATTGTTTCTCTAGTAACTATAAGTTTATCGTTGTCAATTAATGGTTTGCCAAAATAATATTTGGGACAAATATAATGTTTTTTTTTGAACAATTCTGGTCCATAAAGCGTTTCATCGAAAACTGTTGCTAAAAAGCTTTTGCCAACAGGTGCAGGATAAATCAAGAATTCTTTAATATTGTAGATATTAAAAGATGATGATGAGGATGATGACAGGATCTTTTCTTCAATAGATGCGATGCCACTATCATCAAGGTTTTTAGCCAATTTGAGGAGAAATTTTCTGATATAATTAATGTCATTTTTTGGGCTAGCCGTTACTCCCAGAATAATAGCATAGCATGTATCGACATCATTGTTAAATCCTCCAGTTTTTCTAAACTGTAGAATTATTTCATCTGTGACTATATTCTTAAGTTTCGAATTTCCTGTAATATGTTCAAGGATAAAATCTACAGTTTTTTTAATTGCAATGTTATATGATTTTCTTACATCTATTAACACTCCGTCGATATCTAGGAGAACACAATCGGCATTAATCGAGGAGGCCTCTGTGATGTAGTTGTTGTTCAGATAAAGCCGATTGTCAATTTTCAGTTTGTCCAATTGTTTTCTTTTTTATGAAGTAGTAGCTCTTGTTATTGACTTGAGAAACTTATTGTTCATTTCGTATGTTCCTACAGTAACCCTCATACAACCTTTACGATTGTCAATATCTCCAAATACCTTAACAACCAGTCGGTTTTTTTGTAGGTTCTTTAAGATAGAGTTAAATTTATCGCCTGACTCAAAAAAGATGAAATTAGCATCTGAGGTAAAAACCTTGATTCCATTGATTTTACTTAAGTGATCATACATCCTTTTTCTTTCATTTTTAATTAATTGAACCGTTTCATTTACACGATGTCGATATTGTGATAGCATTATACTAGCTATTGTCAAAGATAAACTATTTAATGGATAAGGAGATTGAATAGTAGATCTGAATATTCTCGCTATTTTCTCATTCGCTATTAGATAACCTAACCTGGCACCTGCTAATCCAAATGCCTTAGACAAAGTCCGCAATAATACTATATTATTATTTTTTGAAATATATGATATTAATGTATATTTTGCGAATTCAACGTATGCCTCATCAAATAAAATTAATTTATCTGTTAACGATTCTATTATTTCTAATAAGAATTTTCTGTCAAACTGATTACCTGTGGGATTATTTGGAGAGCATATATATACTATATCAGAGTCCATAGCACTTTTCAGAAAGTCTAATTTATCTACTGTATTATCCTGCTTATTTAAGGCAACTCTATTTAAAACTATTCCGTGTAGTTCACAACGGTTTATAAAATAAGAAAAGGTTGGAGTAAAAATTGTGCAGCGACGATTTTTTCCAATTGTCGAAAGTATTAGATCAATTATTTGATCTGATCCATTACCTATAGCCAGATATCTCTTATTTACACCAGTATATTCTGCAAGGGATCTGTAAAGGCCTTCCTCAGTTTCTTCTGGTGGATATTCTCTCAGATCAGTATATTTTAGTACACGCAACGCAACTTCTGAAATCAAATCCTTGTTTAGGACAAGGTTTTCATTCGCGTCTAATTTCAATGCATCTTTAATCTTTTTCGGTTTACTATAGATCTCAAATTTAGAGAGTGTATCTAGTTTGTTGTACAACCACCAATTTGTCATTTTCATTATATTCTTTCTTTTATAGCCTCGTAATGATTTATCAGACCTTCAGCAGACGTGATTTCTTTAACATCCGTCTCTATTTTCTGCAAACCCACCTTACTTGATTTAACTACATTAACGACCTTAATAAAATCAAGTATTGAAAGTGATGCTTTTGATCTACTAAAACCTAATGTTGGCAAGACGTGATTAGAACCTAAACAATAATCACTAGCTGAGGACGGAGTATACTTACCCGTTAATATCAGACCTGCCGATCTAATTTTTTTCGTGATATTTTTTGTACTCCTTACCATTATTTCCAAATGTTCTGGTGCGATTTCATTTATAAAATCTATTGCAGTAGGTTCGTCATTACAGATCGCAATAAATCCTCTGCTTTCTAAACTCTTTCTGACAATCTCATCACGTTCTATACCATTTGCAATTAATGCTTGAATGTTATTTGAGACATGGAGTGCCAATTCTTTAGACGTCGTTACAAGACCACATAAGGTATCAGAACTGTGTTCAGATTGAGATATTAAATCAACAGCAATCAGTCTTGCATCCGCATTTGAATCAGCATATATCAATAGTTCAGTGGGGCCAGCTACCATATCAACCGAAATTTTACCCGACACAAGAATTTTAGCTATAGTAACAAATAACCCACCTGGGCCGACAATTTTATCCACTTTATTGATACTTGAAGTTCCAAAAGTCAAAGCACTAATGGCGTGAGCACCCCCCATCTTGTAGAACTCGTTGACACCACAAATATCAGCAGCCACAAGAGTAAGAGAGTCTATCATCCCGTCTTTCATTGGTGGTGATACAGCTACTATTCTCTTTACTCCAACAACCTTAGCAGGAATAGCACACATGATCATTGTACTAGGATAACGAGCCTTTCCTCCAGGAATATAACAACCGATATTAGAGATTGGCTGAATCACACGCTTTATTGTTACTCCATCAAAGGAAACTGTGATTCCTTTGAGCTTTTTGAAGAGGCTCATTTCGGTCTTCATCAAGCGTTCTTTTATAAGATTAACTGATTGAATCTGCCTAGTGGTAACATTCCTATAAGCTTGTTTGACCTCCTCTTCTGTAACCTTTAATGAATTCACTTTAACGCTATCAAACTTTTCAACGTAATTTATTATTGCAGAGTCTCCATATTTTGCAACGTTATCCATTATTGATTTTACTTTCTCAATTAGATCATCGGTAACATAATTAGAAGAGCTACGCAGCTTTGCCGCGTCATCTTTTGCATTTGTGACAGTTATTCTCTTCATCAAGCGTAATCATCTAGATTTATTCCATCCAGAGATAAAATCTGCCTTGGCTCCATTACTACTAAACCTTGAGCAATTTTTCTCATCATTGGAACTATTTTGATAAATTCGTCTTTATCGATAATTGTATTAACACCATACCAACCTTTCTCACTCAATTGACTAACCGTTGGGTTTTTTAACGCAGGTAGGCTTTTTAGCAATTTATGCAGGTTTCCTTTCTTTACATTAACGAATATATGTAATTTTTTGCGCGCCTCAACAGCACCTTTCAATAAGGCCATCATATCAGCAATCTTCTCTCTTTTCCTCAGATCCTTAAGGGCATCTTTGTTTGCTACAAATACAGCGGTGGATTCTATCACTGTGTCGATTATCTTAAGATTATTTTGTACAAGGGTGGTACCAGTTTCAGTTATATCAAAAATCGCATCAACATCTTCTGGTGGTTTTGCTTCTGTAGCTCCAAATGATAGGAAAATCAAGACATTTTTGTTTTCTCCCACCCGTAACCAGGGAGTAATTATCATAGGATTGATTTCGCCAAAGTACTTTTTATAAGCTGGATTTGATTTTATATGTGCAGCTGTAGTAGTGAGATATTCTGAGGATATTCTAAGAGGCTTTCGCTTTTCTGCAAATTGTGTGATCAAACCATTTAAATCATTTATTTCAAAACTTTCTGGAATAGCAATTACTTGTTTTACTCTTCCATATTCTAAATCTAATAATGTTATAATATCTGCATTTGCCTCTCTAATCCAGTCTTTCCCTGTAATTCCAACGTCATAAAATCCTTCCTGAACATAGGTTGGAATTTCTTGTGGTCTTAAGATTTTAGTCTCAATTTCTGGGTCACTAAGCTTCACTCTATATGTACGTCCACGTCCGCTGATATTTTGCCATGCCTGTTCAAGAATCTTATATGTAGCTTCTTCAATACTGCCTTTAGGAATTGCAAATTTTATTGTATGCATGCAGAGACAAATGACCAAAATCAATTATAAGATATATATTTATTGAAGAGTGGGCGTATGTGATTCGCGATTGATGTTTATTATTTTCATTATTTATGTGTATAAAAGCAAAAAATACAATATCAATAGAAACTCTATCCACTAGGCATAAAGATACATGTAAGATTCATTTAGCGATTTTCTTTAAAGATTTAAGGATTTCTTTGGCCCTTGTTAAACTCACATTGCCTTCATCTCCAATTTTCTTGGCTACAGCATCAATTTGTGATCCCTGTGCCCCAGCAATAATCGCTATGTTTTTTGCATGTAATCTCATGTGACCTTTCTGTATGCCTTCAGAGGCCAAGGATCTAATTGCAGCAAAATTTTGGGCTAGACCGACAGCCACCAATATTGTTGCTAGTTCCTTTGCGGTTTGGATACCAAGTATATTTAACGAGAGTTTAGCTATAGGATGAACTGATGTTATACCACCTACTATACCAACTGCCATAGGTAATTCCAATTCTCCTGCTAAATCGCCCTTATGTGTTTTATACCATTTTGTCATGGAGCGGTATGTTCCGTCCCTAGCGGCGTATGCATGGGCTCCTGCTTCAATAGCTCGAAAGTCTTGCCCGGTAGCCAAGGCCACCGCATCGATGCCATTCATGATGCCTTTATTATGAGTGACAGCTCTATGTAAATCAGAGTACGCCAAAGCATAAGCATATAAAATTCGTTCTATGATATCGTCTCCACCAAGGGCGTGTTTAGGAAAAACTGCTTTGCATTTAACTAGACGTCTCGTTGCATAATTCGTGAGAATTTTTATTACGACATTGCCACCTGTCAACTCCTCAATTTTTGGAGCTATTGCTTCACACATTGTATTTATTATATTTGCACCCATAGCGTCTTTGGTATCAACGATAATTTCCACAAGCAGCATATTTCCCATCTTGTTTTGACTTTGGTCTTGTAAACCCCTGACCTGTAAATCTTTAGCAATAACTGATGCACTTTTTGAATTTGCTATGCATAGTAATTCTTTTTTATTAATTAAAATTTTTTTCTTAGCTGATACCTCGGAAATCGGAAGTGAAACTACCTGTATTTGGCCTATCATTAAGGATTCATGTATCTCTGCCACAAATCCTCCCATATGTTTTGCAATTTTTGCCGCCTTGCTTGCTGCTGCAATTACTGATGGTTCCTCTGTAGCCATTGGAATAAGGTATTCTTTATTATTAATCATAAAATTCATTGCAATACCAAGTGGAACGGTAAATATTCCAATTGCATTCTCTATCATATGGTTGGCATTTTCAAAAGAAAAAGTAGACAAAGGATCTTGGATTGTTGAAATGTCCTTATCTGATAAATTTAATGTCTTTTTTAAGTAGTTCAGCCGTTCAATTTTGTTCATATTATAAAATTTTTTCTCTAATACCAAAAGAAGCCTATTTCACAAAAGCTATTCCATTAATTTATAGTATGATTTTCAGGAATCGCATTGATCAGATATATAATATGAATTTACATTGCTAGACTTGATTTAGACAGGCAAAGATTAGATAAGTGCGGATTCTTTAATTCATTATTTGTTGCTTCGTTATGATACCAATAAGCTATTGTGTAATATAATTGAGTTTTCCAGCGTTTCGAATTATCTAATCGTTAGTTAGCGGACGTTATCTTGAGTATGTATTCTATCAGAGTATAGAATCAATATTAAGCATTTGTGCATTTGAGATGTAGAAAGACAATGACAGAAATGACCAAGGAAGAAATCAGAAGATTTCTCAATTATGGAACCTTTACAGGAAAATTGGCAACCGTCCGCAACGATGGAAGACCTCATGTTGCTCCCATCTGGTTTGTTTTAGAAGCTGACAACGACGAGATTATTTTGACTACTGGGCGTGAATCCGTAAAGGGAAAGGACATACAGCGGGATCCGAGGGTAAGCATCTCAGTAGATGACCAGAGACCACCATACTCATTTGTAATTGTAAATGGCACTGCACAAATTAGTGAGGAACCATCATATCTTCTGAAATGGGCAACAAAAATAGCAGAGCGATATATGGGACCCGATAATGCTAAATCTTACGGTAAGAGAAACAGTGTTGAAGGAGAATTACTCATAAGAGTAAAGCCGACAAAGATCATTGGACAGAAAAACGTTGCATATTAGTCACTCAACCAGTCAACTGTTATCAGAGATATTTCATTTCAAAAAACCACACAAGAAATAGTATAAGTGATAGAAGATTATGAAATCCAAGCTTCTAACGCATCTACTGTACAAACGTATAGTCAGTAAACAAAACAGTCCACTCTAAACATTCTTCTTTTTTAGAAAAGTAAGATATATCAATTTGTATCTCTCCTCTTGAGTCTGCTATTCCTATAAAATCTTCATATATTCGATAACTAGATATTGATAAATACAGATAAGAATAGAACAAGTATCTTGAAACAAACACAACTTCTTGAAAACATGACTAATTACAGTCACATAATAAACTATCACATATATAACAGTAAATAACACTCTGCTGGATAACGCTGGTCCTGCATTATAGAGAAGTGTAGAAATCCAGAATGCTGCATAATGCGATAAAAACAAAGAAATTCTGCAAATCTTAAAGTGATGAAAGTAAATCTTGAAAAAATCAATACTGATAACATCTTTTTCTAAAGAAGATATAAAAGAGGCGAAATCTTTGGCGGATGCTGCAGGATATTCTGTTGAAAAAATAATCAATCAACGCCATCTTGCAAAATCAAAATATGGAATAGGAATAGGTAAAGCTGAAGAGGTAAGAGAAATAATTGAACAGATGAAAACCGATGTAATTATTTTTGATTCGGTATTAAAACCAAGTCAGCAATATAACTTGACGAGTATTTGCAAAATTGAGGTTATTGATAGGGAGCGCTTGATTTTAGAGATCTTTGAACGGAGAGCAAGCAGCACAGAATCCAGAATTCAAATCAAGCTTGCTCAACTTCAATATGACATGGTTAGAGTTAAAGAAAAAGTTAGGCTCAGTAAGGCCGGGGAACAACCAGGGTTTTTTGGAATGGGCAAATATGATGCTGATGTATATTACTTGGATATTAAGAAGAGAGCATCTACACTGAAGAGAAAATTACAGAAAGAGGAGACAAGGCGAAATCTATATCGTATTCAACGTAGAAGAGCAGGTCTAAAAACTATTTCACTGTCAGGGTATACTTCCGCAGGGAAAACAACCCTTTTTAATACCTTAACTGCAGAGTCAAAAGCCATAGGGCAAGGAATGTTTACTACTTTATCC
Organism: Nitrososphaeraceae archaeon; assembly: GCA_035643635.1. Classification (GTDB taxonomy): domain Archaea; phylum Thermoproteota; class Nitrososphaeria; order Nitrososphaerales; family Nitrososphaeraceae; genus DASQQB01. Next base: position 52,681 of record DASQQB010000040.1, on the reverse strand, counting down.
ACATCTACAAGGGCAATAAATTTGGTAGCGGGCAGGGTTTTAGTTTCAGATACCGTGGGTTTTATAAGTAAACTTCCAGCCTATATGATTGATGCATTTAAATCTACGTTACACGAATTGACCTATTCCTGTCTCATCATACTTGTAATTGATGTAAGCGATCCCTTAGAAGAAATTAGAAAGAAACTAGACAGTTCAATACGTATACTGAATGAACTGAAAGTACCACTAACCAGAGTGATATATGTCCTCAACAAAATAGATCTTGTTTCCGCTGATGACGCTATAGATAAATCTTCCCAGCTAGATTTAGTGGACCAAAGTCAATTAAAATTACAGGTATCTGCTAAAACTGGTTATAATATTAATCAATTGAAGTTTTTGGTGGCACAACTAATCTTTACTGATAATGAGGAAAATGCTGTGCATTCACATATAAACAGTAGTGGAGATGATAATAGTATTTATTAGAACAGGTAATTATTGTATCCATTCTTAATCGTATACAACACAAGAGTTGTTAAAATATAACTGATAAAACATTCAATAGACATCGAATAGATTTCACAACATCTCTAATCATAGGAAGTGTACCCTGAATATGTGGTTTTATTCATGAATTATGGCAGGCTTTCTGAACAAACAGAGTTGTCCTTCTTTTGAATCCAAGAAATAAAGCAGTGAAGGGAGACGATAGGACTAGTGACAGCTGTATGAAATCCTCAAGTAATACTGGCTTAACGTAATCTTACAAAATGAAGCTAAAATTATAATATTAATTATTTATAAGGTAGATAAAGAGCAGAATGACTAAATATTAAATAAAATTGTGATCGTCAGTTTTATCTATCCCTCTTTTCTTCTACAAATTCCAGAAAGTGTTTCTTTGCATCCACATATGACATTTGTATCGGAGGATGTTTGAAACAATAAGCAGAAATACTTTCTAGTGGACCAGAGATGCCTCTTTGGATAGCTAATTTCGTACCTCTTATAGCATCAATCATCACTCCTGCACTATTATAAGCATCAACTACTCGTAATTTAAGATCTAATTCAAGCGGAATATTACCAAAGTATCTTCCCCTTATGGAGACATAGCATATTTTGTCATTATCTAAAAATTCAACAAAATCAGATGGGCCAATACGCATTGGAATTTCATATGGTGCCATAGCTGCTACTGCACTTGTCTTACTGATTCTTTTATCTTCTAATCTTTCTTCATCAAGCATATTGTAAAAATCCATATCACCTCCAACATTTAACTGATAAGTGTTATCTATTTTTACACCTCTGTCCACTAGCAATTTTACAAGTGTTTTATGTACGACAGTAGCCCCAAGCTGGCTCATTACATCATCTCCTGCACATGCAAGACCTTTACTGTGGAAAGCTTGCTGCCATTTTGGTGTAGAAGTTATAAAAACAGGTATAGCATTAATAAAACAGGTGCCTGCATCAAGACACCTTTCGGCGTAATATTGTGTTGCCCTTCTGCTTCCAACAGGTAAGTAATTTACGAGAATTTCAGCTTGCGTATCTTTAAGGACCTTCGCTATATCAACAGATGGCTTGTCAGAGACTTTGACCTTTTCACTATAATGTCTACCTAATCCATCTAATACCTCAGATTTTTCTACCTTAACATCCATTTTATTCTCTAGTATTGTGGTTGTCAATTTGTTCTCCTTGTTATCGTTATTATCAACATTATCGGCATTCCCGAAATTGCCATAATTATTAGCGGCAGTTATAGCATTGCCTCTCCGACCACCGCCATCAACAATTTTTACTGTATTGTTTGGCTTTGCAAAAATAGCCTCTGACAAGTCCTTACCAACCTTGGATTCAACTACATCAAAAGCAGCTACGAATTCAATATCTCCTGGTTCAAAACCTCCTAGATTATAAGCAGTAAGTCCTATAGAGTTATCATGATTAGGATTATGGTTATAAAAGTTATCGTAGTAACTACAACCTTGGATCAGGGCAGAAGCACAATTTCCAACACCAGCTATGGCTACACGAATTTTTTTAGACATTAATTATTACCATCATACAAGTCCTAATTTACTTATAGTGTAGGATCGATATGTTATATTAATATATTTTTTACTGGCTATTGCTAATAATATGTACAGAAATTCATTTAATGAGAATGAGAAACGGAGATGACAAGATAGTAGGTTCTGTTAAGTGCTGTCATAATATGATTCATAGCGGTATCTTGCTTAAACTTATAGATTTATGCTGTTTTATTTGTAACAGAATTTATTTTTATAGTACTTAACAGAACCATGACAACAATCGCTTTGTTAATGAATCCAGTGATGCTTGTATTCGCAGATTTGCTAACTATTTAATTAATTAACTTGAAAATCTTTTTTGTCATATATATACATTATTCCAAACCAATTTCTCTAATTTTCCAAGAACATCCGAAAGAGATTGTTTTGTACTATAAACAATAAGTGTATGATCACCTGTTTTCTGATCGGGCCAATATCCTCCAGGGCAATATTTGCATTCAGCATAATGAAAATTATATTCACTTAAAATTGAAAAACCTTCCTTTGGAAACTCTGTTTTGTAATATCCAAGCCATCCTGGATGAACTCCACCATCATTATCTTTCTTGTTTGCTACTTGCTTTGTTGGAGTGTAGAATCCACCTACTCCGAGACTGCCATTACTCTTTTCGTTTGATAGCACACTTATACTGCCTTTCATCCATTTGTACTTTGTATCTACTACACTGTATTTTCCTGCAGGCAATATGACAGGTTTAGAGCTTTTTGTATATTCTAATTTTCCAGTAGTATATACTATTTTATCAGATGACTTGTCAATAACATTAATTGTATGGGGATGTGGTGTATCCCAAGGAGCATCTGCATCTAAAAACGATATAGTAACATTTTGGGGAATTACGAGATTTGTGGGTAAGAAATTAGGGTTGTGATTTGAAATGATTTTCTGTGATTCATGAACTGTATCTTCGTGTGCCTCATCAACTATATACCAAACAAAATAGCTAACCGAGATAGGTAATGTAAGTGATTGTGACATATAGATAGATTGTGCAGAAGAAATATTGTTTGGATTACTTGACGAAGGAGATGACATTGTTGTTGTCTGCTGCTGCGCATTTGCTATATTATAGGTTAATGAGGTTGCAACTGCTGATGAGGCTGATAATAGAATGAATATCAGTAATATTGTAGATATATGGTAACTATTAAGGTAACAGGCTATTTTCTTGTTAGTTCTTTGATGGAGAAAGATAGATTTTTCCAGTCGCCTATATTTCATAGCATTATTAATTTGATTATCGTTATAATAAGATAGCCCAATACTTTCATAACTATGATCGGAAAACTTGATTTGTTGTTTTAGCACTTGATTTTGGCCAGATATTCTCCAGTCTCTTCGTCTACCTCTTTTTGTTATTATTATCGTCAACATAATCTGCTCATTAGGAAGTCTTAACATGACATAATCATAACCGTGGGAGAAAATCCTTAAAAAACAATTATGCTTTCTTGGCATCTATCTAGATGTGGTTTTTAAAGCAAGCTTTTTGTAGTATTCAGTAGAATTCACAATAATTAATTTGAGCAGTACGCCAAAAGAAGAAGGAGAAGAATTAGAAAAAACCGAGGATGAAGATGAATTAATAGAAGATAATGAGTCTCCGCCCACAGGTTAAGAAGTAATACTAATTATCTTTATTTTGTTGTACAGGATATTGAGATCCAACCAATCTACCTTTGCTTTAGTTACGCGGATAGCTTCGCGCATGCACCAAGATAAATGGAACAGCTTTTGAATATAGTACTAATTTAGATTGAAATAAAAACAATGCTAGATAAAAGTCACTAAGAGTATTAGTTGCTCGATACTGCATCCTGATATGGGTATTGGAGAGGGTATTTACTATTGGATTCACAAATACTCCCTTCAATGCCACAACGTCTAAGCAGCAAGGGGGATAGAAAAGCCTCGCCTCTTTATCGATCGAAAATTAAATTTCACCAGTACGGCAACATAATACTACATATGATGGATAGGATATGCTTGGAATGTGACCAACAGCAATAAGGACAAGACCATAGGATATTGGGCATCCCAAGAACAATACTCAATGCAGGATTTGCTTGAATTTGTAGCTGAAGCTGAAAAAGGTGGCTTCAATAGCTGTTTGACAAGTGACCATTTCCATCCATGGTGGCATGATAATGGTTATGGAAACTTTACTTGGGTTTGGATAGCTGCAGCAGCTGAGCGTACTAAGAATATGCAATTTATAACAGGAGTAACTGCTGCTGTTTATCGCTACAATCCGATTATCATTGCACAAGCATTTGCATCTCTTGATGTGCTTTATCCTGGTAGGATAGGCCTTGGTATAGGTACGGGGGAGGCTATGAATGAAGTTCCAGCAGGTTTTGAATGGCCATCGGCTGATATTAGACTCGCGAGAACTACAGAAGCTATCCGAATTATAAGCAGATTATGGCAGCAGGGAAGAACAATAACGCCAAAAGGAGAGGATAATAACGAAGATCATAACGGATTTGTAGAATTTGATGGCGAATACTTTAAAGTTAAGAATGCAAAACTTTACACTCCGCCCACAGGAAAAATACCATTGTACATGGCAGCAATAGGAGAACAAGCAATCAAAACTGCTGCAAAATATACTGATGGTTTAATTACATTAGCAAAACCAGATAAATCAAATGAAACATTTGAGGTGTTTGACAAAGCTGCAGTTAAGGAAGGAAAAGATCCTAACTCGATGGAGAAAATAGCAAAACCAAAAATATCATATTCTGAAGATTATGATAAAGCCTTAAAATCCACAGAATTTTGGCGAGCTTCACTACTAGAGGACGTATTTAACTTGAATATAAGCGATCCAAGGGAACTGGAGCAAAAAGCAAAAGAGGAAGTATCAGATGAAAAATTAAGACAATCCACTCTAATAATCACTTCAATTGAAGATTGTATTAAACCATTAGAAGAATACTTCAATGCAGGTTATACAAGGCTGTATCCGCACAGCACTAGTCCAGACGAAATAAAGTTTATCCAAGATTTCAGTAAGAAAGTACTGCCTTATCTCAATGACAGGAACACCAAGTAAACACGTTAACAATGTACTCGCATAAAATAATGGGTTGAGGCATGAAAAGGGATCTATAGTATTTACGATTATAGAAACTAATCAACATTCAAAAACTCATATTACATATGATGTATGTTGCAGATATCCAATGTTTGTTGGTCAAGACGTGATTAGGTACGATCGTTACCATTTAGATGGACTATGGTATATATTAGTACCTGCATGGTGAAGAATATTGTAAATATGCTAGATCTAAAAAAGAATGACACACAACATGACAATAATGGTAGTTGGTGCACCTTATTAATTGATAACAGTATGATAATAGCAAAGATTTCGCATATAGGAAGAGGAAGGTTCAAGATTTTGGCAGCTCAAAATGGAGATAAATATATCAATCATATAGTGGATGCATCAGATGTATTTAGCTGCAAGAGAGAATGACAGTCTAGTGACCTAAATACAACGCTGGAACAGTCTTGTAGAAGGATTATGATATGTGATGTTAGCAGATATCTGCTTTTGATTAGATTTGTTCATATTGAAACCTATATGTAGTGCAGCCACTATCGCAATAGCTGTTAATATCTTTCTTTCCTCTTACTCTCATATTGTGATATAACAAATAACTAGGGTAGGACGTAGTTACAATAGAAGTTCTTTTATAGCAATTGATGTGATGTGTTATCTGAAATATGAAAATATCTTTTAAAGCTGCTAAAACATATGCTCTTTTGCCCGCAGTCTTTATAATAACCAGCATGATGCTAGGGTCACAGTTAACGCTGAATCAGGCTTTGTCTCAAGGACAAGCAAACAATACCAGTGGTATTAATAGCAATACTACTACTACTACTACTACTCCATCAAGCTCCTCGTCTTCTTCAATATCCATTCATCCATCAAAAGGATATGTGAATGGAAAGATAGCATACTTTATTGCAACTGATGCATCTGATAGCCAAATTGCTGCATCTATAACAAATTCCACTGGATTTAAGGTAAATTTCGCTCCGAACTTAGCGTTGGCTCCAGAGTCAGCTCGTCAGCAAGGCTATGTTTTTGTTAACGGAATTAAGACAAGTGGATCGCCTGTGGGCTCTCAGCTAGGTGTTGCCAGTGCATTGCCTGGAGAGAAAGGATACAGTCCATTAAGTCAGGTAAACTTTGTAAAATGGAATAGTACTGCTACTCCAAGAATAATGAAGTCTGTAGCGGAAATAATTAACGCCGAAAAGAATGGCGAATTGAGTGTAGTTAAGACAAATATTGTCATAAACAGCCCTGCAGTTTATGTTGTTAACAACATGTCTAGTAAGTAAATCAAGAAGACTAGATCTCATTTTTTTCATATTTTGTTTTATATATACATAACCTACCAAATTGGTAAATCCAAGATCTCTTCTGAGATTTGTCAAGAGTAAGTAAAAGTTATCATTTATTCGATTTGGAAGTTTGAGCTGTAACACTCAAAGTCATTCCTGGCGGATCAATATTTGGAAGAGGAACGCTGATCTGCTCATATTAATTGTTTATTTGATTAGTTCTATTAAGTTATAAGTACGCGCGGTAGATATTTGACATCATATAGCTTTCCGGATCAGGAAATTCTGAGGACACAGTAAATGGGCCTGTTAAGGATCTTGAGGTATCCGAGATCTATTGCCTTCAAATTGATTGTGGTTTAACCAACATAAGCATGACTCAATAATAAATGATCGTAAACGCTTCATGTAGGAGAGATACTATTGGCTTTTCCTTGCATTATCCAACTGCAGAACTATTGGTATTGGTATTGGTAGTAGTATTAGTATTAATAGTGGCATTTTCAAGATGCTTTATTATTTTGGGTTGAACTATATCAGCAGACACTTCATAAGCAGCAATAAATGGCTCATTTGAACGAAGCACAACTTGACTAGCTACAAAAGGAATAGATGCAGAGAAATATGGGGATGAGGTTCCTCCTCTATAGTCAGGAATAATTTTTGATGGAGCAGATATGTTTCCCTCAACATTTCCAGCCAAATGACGTACAAATAATTTTCCATGTCTTTGTGTTTCCAGTTGTGAAAGTGTAGTATTATCTACAGGGATTCTATGACCTAATGTTACTTCTACTGGTTTGGTTGCTGTATATGTTAAAGTTCCCCTGTAGATTGAGCCATCATTTCTAAATGGTAGAATAGTTACTACTTCAATAGTTTCATTGGGTAGTGTTTTAACTTGGGGTGGTTTTCCAGAAGCAATTATTCCCTGATGTAAAACTGTCGTTTCTGTAGAATTGGCAGTATTCATATGGGTAGCAAATGCTCGATTAAGAATTTGATTATTATTGTTGCTGTTATTTACTGTTGTAGTTGTTATCGCTAATAATGATGGTACTCCAATTAAAGTACCTACTGCGAACATCAAGAAAACAAGTAATGCTCTAATCTGCATAGCAATAATAGATAGGTAATAATAAGATATATAAAAATTAATATATATTTATAAAAGTATTCTAATTCAAATGATTACGTATTAATGGACTGTCTACTTACACATGGTATTTTAGAACTAATCCGATACATCAGCAACCCTTAACATGTGTAGCATTGGCTAACAAAGCTAGCTTTTTGTGACATATTTGTTCCTGACAATATTCTTGGGTTTGTATGTGTTCTACTTTACATTTGGTATCCCCCCTTTCGCGAATAGAGAGATATGTATTGTACTAAACCCCCACAATAATAAAGAAAGGAAAGAACTTAGGACTCGTCCTATAGATCGCCTTAGTAGGTAGTATAGAGTCATTTTCTTCCATTCATCGGCTTGATATAATGATGTGGTAATTGATGATCCACTGCTAGTAAAATTTTACTATAAAAATAGGAGAATTCATAAAAGGGTTAATAATCGTGCTAAAGAATAACAATGCATACTTACATACAGCAGGAAACTTGGAATCAGCTGTTATCTAAGGCAACTAGATACATAAACAATACCTCAGAGTATGCTCTTCGAGATATAAACCCTGGCGGTTGTTATTCCGCAGTATGGACACGCGATGCAGCATATATTTTAAAGGATCAGTTTTTATCTGGAAACACAAGGACTGCTTTGGAACAGATCCTTTCTATATGGATTCACCAGATAGGTGGCATCAAGGAAAAGATCGTTTACGGAAGGGGGTCTCCAGGAACTAACTTTACACCTATGGCCGCAAATATAGAGATCAATAAAAATTTTGAGCATGCACTGCCTACTACAATATATCAAAATTTCTCTGAAGTTTACGGAAGAAATCCAGATATAGATTCTACAGCGTTAATGATCTCAACTACGTCATGGATTCTGTCTAAATTATTGAAGAAAAGAAGAGAGACCTATCTTAATGACAATGATGTTGGATTATTACATAGGTTAGTCGTTTCATCTACAGACTTTTTATCTCATGTCATTGATTTTGTAGTGCCTCGTATGTTGTATGCTGTAGAATATTTGGCTGGGCGTGACATCGACAACGACGGTTTGCTAGAACAAGACCAAAATGAAGACTGGATGGATACAGCATTAAGGGACGGTAAAGTAGTATACAGTCAGGCCAGCTGGATACTTGCTTTGAAGAACCTCTCTATTTTGATGTTTTTTCTTGGAAGAGATAGTGAAGCTCAAAGGCTTAAGAAGTTAACGGATGATTCCATACTCTCAATAGAGCGAATACTTTGGTCCCACAATGATGCCTGTTATATAGATCTGCAGAAAGATCAGTACATTTCAGATGTACCGAATAGAACGCTTACCCAAGATGTTTCACTTTATCTAGTTGCTGTTACAGAAAATCTAAATGACAATTATGAATCTTCTATTGCTAGTCCATTACAAGAAAGTGAACAGAAAAAAGAACATTTACACCTATCGCGAATTTACCAGAGAGCTATCAAGACACTCGAGGCTTTGAGAAAGAGAATATGGAAAAACGAATGGCCACTTGTTACAGAAATTGAGTTAAGGAAAACCGGTCCTTGGGTTCTTAAGCCAAACCAGTATCATAATCATACCTTTTGGCCTTGGATTACAGGAATAGAAATGCTTGCTAGAAGTAGGTTTAATCGAATAGAAGAATGCAATATTTTACTTTCTAGAATTGCTTCTGAGTGGGCTCCCCATACACAATCATTTTATGAATGGATTGATCCAACTACTTCTCAAGGAAGCGGAGCGTTTCCATTTAGGACAGGCATATCTGCTATAAGACTAGCTATTTGTGATATATTACAAACAGATAAAATATGATAAAATATGATGTGTGTTCTTCTGCGCGAATCTATCTAATCAAATCTATCTATTAGAGTCCACGAGCCTTCGTAATAATGCACTTCATTACATAATCTTAATTCTTATTGTGCCCTTCATAAATCTAACTGTACAGGTTAAATATTGAATTTCCATAGATAAGGTGTTTAATCCATACACATGTCTAGCATTGGAGTAACTAAAACTTTTGCAATTGACTTTGACTCGGTTCTTGCAGATACAATGATAGTTTGGATTAAGCAATACAATAAAATGAATCATACCACTATAACCAAAAATGAAATTACTTCTTGGGACATTGGAAGTGTTTTGCCTATTTCACCAGATGAGATATCTAAGATCTTTAATGACACTTGGAAATATCGATGGCATGACGTTCCTCCAAGTGAACCAGAATTAGCACACATAATCGAAAAAATTCATCGTAGAGGATACAGGATCTCTGTCCTAACTAAAAGAGAAAGGCCCACAGTACAATATGTTGCAAAATGGCTAGACTATCATGACATTTATTCCGATGATCTTATCTTCGTATATGACAATGCTCCTAAAGCTGAATATCCTTTTGATATTTTAATCGACGATGCTCCACCCAATATAGTAGACATAATGCCTCCGAAAACAGGTATATTATTTAATCAGCCGTGGAATAAAGAATTTAATTGGCCTCTTAGAGTAAACTCATTAAGTGAAGCAGAGCAGAAGATATTGTAGGATTGTAGAAAAAGTTGATGTTATCTCTATTCTATCTAAAATTGATAGAAACCGGTTTTTTAGAACTAAACGGATTCACAGTTTCACCTTTGCAGCCAATTATTAACAGATTAATGTAGTGGCGCTTATCATTAGCATATTTTCAATGGCACTCATTTTTTATTGAAATGGTTGACCATGAAAGCTTGTACGTTGACTTGTTAAAATTTATTTATTACTGCCCGTAAGCCATAGTATTTTTCCGTAGCCATAATGGCATCTTTTATCTCAGAAAGAGAATATCGGTGACTGATTATCTTAGATAAATCAATTTTACCAGTAGAGGCAATTCGAGCGGCTTCTTGAAGCATATATGGAGTGGAACTAAAACTGCCTGTGATAGATGTCTGATTGTAATGTAACCAATTTGCATCCAATACTATATTATTATTCGTAGGCATTCCCGAGAATATATTGATTATTGAATTCTTGCTTGCGATTTTTATAGCAAAGTTAAGAGCTATAGGATTACTTGTTGCAATGATAATTATGTTGGCACCAATTCCATCGGTAAAATCTAAAATATTACGCAAAGTTTGATCTTCATTGTAACTAGAGTCATGGTAATTATGGTAACCACTATTAATGTTACTTTTGTTATGAAATGATAATGTAGCGTCAGCCCCCATGGCTTTCGCTAGTGTCATTCTTTTTGGGATCATACCAACCAAAACAGTTCTAGCTCCACACAATCTCTTTGATATTTGAAGATGAATTAATCCTATAGGTCCGTCTCCAATAATTGCCACTGTATTTTTATTTCCGTTCAATTTTGTAATAGGAGAACCCATAATATGAAAAAAGCCATTTAGACAACATGCTAGTGGCTCAAGTAATGCAGCCTCCTCGTCGCTTAAATTATCCGGCACTGGAACTAAACCACCTACCTTCAAAATATTCTCTGGAATTTTGATACATTCTGCAAATCCCCCATTTATGTTGGAGCCTAATTCCTTTAAGTTAGTACAAAGGTTATATTCCTTATTTGCACAATATATGCAATTTAAGCATGGTATTATAGGCGAGACTGCAACCCGTGAACCAGCCTTTATTATTATAGAGGATGGAGTATCATTTGTTGCAGCCACAGGGTTTTGTATTGAAATATCGTCTTTAGTTGTAGCGCATATTTCATGTCCTAGAATAATAGGCGGTGTGACTTTTCTATGTCCATGCCTGAAGACTCTTACATCATATCCGCAAAGTGCACATGCATTAACATCGAGTACAACTCCTTTGTCTTTAACTCGGTAATTAGAATATGCATCATCATTAGCTATGTTATTAGCACCGTAAAATACTGCAGCGCGCATCTTTCTTTTATATAGATGACAATTAAATATCAAAGTTTGTTTGATAAATGTGCTAATTTATATCTTACATAAGATGATCGAGCTAATACAGTTCACTCGTATTGTAATATATTAAAAGCCAACAGATATGGACTATATTATTAGATTAATGCACCACAGCATCTAACGGCTAACTAATACTAATAAATCAAACATCAAGAGTCCAAATGTCAATTATAATGTGAAGGATTATTTTACAAGAAATGGAGAAGAGGATATTATTTCCATAGCCTTGTATTTATTCATTTAAGCTTATCTTGTTTAGCTTCTTTTTCCAAAGCTTCTCTCAACATCTCTAGATGCCTCTGTCTATCTTGTTTTATAGTATTCCACATATCTACCAAATCTGATCTATTTGCTTTTTGAGCGTCGCTTGTGTAGGTATCAATTGTGGAATACAAAAATTGTGCTTCCTTTCCAAGTGCTATCAGGAGGTTAAATGTAGTATTCTCTAATTTTGTTGTTGGATGCTTTGATGCTTCTGTCATGAATAGCTATAGAGCAATAAAATTAAAAAGGATTATACATTGTGTTCATTAAACGTAGTAAAGTTAGGTAGAAGTACCCCTAACTAATCACGATATTGTATCATCGTAGGAAAAGTTGTTTCTATTCTATAAGATATTGAGTTTATGCTAGACTTTTAGTTGCTAACCATATTGTTCGCTTTTATATTCGGATCTGCCTTTGGATTCACAAACCCGAATTTCAAACCAAAAATCTAATTAATCCACTAATTGTGATTTAACTTATTTTATGGCTTAAATTCACTACGTCTTCCTTATTTTGATACAATTTACAATTTACGCATCTGTTCATGCATTTCTTATTGGGTTTCTATAGTTCTTATCTATGATGCTTGAGCAAGTCCCTTACAAATTAAATAGACCGCTGCGTATAAAGGCAATCTAGCTAGGTGTTTATTTGCTTTGAAATTTTGACCTCTCAATCTAAATTTTACAGAAGCATTTATTTTGACTTCAACTTCCTTATCATTCAAAAGGCATGCATCATAAAATGGATCAAATAATTCAATGTCAGTACATTTTATTTTTGTTAATCCGCTTTTACTATTCAATGTCCCTGGCAGTCGAAACACTCTGTGCACATCAACTGTTACATGAGGATCGATTTTTGTTCCCATGTCTTTAGCCAAATCAACAAGTTTTAGCTTGAAGGCATTATAACCTCCAAGTTTCTGCACTATATTCGTTAATTTTGCAGTAGAGTGTCCATCAATTCCCAATTTCTCTGCGAGGCGTTTGTGCCATCCGTATTGCAAGCCGCTCTTAGGAAACTTTACCAAGAAATTATCAACAGATGATTTTCGTACTCCTATTGTTTCAGGAATTATACCATTTCCCATTATATAACTTACTATGTCAGACCTAGCCCTAGAATCAAGTATACTGAAGGCATTATTTGAAATATGAACATGAAACCCATTGTTACCTGAAAAATATACAGCTATATCATTATATTCTATACCAACATCGTTAACTAAAATGTCCAACAGCTTTCTCAACTCTTTCTTTAAACCAGATATGCATTTTGCACACGGTAACGATATCTGTTTTATCTTTCCAATGTTGCAAGAATAGCATGGATCGGTATTATTACTCTCGGATTCTTTTTTACAGTTTGAACATACAAAATATGAATGTGTGATATCACATGGCATATGCAAATCCTTTGCATCTATATCAAAAATAAGATCTGCTCCATGCCATTGCTTCTCTTGAATAGGATTCGTTGGAAACAAATAATATGCATTCGAGCAGTAAACATCTGACGGGGACACCCTTATCAAAGTAGCTAGCAATTGTCCCATGCTTTTAAAGGTGAGATGCCTTACCATCCCCGAATCAAACTGCATATAACCAAATTCATGTTCGTTTATACGCTCTGGAACCTCAATATTTTTGCTTAGCCTAAAATAATATTCTTTGAATGCACTCTTAACTAATGCCAAGGTATGTATGGATTCGATATTATTTATCAGATACATTCAGCCTATCTATGCCAAATTGAATAGGATTTTTTATTCCATTACATTTTTCTGTCGCGAAACAAAGATTCTCATTTTGAAGTTTCTGACAAGAAGGAACTAAGTATTTTGTTTGACTGCCTCTAGTGCCGGCAAGATGTTCTACCTGATATCTTGTTATATTTTCATTATAATCGGGGGCATTATGAAATAATGAGACAACATAGTCGATGCTTTTTCCTATTGTTAGCATATAAGTTGCGAGCAATAATCTTGCAGAATGTGCGAGATTTTCTCCATTATTCATTGCATCTAATGCATGTTTTATACATGGAGGATAATCAGTTGTTTTATTTACCCGGTATTCATAATGTGATATAAGCTTTTGATTCAATTCATTCACCTTGCTTTTAATGACTTCAGGAAGAGGCGGCAATTCCATCACTTTGACTCTGCCATAAATCAATGCAGATAGCTCATTTCGAATAAGCCTTACAGTTTCATCTGCATCAAGGTATACATAACCTTTGTGAACCACTCTGTTGATTAACTTCCACTCCTCTTCGTGAAAGTTGGAAGCACGTATGAGGTAGTCCGAAACCGTGACTCTGTATAGATTAATCTTGTTGCTGCTGTTGTCGATATGCACATTTACTCTAAATAGTTCACCAAAAATCTTGAACAAAATTAGACGTTTCTTTTGGTCATTTTTTTCTTTTTTTAAATCCTCAATCAGAAACCTTTCTGCCCTCATCGCTTCAAATAAGGAATGTTTCTTTAGGATTGGTTCCATGCCAATAGATTTAGTCAGTACAAGTGCTACTAAAAATGTAAGTATTTCTATTTCATATTTTTCTAGTGCTTGATGAGCTGCTCCTTCAGTTATTTCTTTTTCTAACCTTTCCGCTGCTCTATCGACTATATATTTCATCTCGGGTCGATTAAACTCTTCGAAATCAAAATGCGTTTCCCTAATGTACTCTGATGCTTGATTAAGGAATGGGTATTTTGCAAGATCTCCTGTTCCAAGTTTTATCGACAATATACCATATACTATCTGACATACTAGAATATAAAAATCCCTTATGAAATTTCAGAAGATTTTAAAATGTATAAAGCTTACTAAAGGTCAGTTTGAATGTAAGAATAGGATTTCATGTCTCAATCTCTGGTGCGATCTCTAATTCTATAGACAATGCTTTAAAGATTGGGTGTAATGCCTTTCAGATTTTTACTAGGAATCCAAGGGGATGGATGGCGAAGCCGCTCATAGAAAATGAGGTCAGGATATTTCAAACAAAACTTGCCAAAAGCAAAATTCGTACAGAATCGGTGGTAGTTCATATACCGTACCTTCCTAACTTTGCTGCACCAGACGGTCAAGTATACGAGAAATCTATCAATCTTCTTATAGAGGAGAGTGAGAGATGCTCACGTTTAGGTATCCCTTATCTTGTAATTCACCTGGGTAGTCATCTCGGCACAGGACAGAAAAATGGAACTAAGCAGCTTGTTAAAGCATGTAATCATTTTCTAGATTGTACCAAATCATCTAAAAATAAAAAAAAATCCCTCCCAATTACGGTATTACTTGAGAATGGATCAGGACAGAAAAATACAATAGGCAGTAGTTTTGAAGAAATCAGATCAATATTAGATGAATTAAACTCTAAAGCATTCGGAGTGTGTCTTGATACATGTCATGCTTTTGCATCGGGATATGATCTTCGAAATAAAACAGCAGTCGATAGAACACTAGACCATTTTGATAGGACAATAGGACTAAAGGAGCTGAAATTAATTCATATGAATGACTCCAAGGCTGATTTATATTCCAATATCGATCGTCACGAGCATATTGGACTTGGCAAGATCGGGGAAGAGGGATTTATGGCACTCTTTAGTAATAAAAAGATTTTAGATTTGCCAATAGTAATGGAAACCCCTGTCGACTATAACAGGTCCGACACTGATAACCTTAGAATTGTTCAAGGTCTCATGAATAGGCGAATATCTTAGGCATTAAATCATATGAATTCAGTAATTTATAGAAATGTAGGCCTGTTGCAAGAACTGAAACAACATATTGAAGACGATAATAGGAGTATGTTCTTTCTCCACTAACTTAAATACATGTAGATTAATTTTCTCTTATGGCCAAAGTACAACACTATAAAGGACTAAATACAGATTTGGATACTTTATACAATGCTATAAAGCACTTGTTGGAAGATCAAAAAGATCTGCATATTGTTTCAGAATATAAGGGCCTTCTTAATTCTGTTCCCTTAAGAAGCATTGTGGCAGTTAATAAGTCTCCAAAGGTATGGGTTGGTTCTTTGCGTGAAATTCATGTCTCTATCACTGGTGATCCAAATGATTATGCATTAGAGGTTGCTTCTGGAGCATGGTTTGCTAGTCTTGCTTGGCCAGGTGCAGTAGGCCTTGTAGTTGGAGGACCTGTTGGTCTTGCCGCAGGTGTAGCCGTAGGTGGAATAATGGCATATGAGTTTGAAAAACACGTGTGGCAAAGGGTACTGGAAGTGATAAAGAAACAGAGTGCAGTTCAGCCAACTATAGATTCAATAGAGCATTACCATCATTAATTAACATTGTAGCTCGCTATTGATTTTCTATGCAGTAAACCATTTTTTACTGATAGCTAAATTGGCAACTAGCCACGAAAGATAAATGTGCTTTGATACATTATATGATATAATATAGTAGTATTGAACTGAACCTGATTGCAAAACATGTTGCTAACACCTTTACGTTCAAAAAGATTTATGATGTTTAATGCGGTTAGTGTCAATTAATAATTAAGGTTGTATGGTTGTATGCTATACATTGCATTTAGCTTTATTATTAGCGGTACTCTAATAAAAAGGGTATAGGAGATAAGACAATAAATTTAAAGCCTAGTCGAAAACCTTCTTAATGGAAATGAGTAACTATGAACAGATAATAAAACTTGCTTTAGAAAGAGGTTTTTACTTTCCAAGCTGTGAAATCTATTCTGATGCTCTTGCAGGATTTTGGGAATATGGTCCAGCTGGAGTTAACATCAAAAATAAGTTTATTCAGTTATGGAGAAGAGAGATTGTTAGGCGAGATGGAATGATCGAAATAGATGGTTCTCAAATCATGAGTAGGAGTGTATTCATTGCTTCTAGACACATCAATAACTTTACAGATCCAATTATAAAATGCATGAAATGTAGTTCAACTTTCAGAGCTGACAAATATATCACGGAGAAGACAGATGAAAATATTCATGAAGGAATATCGAACGAAAAAATAGATGCAATCATCACTAGACATAATTTGAAATGTCAGAACTGTGGTGGAGAATTTAGCGGAGTTAGCAGATATAACATGATGTTTAAACTTGGAATAGGTCCTTCTTCAGAGGAAGCATATCTTAGACCAGAAACATGTCAGACAATATTTGTTGACTTTGCACGGGTTTTTAAAGTTATGAGAGGTAAGCTTCCGCTTGGAATTGCCCAAATTGGTAAAAGCTTTCGTAATGAAATCGCTCCACGTCAAAGTATACTGAGGTTAAGAGAGTTTTATCAGGCAGAGATTGAAGTGTTTTTCAATCCCAATAAGTTGAATGACTTTCCTAAATTTGAAGAGGTTAAAGACACTGTTATAAGGATAGAAGACGTTAGAGGTGCGATTACGGAAACAACAGTGGACGAAGCTGTTGCAAGAGATATAATACCAAATAAGCTAATTGCGTATTACCTGGCGCTCTTAAATAACTTCTATACAAAGGCTGGAATTGATACAAGTAGGTCTCGTTTTAGAAGATTATCTGACAAAGAGAAAGCCTTTTACGCATCAGTAGCCTTTGATTACGAGGTAGAGACGAGTCTAGGATGGTTGGAACTTGTAGCATGCAATTACCGATCAGATTACGACCTAAAAGGACATGCTGATATAAGTAAACAAAACCTTGAAGTTGTTGATCCATCAGATCAGACGCGTATCCTGCCTCATGTCTTTGAACTTTCCATGGGAATTGATAGAAGCATATATACCATTCTTGAGCATTCTTATTTCGAGGATCTAGAAAATGATAATAGGATTGTATTAAAATTAAAACCATATCTTTCCCCAATATTTGCAGGAATTTTACCGCTAATTATAAAGGATGGATTAAGCGAGAAAGCACAGTTAATTTATACAAATCTCAAATTAGATTTCGATACTTTTTATGACGAATCTGGCTCGATAGGCAGAAGATACAGAAGATTAGAACAGATTGGCGTTCCATTTGCCATTACAGTAGATAAGGAGACTATGGAAAATGACACTGTAACAGTTAGAGATAGAGACACAATGAAGCAAAGAAGAATTAAAATATCAGAAATAAAGCAATTTTTGCAAAACAATCTTCTAAGTTGTGAGTAATTTTGGACATCAAGAGAAAAGAAAGAATAGTAAAAGAAAAGCAGCCAGTTGAAAATGAGGACGAGATTTTGCTTCATGAAAAATGGTTAGTCGCTTTCCAAAGTACTAAAATAGCATCTGGCAAAGTTATCTTTTTAAGACAATTTTGGGCTCCTGGATTCTATGAAGCTTATGATACTGTTATGACTTATGCAGAAAAATTAAGACTTAATATATTGTGGTTTAAAGAGAAAAGAAGATGTGGATCTCCGTATATTAATTCCAACTATTTACAATTGGAGTCATTCTGTACTTATTGCAACAGAAGATGCGACAGTACAGACCTACTTCCATGTACTAATGAAAAATGCGAGTCACAATTTTGTTCTAAAGAATGTTTTCTTGATCATTGTAAGATTAGGCACCGTATTTAAAAGACATGAAGCTCTACGCAATTGAATACTTCTCTCTTTAGATATTTGAATTATTTTTGGGGTAATACGTGTATGACTTTAACCATTAGTATTAGATTTTATGATGACTTAAATTTAATTAGATTGAATTTTTTTGTCCTTGTTTTCGTTTTTTCTTCTTTGTTTCTTTCTCTATATACTGCTTAAACTCAGCATCCTTACTACTGTAAAGATTGTCAACATAAATTCAGGCAGCCTTCTTTATTAAATAAAGCCAAGTTTACTCCTGAATTAATCTCCTTAACTTTAGATCTATATTCTTCGGCACTCTCGTTGAGAAAGATAGCAAGAAATGTTGGTGATCACTTTGATATTGATATTAATTTCTCTACTATCTATGATTGGATTTGCAGATACATACCCATAATTTCAAAATATGTAAACTCATTAACACCCCAACTATCTGATACATGGTATACTGACGAATTATTTATAGAAATGAAAGGTGGACAGACATACAACGGGAAAACTAATCTCGCATTTCTATGGAATGTAATGGATATAAAGACAAGGTATCTGCTAGCCTCTAAAGTATCAGAAGCAAGAGACACTAACGGTGCTATTGCAGTATTCAGAGAAGCAATAAAGAACGCACATGGTAATGAACCTCAACAAATTCTAACAGACTCATGGAGAGCGTATAAACAGGGAGTAAACGAAACATTCACCTCTAGTAAAATAAAACCTGATCATATAGCCAAATGTGGAATCAATAAGCCTCATTCAAATAATAACATGGTTGAAAGATTAAACGGAACACTAAGGGAAAGGGTAAAGGTTCAAAGAGGTTGGAAGAAAATGAATACTGCATTAGCAGAAGGTCAAACGATTCAATATAACTTCGTAAAGCCTCATGAAGCACTAGAAGGAAAGACACCAGCAAAGAAGGTGGGAATAGAAGTCAATAGAAAAAACAAATGGTTAGATTTACTAGAAAAGGGAAGAAACAAATAGTTCTAAACTTGTGTAGCTAAAAATAGCGAGAAGTTCATTTATCTAAGTATTTATACTCGGCATAACAGAGACAGATAAGACTTGGGTAATGGAAGGAAAAAGGAGTTAAAGGAACTTATAAAGAAATCTGGTATTGTATTTAAACACGTAACGCTGTCGGCCGGTAAACCAAGTGACTATTATTACGATTTGAAAAAAATTGCATTTAATCCAAAAGGATTACATTTACTTGGAGATTTGCTATTAGAAGAAGTAACCAAATATCAAGCGAAATCAGTAGGTGGATTAGAGATGGGTGCTGTTCCATTATCAACAGCAGTTATCATGAAAAGTAATCTAAAGGAATTTTTCATAAGAAAAAATCCTAAAACACATGGACTAGAAAAGAAGGTTGAGGGTCATGTGGTCTTGCCTGCAGTAATAATTGATGATGTTCTAACTACTGGTAATAGCATAATGCAAGCAATAAACGCACTCAGAGACGAAGGCTTCAGTGTTGCTGGAGTTGTCTGTGTAATAGATAGAGAAGAGGGAGAACATTTAGACGAGTTAAAAAAACAAATGAAGGTTTCAACATTATTCAGACATTCCGATTTTAAAGATTTTATTGATGCAGAATTAATGAGGAGAAAAAAGACAGAGCCAGAAAGTTCAATCTAGAATTTAGTTTTATACTATCACCTACGGATTCCCAACAACGGAATAAAACAACGGGAGAACCAACAGAACCAAATATTTTAATAAATTCTAAAGGACTAACCCTTATTGGAGACTTATTATTAGAAAAAGCAGTAAAAGAATACGGTGCAAAATCTGTCGGTGGATTGGAACTCGGTGCAATACCAATATCATCGGCTATTATACTAAAGTTTTGGTAAATACGCAGGAAATTTAACATCATTTTTTGTAAGAAAACAGCCTAAATCACATGGATTGAAAAAGAAAATTGAAGGCACGTTAGTAGAACCAGTTGTGATAGTAGACGACGTTCTAACTACAGGTAGAAGCATAATGCAGGCAATAGAAGCTGTAAGAAATGAAGGGAAAAAAAGTGTAGCAGGGGTGATTTGTATAATAGATAGAGAAATAGACGAAAACCTGAATCTGTTAAAGAAGAATAAGATTAAGTATTCTCCATTATTTAGAAATTCCGAATTTATGCCATATATAGAGAGAAAAATGAACCGGGATCTAAATGCCAATTTAAAATAAGCTTAAAATCGCCAACATTATTTCAATAACACCTACGGATTCCCAACAACTGAAAAAAACAACCTTGATTATATACAAAATCAGCATAGTTAACAACACGCATATGAACATTTCAATTGTATCTCATAATCCATTGAAGGTTTATTGTATAACTGTACTCTATTGCTAATTTTTCACGTATACAATTTAAGTACTGGTAAATGTTTTTAAAACAACACAAAGAAAAGAGTCGGATATAAATATGCAAAAGGAAATTCTAGAAAGACACAAGAAAAACCCCATACTAGTTCCAGACAAGTCCAACTGGTGGGAGTCACAAGCGGTTTTTAATTGTGCGGTTTTATATGACGACTCTAAAATTCATATGCTGTATAGAGCAGTAGGTGAATACGATACATATATTTCAAGGATTGGATACGCTTCGAGTACAGATGGTTATTGGTTTAGTAAGAAAAAAGATATTGCATTACAACCCGAAGAAGACTATGAAAAATATGGAATAGAGGATCCAAGATTAGTAGAAATTGATCATCAAACATACGTAAGCTATGTAGTGCTCTCAACTTACGCAAACCAAAGGCCTACGGCTTCAACGGCCCTCGCTACAACTACGGATTTTAGTAATTATACAAGACTTGGAATCATAACCACCAAAGAGTCTGACAATAAGGATGTTGTTCTTTTTTCACAAAATGCAAACCAAAGATTATCGAATGCTTCCGAGAGTACAAAGTATTTATTTTTACATAGGCCAAGCACTTGGGTGGGCTCAAAGTATGGAGTTGATAAACCCAGTATATGGATAGGAGAGGGGAGTTCATTAACAAATTTTGAAAAGCATACTCTTCTTATCAAACCAGAACAAAAATGGGAAATGTTAAAGGTTGGAGCAGGGCCTCCTCCTATAAAGACAAGACATGGATGGCTCTTGATATATCATGGAGTTGACGAAAACCATGTCTATAGAGCTGGGGCTGCTTTACTAGATCTGAAGGATCCCACGAAAGTTTTAGGCAGGACAAGAGAACCCATTTTAGAACCCAATCAACCATATGAGAAGAATGGAGACGTTAACAATGTAGTTTTTCCAACTGGTGCTTGTGTTGTAGACGGGAAATTGTTTGTTTACTACGGAGCAGCTGATAAGGTATGTTGCCTTGCTATAGCAGATTTAGAGAATCTGCTTGAATATATTTTGAAGTAGCACCATTAGACGTACAGACAAGAGATGATCTTTATTACGGATTGTTATTTTAATACAACACTAAATTGGTATTTGTTTCCATTGCTTTTGCAATGACATGTATATAATGTTATACAGAAAAGGTTTATCATTAGGGCCAAAGGTCGCTATGGATACTGAATATTATGAGATTGCTTACCTTCATAATACCTGAAGCCAGAAAATAAGTTATTGAAACAAGGTGTAATGCTGACTTTATCTACAGGGGTTTTTAGTTGTGGGAACTTGATTTTACTGAGTATAACTCTGGGTAATAATAGGTATCAGACAATATAATTAATTAGGCTTGGCTAGCCACTATACCATTAAATTTTAGATTATTATTATTGACGTATACTCTGGGTAAACACACAAACTGTAACCCTAGCACAATCACTCGGCTATAATATCTTTCTTTTTGTGTATACCAGAATATATCTTAGCGTGTTGCTTAGCTATAACATCCCAATGAAGTTTATTTCTAAATACATCGACAGAACCTTTGTAATTGAGATAATTTTGATCCAGTGCTACAAGTCCATTGGAAAATTCATTAGGAGTCCTTTTGACAGTTATACCAACTCCTTGAGCCGAAAATTCTTTGAAAAACTCTAAGTCTGTTGCAACAAATGGTAGTCCATGAGCTAAAGCATCAAACATTACACCAGAACCAGAACTTACCTTATATGGAAGTACTATTGCATCGGAAGCGCAGAATAATAGTGCAAGATCCTCTTCGCTAAGAAAGTCTTTCTGTAGTGTAATGATATCACTATTTTTCTCCATTTTCAAATCGAGATTTTCTTCGTTATAATGATTTTTTGAAGAGCTTACTACAATTGACCATCCATTTGGAATTTTCATTTTTACAAGAACATCCCAACCTTTAGTAGCTGTCCTAAAACCAAGAGCCAGAGCGATCCGGCCTTCTTGCGGCAGAGAGAATTTTGTTCGTGCTTCCTTTTTGGAAGGATGAGGGGATATAAAAGACTCAGCACCATGATATATTACTTCACCACCGCCTATCAAAGATGACAGGTGTTGTGAAAATACTATACCTGCTTGGCTCCTTTTCAATTTTTCCTTATTTAAATTGTTGAAAGATCGGTAATTCAAAAAGTGTTTCCAATACCCTTTTAGTAGTGCTGCAGTAGTACCTGCTTTCCCTGTCCAACCAACTTTCCCCGTAGGAGCGACTAAACTCATCCATTCTTTGAAGGTATATGCTGAGTGAAAAGTAGTAACTATTGGAACCTTGCACATTTTATAAAATGAATCAATGTTGGTATTAGTCTTATTGGGGTTTAATGAATCTAATACAATGCCATATAGACCATGTTCAAATTGAACATGTACAATATCCGGATCTACCTCATCTACTATTTTTAATAGTACATCTGAATTACGCGAGTTATCTGGTGAAAGTCCGAAAAATTGACCATCGCCTTTTTCATTACATACAACATGCACAGCATAACCTATTTTGCGAAGTTCTCTTGTCAAATTGAAAGTATAGCGTCCCACTCCTCCTTGCATTGGCGGATACTCTGTAGAAACCATCAGTGTTCGATTCAATGTTCTAGTCATAAAGAGTACCTGCTATTTTTTTATAATGATTGTAATGCATATAAAGATATTTTTCCATCTTAAATTTACATATAATCAATTCTTATATACTGTGATTAAGTATACCTTAAATTCTTTTTTTTTAAGATTTAGAGTCAGTATCCTTATTCTCTTACTGTCTCCTTTAAATTGATCCAAGAATCTTGTTGAATATCCTCTAGGAGGGCCATCTTTCTTACTCAATACCTTGTAGCCTATACCGTTAAAAGTAGAAATAAGCCATTTAACCCAATCATCATACATATTATCTGATACTGGTTCAAAGAGATCATTAGTCAATTCAGTAACGAGCTGGAATATGCCATTCTTTTTTAGTTTTGCAAACAAACACTTGTAGAAAGATTCCCAAATGTCTTGTTTAGATTGATCTATAAACTCAGGACTTGGGAGTATTGAAATAACTTTGTCAATAGAGTTATCAGGAAAAGTAGCAATTACGGCCTTATACGAACCCTTGATCAGGATGACATTAGTAAGACTAATACGCGACTTGGCCCCATCATAAAGGTTAGCGTTTATTTCTATTCCAATATAAATCGTGTCTACATTTTTATCATGACCAGCAATTTTTTCTAAAAGTTGTCCATCTCCTATTCCTAGCTCAACTATGACTTTGGAATAATTTAATCCCAAGCTTTTCCTTAATTTATTTAATCTAATCAATCATAGCATATGCTTAAACTGAAAATTTATTCTTATTATTAATTTTTTTCTTTAATTAACTCTGCTTCAAGTAATTGTTGAACTAGTTGAACAACCTCTTGTTCAACTTGCTGTCTGGGCATTCCAAGCTTTGAAGAGAACTGATCTGTTAATTGATTTATCGTCTTTGTACCGTCGCAGGTATTCCAGAACTGTACTATGGCCTCGTTTACCATAAATGTTTGTCCTTTTTCGTTTGTTAAGATCAAAGAACCATCTTGCTGTTCCGTAAATTTGCCTTCCTTCAATGGTTGATATTTTTCATAATCTACTTGAAACCTAAGCTTAGGCTTTCCGAATCCTAATTTCTCACGTACAAGGGGATCCATTTTTTCAACACTCCAAGGCGGATCCCAAACGATTTCTACATCTATATTTCCAATCCCATTGATCTTTTTAACATATCTCTTTATATCATTTACAAGCGTGTCATGTAGCGGACAGCCACGTGTTGTCATCGTCATTTTAATATCTACATTATTTTCCTGACTAACCTTGACGCCATAGATTAGTCCAAGTTCTACAACATTAACTGGAATCTCTGGGTCCATACACTTTCTTAATGCCGAGTAAACTTGGTCTTGAGTAACCTGCTGTGTGGACATGACTCTCCAAAGGTTAAGTATCATTCACATGATAAAAACTTTATTACTTACTTACCGTAATAGGAATATTATATTATTAGAATGTTTATATAGACATAATACTATGCGCTTTGGTTTACTGATTGTCTAAACAATAATTACAGACTTTAGATTATCCAGAAACCTTTGCTTGCTCAGTAGTAAGATATAGCCAGATAAGTCAAGTCTGAAATCGTAAATAAATAATCTTCCACGTATCATAGTACATTTAGCAGGGCTTCCAAAAAATATGAAAAAATCGGTTTCTATGTTTTGCTTATACTATGTGAACCTTTAGAAACACGATTCTTAATTGAATCCAAGAAATTATACAATCCATGTAGGTATAGCAAGATTCCCATATTCCTCGCTAGGATAATTCGATAGTTCCTCTCGCCTCCCCTACTAGGTTATCTGTGTGCTACAAGAATATCCATTCTCATCGTAAGCCTCTACCTACGTGTGGATCTATGTATTCCTTTCATGCACAGATACACATGATTATGTATTTTAGAGTTATTAAAGGTTATAAGTGATTATTTTGCAGGAATTAAATATTATTGTGAATAAGTTAGAGAAATTCTGGATATTAATAGTAATCTTGCAAGATATAGATAGTCAGAAGATTAGCAAGGCCCTTCCGATCCTAGCGAATACAGAGAGCCAATAATGACGTTAGTTGCACAAAGTGGGGAAGATGGATATGTTAGTATTACTCCAAGACATAGGATAAGTCTTGCAATTGCTTTACGTTTTTTGTTCTTAGCCCTCTCCAATTCTTTTCCCATGAGCGTGAAACTCTCATGATCCTCTTCAACACGAGCTTGGAATGGCATAATGTCACCATCAGTATTGAAAACTTAAAGCTATGTGAAATCATAAAATGAAGTGTTCATTACTTAATATCTAATCCTTTCTCCTTCCCTCTTCACAGTGCTTTATTCGTTATAGTTAGCCATCATTTTCGTATACTGTTCCGTAAATGAGGTCTGGTGTATAGTAATGGAGAATAATAATAGCAATAGCAATAATGCCGACATAGAATTAGATAGATTCAAGCAGATTCTAAATTATTTCTACAAATAATAGAGTCATTATTGGCTCTCTTACCCATCCTTGAAATCCAAATTGATGGCCTAATCCTGCACTTGCTTCGAATTTACTTTATTAACAATGTATTATTCCGCTGGTCCCCTTTGCAGTAACGATTTCACCTGTTTCAGTCCTGAACGTGACATCTGTGTCTGAATCGCATCCTCCTGTAATACTAACTGCAACAGGGACTTTAGAGCCTGGACATATTTCGTCATTTGTTTCTATGCCTTTAAGACTGAATTGGCCCCCATGAATTTTCAGCTCTGTAATTTTACCGTCTTTTGTAAAGTGTCCCTCAGGCAAAAGATTAAGTGTTACTTGAAATGTTCCGCTGACTTTTCCTTTACTTTTGGTTGCATCTAATGTAAAAAAAGTTTCTTCTACTGTTCCGGGTACTTGTGTTGTACCAGAAGGACATTGTCTTAATTGTGGATCGTCAAATTCAGCAGATATATGTTTCGTTCCTTTATTCTTCTCTTCTGCCGCTACTACAGCTATTTGATAGCCATAAATCTCTTTAGTTGCTACCATAGATGTAATTATTACTATTGTTGCCAGAAAAATCGCTATTGTCAATGTCAATACCGTCCCCCACATCTATTTATTAATATAGTTTAGTATCTACTGTCTGCGGATCATCATCTTCTTGCTCTGATGCATCTGTAGAACCAAGATTATTGCTGCTTATTTCTCTACTCTATCTTCCCTATATATTAGAAAATATCTCTACTTTTTATTTTGAGACTCAGGACAAACAAAGTATCGTCCTCAAAACATGATATTTTCTCGTTCTAGAGAAAAAAATAAAAAAATGACTTTAATTATTATTCAAAAGATTATAGCAGGTGTTGTTTAGTTTTGTTTATTGATTAATCTATTGGGCTCCGCTCGTATCGCTCTTGCTACTGCTGTCCTCAGCTGAATTTCCACCAGATGAAGACGTCGTATTGCCGCTGTTGGCACCAATTGTCATATTGCCTGTAGTAGTATTCTGAGCCGACGCTGTAGTAATAGTGGTAGCAACTACTGTTACAGCTGCTACTATAAGTGCTACTGCTGTGATTATTGCATACATAGACAATCTTGTTTGTATTGACATTAGTTCAAACACCGGAAATACCTGAAATAAAAATCTTTGGTAAGACTTTGGTGAGACAACAAAAACAAACAATGAATTATTTCAGGAATAGAAAATAGAGCCTCCATCTATCATAGCCAAGTATTATACAGTATCATTATGGTCTAAAGATATGACGTGTATGCCTATATTCTTGTCTCCCTCTGTTGTTCTGACAGATTCGCATGCTTATGAGTATAGTTGATTATCATTCTGTTGGTAATGCATAGCTGCTCGACATGATAAATTAGCTGTGTTTGCTGTATTAATTGGCTCTCTTTGTGAATAAGGCCATGGTAGTTCTTTTATAATATATGGGAGTAAGTAATCTAACGCCTTTTGCAGGCCTGCTCCTTTTGGAGTTTATAATCCCATATATCTATTCCAAGATGATCTCCAATACTGCTAATTTAAACAGACGAAGTAAGCTTATGTTATGAATCAATTTGGAATAGCGAATAGTATAGCCGCCTATAATAAATCCGGGTTATTGCTGATTATGCTTCACCTAATAACAACCGAAGATTTTCTTCAAATGGGGGTTTTAATATACCTTTTTCTGTTATTATAGCAGTTATTAAATTAGGAGGAGTCATATCGAAGGCAGGATTAAAAATCCTGACACCCTTTGGAGCTATCCTCCTATTCCCAATTTTTACCACTTCGTCCATAGATCGTTCTTCAATTTCAATATCATTGGGATCGGTATTCTTTAAATCAAAGGTAGAGATTGGAGCCGCCACATAAAATGAAATTTTATGCACTTTAGCCATAATCGCTAACTGATATGTTCCAATTTTATTGAATACGTGGCCTGTGCGTAAAATTCTATCTGCACCAACTATTATATGCCTAATTGCTCCTTTTGACATCATGTGGCCCACAGCGGTGTCAGGAATTAGACTTACATCTATACCATCATAATGCAGTTCAAATGCAGTTAGCCTTGAGCCCTGCATAACTGGCCTAGTTTCTGTCGCTATAACGCTTATACGTTTACCTGATTCCAATGTAGATCGTATTACTCCAAGTGCTGTACCATATGAATAGGTCGCTAATGCACCAGCATTACAGTGTGTCATAATTACATCACCATCTGCTAAAAGTTGTGCCCCATTTAACCCAATTTGCTTATTAATTATCAGATCATCCTCGGCTAGTTTATGAGCTTCACTAAGTATTGCTTTTTTTACCTCATCTACATCGTCTAATTTCTTTACCTTTTCAATTACCCGTTCTAATGCCCAGAATAGATTAACAGCAGTAGGCCGCGTAGACTTTAATACATTATAAGCTATATTGAGATCTAATAGTAATTCACTAATATTTTTTGCCTTGCTCTGTTGTGCTGCTAACGCAAGGCCGAAGGCGGCTGCAATACCAATTGCTGGCGCTCCCCTAATAACTAAGTTTTTTATTGCATTTGCAACTTCTTTGTAATCGTCAAATTTAACATAAGATAATCTACCAGGTAGTTTGGTCTGATCTATCATGGTTACACAGCCATTATTCCAAGATACTGTGAGTTTGAGAGGATGTCTCTTATGATTTCTGTTATTAGGGGAAACCAATTAACGCAAATTCCAAGATGCTCTATATTAAATTTAACTCAAAAATGCTTACATAAAAGTAAGTTAATACATTATCGTGCTATTATTCTTGCAATTTTAACAGTTGTTCTACAGTCGTCACCTATCTACCATGGGAATTATTTACTGTTGATTAAAATTCACA
The DNA here is from genome assembly GCA_035643635.1 of Nitrososphaeraceae archaeon. Classification (GTDB taxonomy): domain Archaea; phylum Thermoproteota; class Nitrososphaeria; order Nitrososphaerales; family Nitrososphaeraceae; genus DASQQB01. The sequence goes on along the minus strand of DASQQB010000040.1, from coordinate 24,000 downwards.
TTATCACCTATGCTGCATGGGATTAACAGATCCAATCGCAGCAAATCTATTGCTGTCAAATTTTTTTCTATCTAGCATTCCGCGGCCATCGTATACAACAGATCCTTCTGAAAGAAGATCAGGATTTAGATCTTGATATTCTTTATGATCAGCAACAATCATAATCAGATCCGCTTTGTTTAACACTGTATCAAGATCTGACGAGAGAATGATATTTTCTTCTTTCGGCAAGACAGAATCATTTTTTACCAACGGATCATGAATACGAATTTCTCTCGCATTCAGCTTACGGAATTCTTCAATTACAGTATAAGTTGGAGAGAGACGTGTATCTGACACTCCACCCCTGAATGCGAGACCTAGCAAGCTTATTGTAGAATCCTCGACTAATTTTCTTTTTACATTCAGCAATTTGACAGCCTGTGATACACAAAATTTGGGCATGGAATCGTTGATATCTCTTGCCATCTTAGTAATTCTACAATCTATTTTCATTTTATCTGCGGTATGCAATATAAACTGCGGATAGACAGGTATACAAGCACCACCTACGCCTGCCCCTGCTTTGTGTATGTGAGAATACGGTTGAGAATTTGCTGCTTTCCTAGCTTCCCAGAAATTAACTCCTACTCCTTCACAAAATCTTGCTAGCTCGTTAGCTAGAGCTATATTTACGTCACGATATATTCCCTCGAGTAGTTTTTCTGTCTCTGCGGTTCTTATATTACTCATTATCAGGACCCCCTTCTTTCTGAAAATTAAAGGATAGAGAGTAGAGCCGATTTCAATACTCTTGGGGCCTGCACCTGAGACTATAGCAGGATATCTGTCTTCAATATCTTCAATAGCTCTTCCCTCGTAGATTCTCTCAGGATTATAGATTAGAAAAAAATCCCGCTCAACTCTAAGCCGACTTTCTTTTTCGAGAATGGGTAATATAATATCCTCAGTAGTTCCAGGTGGTACGGTCGGATTTAGCGATACGACATCATCTTTCTTTAATCCTTTGCCTATTGCAGACGATACTTCTTTGACAGCCGTTAAATCAGCAGACCCTTTATTTTCCAATAATACGGGCACACATATCATTTTAAAATAAGAGTCATGTGAGGCTTTAACTGGATCTTCATATACTTTAAAATGTCCTGTTTGTATTCCATAACTGAACGCTTCATTGACACCTGGTTCTGGAACATGTGTTTTCCCGTTCCTTGCATTTTCCAATACCTTCATGGATCTATCCACTCCTAATACATGCGCTCCTGCTCGAAGCCAAACAGAGGCCATAGGAGACCCTACATGACCCAAACCGTAAATTGCAATTTTTAATTCACCAGACTTTATTTTGTCGACAACTTTTCTAAAATAAAGTGACTGAACTGATGACGGCAATGAGGAAGAGTCTTTTTGATCTTTATCATCGACAATTTCTTTGATGGATTTATGCATGAGTTATACTGTCTGAACTGTCATCATGCGACACTAATGATATATACTTTTTCAAGCTATTAAAACTTGGCCTAAGTATAAAATTATGTATCTGTTTTACGTATATGAACCGATCATAAAATAATCTATCCAAATACATAAAAATGCAGTTAATGTTTATTCACGTTGTTCCTGCATCACATAGATCCATAACTCACATTAAAGCTCTATTTTACGTTTCTAAAACAGCAGTATGATATACAACAAGAACTAAAAGTTAGTTATTTTGTATAATACTTTGTAAAAAATTTGTTACATCATATTATATATATATTAGTACCAGTAACGAAAATAGGATTGGAGGATTTAGATGGACGCGTACAAGGTTATATTTGTACGCCACATCATAACGAGTTGAAAGGACTGCTAGAGATATGGATGAAATCTATCAATATTGTTAACGTTTACTTTGTCACCGCGACCTTCTCTGATGAGAGTATTCCGTACTTTCCCTATAAGGCAAATCACTATATTCTTGCATCATTTCTTGATGTAAATGCAGCGCTGTCAGACGTAAAAAAATATAATATCGAGAAGTTGTCCTTTATGTTTAATCTAAACTCTGAGCTTTTCGAACGAAATGGTGATAAACTTAATTATATCTCAATGTATTTTATGAAATACGGCTATGGTACAACTGAGATCGGCGATTTAGCAAACGTAATCGCTAAGAGAGACAGAGTAAGAAAGGCCAGTCTGGCTAATTTAATGCTTATTACAAATAGACATTTGAAATTCACGTTTCCTTATTCTAAAAATGTCATAGTTCTCGAAGTCGAAGGCCAAAAAACTCACCAGAGCGATCAAAAATATTGTGAGCGTACAAGAAGAGAGGTTGGAAGAAAGGGCATTCCATTAAGTAACCTAGTTAGCTTGTCGGTTTTGGAAAGATTTAAGTGATAAGAAATATTAAATACGTTTATTCTCAATTTTGTGAGAAATAATGAGCAAGCCAGTGGATTTAGGCAGTTTGAAAGTGGGCTCCTATATAATTATTGATGGCGAAGCCTGTAGAATCGTTTCATATGACCACAGTAAACCAGGTAAACATGGCGCTGCAAAAGCAAGAGTTGCTGCGATGGGGGTTTTTGATGGTTCAAGACATAGTTTAGTTTCTCCCGTATCGGCTAATGTTGAAGTCCCTCTCATAGACAAAAGAAATGGACAGGTGATTTCAATCTTAGGTCAGATGCTTCAAATTATGGATCTTGAAACGTTTGAAGTGTTTGAGACATCCTCAGTTGAAGAAGAGATACGCGATAAAATTCAACAAGGTAGTGAGATTGAATATTGGAAGGTTCTTGAAAGGATAAAAATCGTGCGAGCAAAGAGCTAGGTTCCAGAATTCTATTGCTAATTACATTTTAGAATTATATAGGGTACTCGATGAGAAATGACATATATATATGATGATTAACCGAATGCCTGTGTTTAGACTAGAACACCATAGAAAGAAATATAATAATCTGTGTATATACGACTACCAAATCATGAGTAACGATAGCAGACGATCGATTCCTATTTGTTTAATTCCCAAGCAATTAGAACAGATCGAAAGATATGCCAAGAGACATGGGATGCTCAATCTAAGTCAAGCTATTGAAGAATTAGCGATATCGGAAAACTAGCACCAGTGGACGGTAATGAATTTTAATGGATTGCCAGTTTAATTAATTCAAAAAGTTATGGATTGTATAAGAAACTCGGTAGGCAAGCCGATCCTGCAGTCAGATAATCTAATAAAATTTTCTAATACATTTAAATTTTCGACGTGACGCTAACTTGTTTCTATATTTCATACGCAACTGTTAATTGGCTACAGATGTGCTCAGAGATTAGCTATAAATATACATGTACGTGATCTTATTATTTGATGTTGGCATTATTATATAGCATCTTCTCCTCGAGTCTTTGAGCCAATATCTATTGCATCCTCTACTTCAGAAACGAAAATTTTTCCTTCCCCAGCGAGTCCTGTGCTTACATTCTCGAGGATTCTATTTATCACTTTATCAAATATCGCATCTTTTACTATTAGAACAATTGTGCTATTTGTATTAAATTCAGGCGTGTATGTCGACGTTCCCCGTCCAGATTGGAGTTGAGGTCGAGGTATCTGTCCTCTGCCTTTTGAGTCATAATATGTCAAACCTCCTAAATCTAATTGCTTTAATACAGCGGAAGTTGCATTAAGCTGTTCGTGATGAACAACTACTTCAATTTTTTTCATACCGATTACTAGAAAGAAGTTAATACTGCTTTTATTAAAGCATTATTATATCCTGGATCTGTATATCGGGTTTATTCTAATGTATGTATATATGCATAACTGCAAATGCAGTTTTATAGACAGCTGAATATCAAAAGATATGTCGGACCCGAAGCGTTTTAGTAAGCAAAGAAACTGTCATTATAATAGTTTGCCCTTTTTTAAAGGTAAAAAGATCTTTTATTGTACAATTTGTAATAAACAATTAAAACACAAATACAAAGCATCAAGCGAATGGAACATTGATGGCTATTTGTGTGCTGATTGCCATATAGAAAAGACCAAAGAATTCACTTTAAAACTACAGGACCAACAAAAGAGGATTGCAGAAAAACCCGATTTGTGTATTGGTTGTGGAAAAGAGATTGTCCTAGAGATAGACAGGAATAAGCCAAAATGGCAGTGGAATATAAAATCAAATGGTGCAAAGCTGTGTAAAAAATGTTATGAAATAAAAGAACAAGAATACTACAAGACATTGAACTTTTGTGCATGGTGTAATAAAAGAATAGGCTTGATCCGTTACAATCCAAAACCGCAATGGGATGTAAAGGGTCAATTATGTAGAGAATGCTGGGACAGGCATAATCAAATCAAAAAATGAATATATATGATACATTTCAAAAGATACGGCTGTGAAAGATGTAATAATAGGTATAGGAAAATCGAAGAACTTATGCAGCATATACAGATAATACATGGTAAGGATTTACCTTATGAATGTGTGGAGTGTAACGTTAGTGTTACAGGAATGCAACAGATGCGCGACCACATAAAGAAGTTTCATTCATATAACAAGATGAAAGAGGATAGAAGAAAATGAATGAAAAGGAGTTGTTGATGTTGGAATCAATCTCACTGCATCATGGAATTTCCTATTGCTATTGGTATTGACCTGGAGACAAGAGAATAACTATTTCATTGGATCATGTGAGAACTGCCCATCATTTTGCGAAGGCAGCGATAAAAAGATGATTTGATTGAACAATCCTGCCTGCAGTAGCAAACAAATGTAGCATAGTCCACATTTTACAATGTGCGTCAATGGTAATCCCTGTGTTACAACAGTTTGGATTAACAATGAGCAGTGAAGCACTTTTATAGCAAGATTTAACTAATGGAAATTTTATTTACCGAGTATAGTAGTAAGTGTTTATTTTTGTCTCAGCGACAAACTTCCTATATACTTTTTTCTCTTTCTAGTTGGGCTTTATCTTCTGAGATGTTTGCTCTATATTTATTTCTTTTTTTTCAACACTGGTCATTCTGCTGTAGCAATTTTACTCATATCTTTGGGTTCACATAGAATCCACAAGTAACAAACAATTGTTTTTACATTGACTATCCATTATAATCAATTAATGTGATAAAATAGAATTTGATAATAAACCCCGTTGACTGAAGGCAATCCATAGATAAAGATAAAATTACGACTACAGCAATAATCTCTAATGACGAAAACTTGTCTTAAATGTGGTAAGATATTTGACGAAAGAACTATCGATGATCCAATTGCTGAAAAATACCCATCTTGTCCGGACTGTTGGAAAGAATGGACTGCATATGCTGTAATGGTCATGAATGAAATGAGATTAGATATGTCTCTTCCTGAACATAGAAAACTGCTTCGAAGACATGAAAGGATATTCTTCGGTCTAGAAAAATCAGAAGGTGAGTTACAAAAGAATCCTGATAGTGAAAGAGTCTGAATGATGACATCTATTATGTCATATCTAGTATTTCTAAACCATCTCTAGGTATGAGATTTAGCATTCTGTACCTATCTGGAAGCGTAAAAAATACTTCTTTTATGCAATCGCTCAACCTTTCCTTCTGTTTAATTTCAAGTTTTGAAAAAACCGCGGCTAATAAACTAATATCTAATTTTTTAATAGAGTTAGAATCTCTCATGATGGTTTCGCAGTAAATTTTGAACATAGCAGTTATCTTTTCTGTATCTAATTCTGCAAGAACCTCAAACCAAGATTTTAATATAGCCGACAAGATATCAGAGTCAACAGATGTAGCTGCCGTTAGTATCAGGGAGATCGTTTTATCCTTATCATCTGCTGTCGCACAAAGGAAGTCAATTAATTTGTTCTTAAGTATTGACTTTCTTAGAAAACTTGGAAGGTTTGCAAGAATTTGAAATATGTTCTCAGCATTATTTAATTCGTACGACATGTGAAGGCAAATAACGCCTACGATATTTAAAAGATCTATAGTATTAGTGTTAGTGCTAGTACAAATTCAGGTTTGAATTACCCTTAAATACCTTCGCTACAAAATTTCATCTTATGCCATGTATGGTGACTGTTGGAGGATTTTTTGGTGACGAAGGCAAGGGAAAAATAGTTGCATATTTGGCTAAAAAGGATAATCTCTCTATTGCTGCCAGAGGAGGAGTTGGCCCTAATGCTGGACATACTTTTGTTCAGCAAGGAAGGATCTACAAAGTACGAATGCTTCCTAGTGCAGTTTTGAATAAATCGACAAGACTTTTAATCGGAGCAGGAGTACTAGTCAATCCGGAGATTTTATTAAGTGAGATCGAATTTTTTGATTCAATAAACAGAACTTTTATTGATTCTCAATGTGGAATTATTGAGAAAAGTCATTTAGAACTGGATAGCACCGAGGACCACCTGAAGTCAAAAATCGGCACAACAGGCAGCGGAACCGGTCCTGCAAATGCAGATAGATCATATCGGATCCTAAAGCTTGCCGAGCATCTACCAATATTACATAATTACATAGGCAATGTCAGTGAGCTTGTCAACTCTGACTTAGACAGCAACCAAAATGTGCTTATTGAGGGAACTCAGGGAACTTTCTTATCACTATATCATGGGAGCTATCCTTACGTGACTTCAAAAGACGTAACTGCATCTGCAATTTGTTCTGATGTTGGAATTGGACCTAAGAGAGTAAATGAAGTTATTGTTGTTTTCAAAGCGTATGTTACCCGAGTTGGAGAAGGTCCACTACAACAGGAGATTGACAGTAAGGAAGCTGACAAACGTGGATGGCTAGAATATGGCAGTGTAACTGGAAGAAAACGAAGAGTATCACCTTTCGATTTGACTCTTGCCAAGAAGGCAGTCAGACTTAATAGTGCTACCCAGATAGCTTTGACTAAACTCGACGTAGCCTTCCCGAACTGTGCAGGTATAAAGGAATTTTCAAAGTTGACAGACAACTCCAAAAAATTTGTTCAAGATATAGAATCTGAAACTGGATTAAAAGTAACGTTAATTGGAACTGGTGCTGAAATTGATGATATTATTGATCGCCGTCGATAATAAAAAGTACGATAGACTTACAAATGTTTAATATGTTCTCGTGAGTATTGATCCGTTTTTAGAACTTGCTACCATGTCCTTTAACAAGTCCCTACATAGTCTTAGCTCTAAGAGCAATTGAGGTCTTTGTCGAATTTGGATATTTCTAAGATTTGCTCTTACTATATCGACATTCTTGATAATGCGATCTTCATTTTCAACTCTGCTATTTGTCTTTTTTTTACTCTTGTAAGGTCTTCCTAGTTCTGGTGTTATTGAATATGCATTACATATACCAGTTCTTAATTTCAAGACCAAAATAGCATACTCTATCTGAACATATGCAAGCCATAATGAATAAGCCCCATTTGGATTAATGTAAGCCTCATTATCATTGTAAACATTGTTTAGATGATTTAATGCCTTTTCTATTAATAATGATAATTTGCTGGTGATCCTGGTTTGTTTACTCAATATAATTTATTAAAATAACTGACATATCTAAAGCTTCCAAAATATACACAGGGGCGGATGACTTTAATAGCTCACACAGCATGAATAAGGACTAATTGCGTCTTAAAGCACCATTTTATATAGAGTTACACAGTATAAACGATTTAGGGAGGTTAGTTTGTGCATTAGAACGCGCTGCGCTTCCAACTTTTTCCCTAACGTTGAATAATGATCATATCTTTGCAGTTCAAACTGATTTTATAAATGATAGACCTGTAATATATTTTGCAAAAAATGAGAATCACTATGATGGCGGACAGTATCTTGCGTACCGAATAATTGGCGGTGTGGAAGAAGTGTTGATAGTCAATATGGTGACAAATCCAACTTTTGTGTACTCTCCTATTATCACCATAGATAAGCTTCCTCCAATTTTTACAAAAAGAGCAAGGATAGACAAGATATCAGAATATGTTACAATAAGATTAAAGGATTTATCGAGCCTTGCAAAAGTAGCTGCATACAAGACAATCTACGATGAGCCACCACTGCCGCTACTATTCTATAAGCAAATCAATAATATCAACAATTTAACTGATAATATTAATCAATTTAACTATAAATTTGTAATTGGAGCTACGATGAATCTAAGCGATTCAGACACTATCTCGTATTTTTATTATGTAATAATCGACAAGGAACCAAAAGATCTCTTTCTGAGATATTCTAGCCAGAAGGTTGAACAACCGTCTTTCCATAGCAAAATTGATGAACATGGCTATATCTATCTTAAAGTAATTCGGTTAGCGTCTAATCATCCTTTAGTAAGGATGGTTGAGTAATTCATTGAATACGTTTTATGAACGAATCAATGATAGTTCGAAGCTAAAGGAAAGCAAGATAGTATTAGCACTTGATCTATGGCCCAGACACGATTTAAAAGATTTTGTCAAAAAGATAATTTCTTTGTTAGAGGAACATATATGTGCAATCAAAGTAAACTTTCATCTTATCTTACCACTATCTGCTTTTGATCTATCAGAAATAAATGAGTTGGCCCATTCTTATAGAATACAATCCATCGCAGATATCAAGCTAAACGATATTAGCAGTACAAACGAAATTGCTATTGCTTATCTCTTAAAGATGGGTTTTGATGCCTTAATAGTTAATCCCTTTATAGGACAGACTGCTCTGAAATTAGCTGTACAGCAAACTCATAGAGACAATTGCGGTACTATTGCTTTGGTGTACATGAGCTATGCTGAAGCAAAAGAAAGCTTCGGTATTAAGATCACCAACGGCATACAAGGCTCCAACAGGATTACCAAAATGTACAATTTGTTTCTACATCGCGCCTACTCAAGTGGAGTTGATGGCATTGTAGTAGGAGCCACCCAAATTGATATTTTAAGGGAAATATCCAATCGCCCTGAAAAAATTCCAATCTATTCTCCAGGATTAGGAACGCAAGGAGGGGATATAATAGAGGCGGCTATAAACGGGACAAATTTTTTCATAATAGGACGCTCAATAATCAATTCGAAATACCCTTTAAATCAGGTTACGAAAATCAAGCATAAAATATCTCGATACGTACGATAATTACGTTATCCTGTTATGCTGTTCATCTCATTGTGCAGAGGACCAATATAACGTCATGCATTATTAAGAAGAGCGGTTTTGTATGAAAAACTCCGCATCTTTCAATAAGTTTTTGGCATTATTATATGTCAATTGATATAGTGCATCATGATACTCCTTCCAAGTGTATCCTATATGCTCATTAGAAAGCGTAACCTCATGAGTACTCGTTCTTCCTATGTAGTATATCACTTCCTTTTGTACCAACTTGTAAGCACGTCTATAATTGTAATCAATTTCTTTTCTAAAGCCTTCTAAAAATACTACATCTCGTATACCTGTTTCCTCATATATTTCACGAATAGCAGTATCTAATTCTCTTTCTCCTGCCTCTATATTCCCTTTTGGAAAATCCCAGTGTCCAGCTGTATACTGTAATAACAAATATTCGCGTATATTAGATACGGCATTAATTAAAAACACGACTGTACCCACAGATTGCTCATCTACCATAAGCTTTCGAAGAAGCTTGAGTTTAGTATCTTTTTCGGATCAGTAATCCTCATTCTCTATTTTCAAGTCATCTAGCTGAAAATCTGTTTGGTCTTGACTCTCTTTTAAAGGATTAGTTCGAGGTAAATAATTATGAATACTTTTCCATTCTTCTAAAGTCATCCAATAGCTACAGAACCATCTTTGCATGGATTTTTCATAGTCTCCGTGTTGATGCATTCATTAATTAATATGATGATTGGGTTATATGTTATAATAGTTCCATTGTGACAGTGTCATTTACCGAATCTTCTGATTCTTCGTTGGTATGTTCGTATGGCTCTCATCAAATCTATTTTACGGAATTCTGGCCAGAATACATCCATAAACACCAGCTCACTGTATGCACTTTGCCATATTAGAAAGCCGCTTAGACGTCTTTCTCCCGATGTCCTCAGGATGAGATCAGGCTCAGGCTGTGGTAGATGAGAGGTGTACAGACACGATTCAATTAACCTTTCGTTTATATCCTCTATATTGACTTCACAAGATTTTGCCATTACAGCAATCTTTTTTATGGCATCAACAAGCTCCTTTTGTCCACCATAGGCAATAGCTATATTGAGAAACATCGAATCATAAGCTGCAGTATTTTCCTCAAGCTTTGCTAAAATATCCTGTAGTTGCCTTGGGAGAAGATTTATGTTGCCTATTGCCTTAATTTTCATACGACGCTTATGTATTCTGGAATCTTCGTATAATTTTTCAAGTTTGATCTGAAGCAACTTGTAGATATTAGTTACCTCATCATCGTTTCTGTCTAAATTCTCAGTAGAAAGTACGAATAATGTGGTAATTCTTATCCCAATATCATGTATCCAATTTAGGAGTTCTTCGGCTTTGTCTGCTCCCATGAAATGACCGCTTTTTATCCCTACAAGATTAAATTTAGCCCACCTTCTATTTCCATCCAAGATTATTGCAATATGATTGGGAAGTGGGTCTTTAAGAATAAGCGACTCAAGTCGCCGTTCATACAAATTGTAAAGCCCGCTATATTTAAAGAACGTCTCTGCGATAGCTCTGCTTCCAATATCCTGTAGTTGCATCGGCTTACAATGTATATTATACAATGATTTTATTGTTTTTAAAATAATGTTTTCTCATCTGAGGTGATATAGATTTGTTACCTAGTGTATGCTGATCACTATCAATGCTTCAAAGTCTCTCCGCCTTTTCTATTTCTGAAATATTGGAACAAGAAGGTGGCAGCTACAAGGGTAATAGCCAATCCAATTAGAAGTGAGGAAATAAGAGTAAACGGATTTGTTCTTTCAATCAGAACCGATGTAAATTGAAGGAAAGGTATGTAAAGCAATCCTAATACGACAAGTCTTAGGATGTCTGACATTGCCCTTATGCTGCCTTTAAACCAGTTGCTCAGAAGCGAGCCGACCATCACAGTGGCTATACCGATCCAAAGAAGTGTAATGGTTCCATGGATGAAATTTCCAACAACCGTTCTATTGGTAAGTATACTCATTATGGTCGCGTGGGGGGGATATAGCATATTATCTGGAATACTGGAGATTCCGTTTATCAACGAGACTAAGATAATCAATATGCCCGCAAATGTTGAGAAAATCCTAATAAAACCAGTGGGTGTGGGTCTTCCAAGAGAACCTAATGATTTATCTATATCAAATGCGCGAACAATGAAAGCGATTCCGAGTATACTCAATACTAAAGCTAAAGCTTCTCTTGTTAATCCAAAAACTGTAGATAAACCAAAAACAACTAATAGTACACCTGGTACTCCTAAGAAGAATTTTGAATAACGCGGGTCATACACTAACGTTTTTATATATCTACCCAAAATAGCATAGGAATATTCCACGCTTCTACTATGCTTAATAATTATGCGTTGAATAGATATCACTGGTACTAACGATTGTATAACAGGAATCACTGTTTCATCATCCTCTCCGTCAGATACAAGTACAGCTGCATCGGCATTATACGTGCTCAATATATTTTGAATTTCAAAACCGATTTTTTCGTCGGCTTCTACTCCTCTATTAAACTTACCTGCTACAAGCGCAACTTGTGAATTATATCCTTTATTAATAAGATCTTCGTAAGTTTTAATTGCTCCAAAGATAGCATTTGCGTCCGGGTCCTCTGGGTCCTCAATAGCCAATCTAATTCCAGCATTTATGCAAGAATCCCTGCCAATAACAGGTGTATCTGTAGATCCCTTGGACCCTATGTCATCGTCTCTATCTATACAAAGAACCAGAATGTTATTGTGTTCTGACGAGAAAGATTTAGACATGGGTTTAATCTGCGGCACTTCTCTATGATCGTCACGCATTAAATTAGGAATAGAAGGCATCACCCTATTCTACATAGAATATCATCCTAACTAGTTAATTAATTTAATGTACAATTGTAAAAGTAAAGATGCAAAAATAATCAAATCTGTATCGGTGAGCCTTTCGCCAGATTTTCTTTCTCGATATAAGAATATATATCTATGTATTATTATCCTTAATGCACGGGCTCTCTCAATTTGTTGTAATATTGGCATTTTTATCTTTACGGTATAAAATATATCAAAAAGCTAGCAGCGATAATCCCTGATACAATTAGTGCTGTTATCAGTATCCCTTTCTTTGTTACCTTTTTTTTTGTCGGAACATTTTTGCGAGGATTATTGTTGCTTTCCAATAGATTCTTATTAATATGTAGTAATTATATGTATATATAAACAATATCTATTATTGATAGCACACACTTTATACAGCAAATAGAAGGAATTATTAATTATGGACTCAGCTAAGGGGACTGATGCAAAAAATGCTAGCATAGGTCAATTGCCTCCTAATCAAGGCAAAATTATATACAAACTAAATCTAACTGAAGACTTAGCAATTATAAGAATGCAGCCAACAGACGGAAGTTTCATTTCCGATTTTAAAGCTGGTCAATTCGTTACGTTGGGTGTAAAACTACCAGAAGAAAATAAAATTGTCTATAGGGCATATTCAATATCTTCTGCTCCAGAAGAAAAAAGATACTATGAATTCTACATTAAATGGGCTCTTGAACCCATTCCTGGTAAAATAACTAGTGTGATATTCCATCTGAACGAAGGTAACACGATATTATGGAGAAAACCTGCTGGGACTTTTACTATAGAAGATAAGAAACCTGATGGAACGGAAGAATCTAGAAGACTGGTTCTTGTTTCATCGGGAACAGGCCTCGCTCCCTTTATAAGTTATATCTTGCATTTGAGAAGGAAAGGAACAAACAGGAAAATAATTTTACTTCATGGGGCAAAATTTCCTATTGAACTTGGGTATAGGAACCTGCTGCAAGACCTTGCAAATCAAAGTAATGATACCAATAGCAATTCATGGAATTTCAAGTATCTTGCAACTATTAGCAGACCTGATCATAAATTATCCAAAGGTTGGAAGGGACTAACAGGAAGAGTCGAAACATTGCTTATAAAGAAGGATAATAACAGTGTTTCTGATTTGGAATCGATAGCAGGAGAAAAAATTACTAATGAAAATTCTTTCTTTTATATTTGTGGCTATCAAGGTACAGTCGATTCGGTAATTTCATTACTACACCCATTAGGTTTTGTTACTAACAGAAACAGAAGAAAAGATGGGACATTTGATATCAAAATTGAATCATATGGTTAGAAGACATTTCTCAAATGTCGCTTAAGAAGAGGGAAATGGCAAAATTATAATATGCGCTATGATTTTGTTATCTATTTTCTAATGATGACTTTGTTGAATGCATAAACACCTATTGGATACCACTTTAGACGCGATACCATCATCAGACGTTCTAATATGTTTTAACAGACTTCAAATTTCTACTTGGCTTGGTTCATCTGCTCGTGATACTGATAATTTATACGTATAAGCATAATTCCATCTTCTTATATAGTAATGTTATTGCTCACTGATTTCTTAATAAATTCCAATAAGATAAGAGATTGATAGTACAATGCCTATTCATCCCCCGTAGTACGTCAAGGGCCATTATAATATTATTTTTTACATCTTGATTATTGCCTGTAATCCAACTAAAGTTGGATCCACATTTAGATTGGCTAGTCTAATGTCCACTAGCATTATTCTACCGATTTGTGGATGTATAATTGCTAATTTCCTATAGTCTCTCTCCCTTGATAGTGCTTTATCTCTTTTAAGGTTGATTGTTTTGCTAACCATGTTGTTTCCTATTGGTTTTCCTAATGTTTATAAAAATGACTTTGCTCATTTAAAAAGAATAAGGTAATGGAAAATTTAGTTGGATCCATATCTTAATAAAACTGAGAGAAAGAAGGTAATTGAATCAGTTTACCATATTATAAAGAATAAGGAGTACAATAAAGAAGGAAAGTTTACCGTGGAGTATATTGAAAGTGAAATAGGCTATATTGAGCATAATAATATCACTAAAAAACATATCAGATATGCCATATTCTATCTAATGAAGACAAAGAAAATTAAGAGGATAAAATGCTTTGGAGAAGATGGAAAAATAGATTATTGTTACACTGAAAATAGATAGAATGGAAGAAAAATTCCAAACAACTTCCAAATTTGTAATTAGTGGCTTTGTTAGAGTTAAACTTGATATAGTACTTTTCTAACCAATACACACTATTATTATTTGATCAAAAAGGAATCAGATATTACTGAAAAAAAATATGCCCTACGAATTAACAGATATCAGGGTTCAATAATGATTAGCATTTGCGACTTGGAGTTGGTAGGCATGGAGTTAAAACAGGACGATATAGTAGTTAACATCACAAAAGAATACTTCGAGCAAGAAATCATCGAAGAGCGACAAGCACAGGAATTATTAAAATCGTGTTCTATAGCAAACCTAGTAGGGGAAAGGATAGTAAAGAATGCAATAGATCTAAGACTTGCGAAAGAACCCAGCATAAAAAGAATTTCAGGTATACCCTTCCTGATGCTCTTTAAATTTCAGCATACGTACTAAATAATTGTGTCAAATAAAACGGTTTCTGGTACTGGATATGCATCCCCTCACATTAAGAAAGATGTTGGTTATATTTTAGCCTTAATAATACCTAAAATAATAAAAGGTTCTTAAATCTGAACAAAATAAAATGATATAGAGAGGTCTTATAATCAATAGATAGAATGAGGAAACATTATGAGCTTTAGACAGTTAGTAAAGATATCGGAAGATAGAATCGGTGTAATAATAGGAAAGAATGGTAAAGTAAAGGGAGAGATAGAAAAAAAATGTGGTGTCATAATAGATATAGACAGTGAAACTGGAGATGCAGTAATTTCTTCTCAATCATCAAAAGATCTAAGTGAGATGGAACCATTTAAGGCGATAGAGATAGTTTCTGCTATTTCAAAAGGATTCTCTCCACAACGTGCATATAAACTATTGAATGAGGAATACTCGTTTCAATTAATAGATTTAAGAAGCTATGCTGGAAAGTCCTCCAATTCAATACAGCGAATCAAAGGACGAATTATTGGAGAAGCCGGTAAATCAAGAAAAACTATCGAAGAACTCTCAGGAGCATTCATTTCGGTTTATGGACACTATGTTGGATTCATAGGAAATTCAGAGGAAATTAAGCTAGCGATTGATGCAGTTTTATTGCTTTCATCAGGAAAGACACATAGAATGGTCTATAATATCCTACAGGAGGCAAGAAGAAGGTCAAAAATAGACAGAATTAGATTATGGGAAGAGAATACTCGTAATAATGGATAGTCATAGGATATTACTTCATTCTTAACTATTAGGAAGGGGAGTGAACCTCATTTGAGTCGTGTATTGGTTATGTTTTCAGGGGTTTCTCTTTGCTATTATTACCCCATCTTCTGAACATATCGTGGCCTATTCTAAATTGATCTAAAATCTTTCCAACAATATGGTCTATCAAATCGTCCATAGAATTTGGTTTATGATAAAATCCAGGCATAGCCGGCAGCACAATTGCCCCTATTTGTGAAAGCTTTAACATGTTTTCAAGATGAATCCTTGAGAGAGGAGTTTCCCTAGGAACAACTACCAATTTTCTTGATTCTTTAATGGCAACAGTAGCGGCTCTTGAAATCAGATTATCATCGTATCCGTTTGCAATACTGGACAACGTTTTCATGCTGCATGGAACGATGATCATTCCATCTGTTAGAAAAGAACCGCTTGAGATAGCAGCAGCCATATTATTAATATCATAATGTCTAGTGGCCAATGATTTAACGTAACCTATGGTGTTGCTAGTTTCGAATTTAATATTTTTTTCTCCCCATTCACTAACGACAAGATGTGTTTCAATTTTTAGACTATAAAGTGCTTCCAGCGTTTTGGTTCCATATATTACACCAGAACTTCCAGTTATTGCAACTACTAATCGCATTGATTCAGTTATATTGTTTGCAAATGATATTTAATTATATATATGAATGATTGAAACACGAGTATATAGTCAAACTTTATTAGTATATCAATAAAAAAATTCAATAATCCTATGTTGACTGTTTTTGGAACTATTGCTCTGGATACCATTCGCACTCCTTTTAAGACCGAAACTATGATTCTTGGAGGGGCAGCCACATTCGCTTCTATTTCATCGAGTATATTCACGCGTACGTCACTAGTTGGAGTAATAGGTTCTGATTTTCCACTAGAATACAAAAAGATGCTAGATGATAGACTGGATACTAGAGGAGTAATCTCAAAGATCGATGGAAAAACTTTCCATTATGATTCATCGTTTGACTATGATCTTTCACACCGGAAATCCAACAAGACTGAGTTGAATGTAATAGCAGATTTTGAACCTACAATTCCCAAAGACTACTCTCGTTCAGAATATGTATACCTAGCAAATAACGATCCAATCCAAAATATGAAGATACTCAAATATTTTTCAAATCCGAAATTAACCGTATGCGATACTATAGAGTATTGGATCTTAAATAAACCTAATGATGTTATAAAGATGATGAGCCAAGTTGACGGGGTAGTTATCAATGACGAGGAAGCCCGACTATTATGCAAGACATCTAATCTGGTAAAATGCGCAAAAATAATAACTTCGTTTGGTCCACGTTTTGCGATCATTAAAAAAGGAGAACATGGTTCTGTGTTCTTCATAGATGACATGATCTTTCCAGCTCCCGCCTATCCTATGGAAGAAGTCATAGATCCGACTGGTGCAGGCGACTCATTCGCAGGTGGATTTATTGGATATATATCACAGAAAAATGATGTAAGTATCAGCACAATGAAACAGGCAGTAGTCTACGGGAATGTAATGGGCGCGTTTTCTGTTGAAGATTTTGGAATAAGAAGGCTGATAGACATAACTAGAAAAGACGTTGACGCTAGATATGAAAAGTATCGAAGCATAGTTCATTATTGAGTAAAATGGATTCTTTTTTATTGCTATACCTTGCAAGAAATAGATCTCTAAAACGCAAATCTCTGGTGTCTACTTGTTGGTATGGTAAAGAAGATATAGTATACAGAAAAATGCCACAGTCTGACTGCTTTCATACAGAATATTGGTTCGATATTGGCAGATCATAATGGTCTGACTTATCGTCTGATCGCAAAAAAGTTTTGAAGAAGGAAAAGGATAAACAAGAAAAAACCTCTTTTTCTTTGTTATTACTGAATATGACAAAGGAGCCACAACTTGAGGAAGCAGATTTTGTTTTGTCCTAGCTGAGATCTGATTTTGATTTCACGACGGTTGTCTCACTTTTGTTGGCGACACAATAAACGATGTACTATATAGAATAGAATAGGCTCCTTACTATTCTTTGTATTATTATAAAGCGATGGTCCATATATATTCAATTCCTTATAAATTATCGAATTAGTACGTAGGACAAACTACGTCATTAATTTACAGCAATAACAAGTAACAGAGAACGTAGGTTGTTGAGCCCCTAAGAAATTGGAGATGATAATATTTTGAATAGTACTATTGATGATATAATATAATAAACTACGATGATTTATTCCACATACTTAAATATACCAAGATGCGACGCTGTCGTATCCTTTGATTTGTCCTGGTACTTTGTTTTATGCAAGGCCGACCCATATTGTTGCTAGAGAGTTAATTGGTAAAAAACTCGTCCGTGTAACTCGCAGTACAAATGGAATGAGCTATAAACGAATATCTGGCATTATTGTTGAAACCGAAGCATATGGTTTCGATGACGATGCAGCAAGTCATGCATATAAGGGAATGACACAGAGGAACTTTATAATGTTCGGTGAAGCTGGGAGAGCATACATCTATTTTACATACGGCAATCATTTTTGTCTAAACGTCTCAGCTAAAATGGATGGAATTAAAGCTGGGGCAGTACTCATAAGAGCTTTAAAGCCTCTTGAAGGAATAGACATTATGAAAAAATTTCGTAGAACAAACGATGAGCTGTCTTTAACATCTGGGCCAGGGAAAATTACTCAAGCATTTGATATTAAAAGAGATGACAATGGTAAGACCATGACTGATCTAGAAGGTGAACTCCATATAGAAGAATATGAAAAAATCCAAACACTTGACCATCCCGTTAACACAATACTAGAAACTCGAAGAATAGGAGTAAGCAAAGCATTAGACAAAAATTGGCGGTTTGTGATGGCACATATTGATTCATGCGGTAATTATATAATTAGTAAGTATGCTTCAAGGCAGAAATAATTGGAATTGGACTTAACACTACTGTACCATATTCCACATTTGTAAATAACAAAATTTGGTCAGGCAATAAAGTTATTATCCTTATTTTCCTATGTAAGTGTGCATACGTTACCCATTTATATGATCTTTGAACTAATTCTATTAATAGTAAAGGAAACTCCTTGTTCATATAGACCCTTAGATATACTTCTAGCAAGGCCATCCTCAACTGCCTTTACTCTCTTTTGGTCTTCAACGATGTCAAGAGGAACATCAACCTCAATTTCAAGTTCAAATTTCATCTTTCTAGAATCAACCATTCATTGTACAGGTTTTATACTGCGCATCTGATCTATTAACTTTTTTGATATCATATTGTGACTAACAACTCAAAGACTAAAAGATAGGCACAATGACTCACGAATAACCTATAACAGTATATGATATATGATATCTAATCAATATCTTTATTAAGTTACGATTGATCAACGTTAGAACGATGTATCAATAACTTCTAACTCATATCATAAAGTTACAATGGACTAATTTATAGATCAGCAAATATATACTCAAGTCGTTAGCATTTGGTGTGCTGTCCTATCTTGTCTTTGCTTTAGAATCTTGATAGTGAGATGCACTATGAATAGATTCAAAATCTGTTAATTTTCTTGGATTGTTTTGCCTAGTTGAAGTTGCATTGATATGATCAGTCTTCTAGTACAACACTTCAAATTAAGAGGTATGCTCTTCATTGAGATAAGTCTGTGAATCAGCCATATCTTTGTTTGACAACTTTTTACAGCTTTTCATATTTAGAGACTATGCTTTTGTTAAAAGATATTAATTTTATCTTGTTTAATTATCTTCTTACCAGGATTCATTATATATGTCGGGTCAAATAATTTCTTAATTATTTTGAACATAGAAAAAATCTCTTTTCCATATACAGATTGAATGTATTTTGCTCTTGCTAGGCCGTCCCCGTGTTCCCCTGTAATCGTGCCGCCTAAAGTTATTACTGTTTTAAAAACTTGGGTTGCAATATGTTTCATTAGTTCAACTTGATTTTTGCAATTTGTATCGACAAAAGGCCGAGTATGCAAATTTCCATTTCCCACATGACCGTATATAACGTAATCCATTCTGTAATTCAGATACATCCGCAGCAGATATTGGGTATAGTAACTCAACAAGTTAGGGTTTATTACTGTGTCTTCGATCAATCCCATAGCCTTTCTGCTGCCAACTGTTAATTTTAACACATAATTTAATGCATTCTTTCTTGCCGCCCATATCTTTGTTCTACTTGCTTCATCTGAGGCGACTTCCAAGATGCTGCACCTATCCAATAACTTATTTTTACAAGAACTTACTTTTCTTTCGACACTATTAAGATTATCTCCTGCGAATTCTAAAAATAATAGACAACCAGTGTTACTAGAATTTTGAGCAGTAGCGGAAGATCTATTAGAAATGACTGTATGATCAAGCATTTCAAGAGCAACAGGGCAGAACTCTAGGATAAGTGGCACAGCAGACATTGCGGATAACAAATTCTCAAATGATAATACTAATAAATACTGGAATATCGGAATATCTAAGATTTTTAATCTTGCACTAGTTACAAGTCCTAGCGTTCCCTCTGATGCAGCAAATACTTTCTGGGGAGAAAACCTTTGAGTATTGATCACAGCATCAAGACGGTAACCGCAAGAGTTCTTTGTAACTTTTGGATATTTTTCTTGGATTAAATCTATATTAGGAGATAATATTTTTAGTAATTTTGACAGCCTTTCGTCAAATTTGTTTTTTTTATAACTTGCAAAGCCAGTACTTCCATCCGAATAAATAACGTTAACCTCTTGAATAAAATCTATTGTATTCCCATATCCCAGAGAGTGAGCTCCACTTGAATTGTTTGCAATCATCCCTCCTATCGTACAATAGTTACCGCTAGCAGGATCAGGGGGAAAAAATTTTGCCTTTTTAGATAACTCTTTGTCTAGAACTCCTTTGACTAAGCCTGGTTGAACTACGACATAATTTTCTTCAATTTCCATAATCCTATTCATATGTTTTGTAAAATCTAAGATGACACTGTCAGATAGACACTGTCCAAGAAGACCGGTGGCAGCTCCTCTTGGTGTAATTGGTATATTGTTTAGAAAACAATATTGACATATATTTTGTAAATCTATTTCACTACTAGGATGAACTACTACTAAAGGTGTCAATGTATAATTACTAGAGTCGACTGAGTAAATTTTTCTGCTCCAATCATCATACAGAACTTCACCTTTCGCGACTCTCAGCAGATCATCAGCAATCGAAATAACCATCTTATAGTTAGTAACATCGTGCAATATGATATATTTATGTAATTAACGGTGTAGAAGTATAGAAATCCCATGCATATACAGACACTATGGGAATATCTCTACAAATGAAGCTAGCCATTAAAGCTATTTACTGATATTCTAATAGAAATCTAATAACAATAACTAACTAATGGAGCAATTATTCTGCTCCGAGTAATCCCAATAGATCAAACTCTTCCATAGATTTTGATTCCATCTGAGCTATAGAAATCAAGTGACCGTCAGGGTCTTGAATAATAGCATGCTTTCCAAATGGTTCATCTTTAGGTTCCTTAAAGAACTTTACGTTTTTTCCATTTAAATATTTAGCAGTAGCATCAAGATCGTCTACCATGAATCCTATTAATGCGTTAGATCCTGTCTTAGACGTACTTTTCTTCTTTGCTGGATGTAATGCTAGAACAGTACCATTATTAAAAAATTCGGTCCAATCTTCAGATTGACTCTTGAGAGGTAGATTTAGAGTCTCCTTATAAAATCTTATAGAGTTTTCCATATCCGATACAAGCAGGATGACCGCACCGACTCTTTTAAATGACATTATGTAATTACCATATTACCGTTATATTATCTAAATTAATAACTTATCGATAGCAGAGCAGTATCATAGCAGTATAATGTATGGTTGTGGATAGTATTTACACAAATGAGAAGCTAAAGATCGGCTACTTATAATAACAATATAGAACTCTATTTTATTTGTTTTTTCTTATCTTATCTTTATTATTAACCAAGGTCAGCCATTTCTCATATTGATATCGTCAAAGAGCAATAGATAACAAATTCAAGTAAGATTATAACACGACTTGCTACACTTTCAAAAAGATCCTAGAATGTGACAGGACCATGGTTTATTATGCAGTATCAAATAGTTGGATTGTTGCATTACTTCTAGTAAAATAATTAATAACTCTTTTCACAAGCATCATCAATTTATATAATTCTGCTATTGTTTTCCACTAATACTCATTGGAAATAATAATACTACATCATTACATAGCCATTGTTAGGAAACATAGTCTTACTAAGGAACAACACCTTCTAACGTATTTAGTTGCATAATATTCAAGCATTACCCATCGTGTTTGGCACTAACAGAACAAAAGGAGGATAAAGAAACTCTTTAATCTAAGATGTTTTTTATATACCTCATTAAGTTTTAAAACATTGTCGCCTAGGAATCTTTTCTTTATCTATATTGCTAAAAATGAAGAATGGAGACAGAGACAAGAAGAGGACTGGAATTATCTTTCGTCTATGGTCAGATTCTACCATTGGTGGATTAAGCGTTTTTTTGAAGTGGATTTCAAAGTAGATATTGATATTTTGCCTGTTATTCCAGGCAGGTTATTCGACAGAATGTCAATAGATTACCTTGCTAGGGATCACAATGAAAGAGGGAAAACAGTTTATCATTTCTATTTGGCTTACTTCAAACCCTTTTGGACAGATTGTCAGACAGAGGGCTATGCTACTGATAACTTTGGAATGGTTCAATGGAAAAGACCTCCAATTTTTGTTTCAGACAGTGTACGTTCCAAATTTTTTGCAGACACAAATTGCGCAAAGGTTTCACATATTCTATCCCATGAGGTTCTAAGACTAAAGGGGAAAAAAAGAAAGGAATATTTTGAATCAGTACATAATCTATGGGACCATCACCTACACAAGAATCTGCCCTATTTATACTATAATGAACGGTTTACAAGAGTATCACGAGATAGCCTTTATCGATTTGTAACTATTGATGTAAGCCGCCTTGGTATTTAATAATAACATAATTATTAATCCAGATAGTATTAAAAATACAAATACGATGTCATTCTCCTATTTTTGAAAATAGTTGGACATTAAAACTGTGATCGGATTAGGTGCAATTCTTTCGGTTATTGGAACGGTACTTCTAATAGTATTCATTTCTTCTTTACTCTTATATCCAGTAATAAAAAAGTGCCAAAATACTACAGAGGGATGTAAATATTATTCAACAGCTCCAGAGCCTATTAGATCATTTATCAAACCGATCTCTTTAGTAGTTATACTCCTTGTTATCGCAGCGGGAGTTGGGGGAATAAGATTTGGAAAATGGCATGAATACAAAAAGGAAAGAAACCGTGGTCTCTCGCTTTCGTAGCATGGTATATGCTATGGAAAAAAGTAAAAAAATTATTAAGGGCATAGACTATTGTTACAATATTAATCATATCTAAAATCATACTCTCTTGTATGAACTATCTACATGCTTTTACATATAATAACGTAAAAATACCATATTACTATTGGCAGACTAGACGATATGAGGAGGCACAGCTAAGCAGTGAGAAGATATCAATTATTTGTGTAGTTATTCTCGATCTTTCATGTGAATAATGAATAAGCATTTCATAGTGAAAAGAGCATATCAGCTTTTTGAATATGAATTGGCAAAATGATTGGACTATTATTGATTTAAAAATAAAGAGATATTCTATTCTAATAAAAGAATATGGCATTAATGTCTATAGAAGAGGCAAAATCAAGACTACAAGAATATAATATACTATTAAAGTATATGGATTTTCTTCAAAGCAATGGACTCACAGATTGTGGAAAAGGTCAAATTATAGGTCAGACATCATTTTTACAAGAGTACATTCAGGAAGAGAGAAAGGAAGAAGTGACGCACAAAAACACAGAAGAAAGGTACAAGAATATTGACTTACTTGGTCATGTAAGACAAGGAGACTACGAAAAAAGATTAACAATCGAGACTAAAAATTCCATTGATACTAGAGTAAAAAAGATAGATGGGACTATTCAAGAAAGCTCAACTGGGAGTAATGTTTTTAAATCAGGTATTTTGAAGCAAGTAGGAAATTTGATTGACCGAGCTAAGGATAAAACAATGATACAACAACGCAAAGATCCAGAATTTGGAACCGAACCTGATGAACAGCATATAGACAAGAAAATTAACACGTCTCAACTATCATCACAATCAATAACTAATCCAAGAATATCACAGACAAAAGATAAAAAACAAATTCAAGGAGAATCTGAAATTGAGAGACAGCAAGAAGACGAGTCATTGTTTGATAAGATCAAAAAATCAACAGATGTAGACAATTGGCAATGGCAGTAAACGCTTCATATTATAATTACACGTCCTAATGGGATTTGGTAGTACTATATCAGATCTTTAAGAATAATAGTATGTTCCATCTCACTGATCATAGTATTAGACAGACATCTGATATCACAATAATTAAGAAGAAGAAGGAACAATTCTATATATAGTTCCATCATAATTAAGAATATACATATATCCGTCGTCAGGAC
>DASQQB010000039.1:0-6009 GCA_035643635.1 Nitrososphaeraceae archaeon | reverse complement strand
AGAATGCCTTTTTGCTCTAGAACCAAAGAGAATAGCAGTAAGCACAGCAAATACCCCTATAGTTACAATATACATGAATACTTCGTCAGCCATTTAGATCCATATGTATTAAAAACAGGTAAAAGATAAAGTTATGCAATTAACAACACGATATTGATAGATATATTTATTATTTTAATATAAGATGGTCACATAAATTAACCCTTACTCATCAAGAAATATTGTAGAGACATGGGTTTGCTTATTCATATTATAATGTAGGAACTATGCGGTCTAGGTATATGATATAACTGCAACTATTTCTAAAGTGAGGAAAGATTATCCAAATATAAAAAGCGAGAAAAGGAAACAACTTATTCTACCTATGGATTGTTGATATATCTTGAAGTAGCGTGTTTACATCTTGTTTCGTTTGTAATATTTCCTTCCAAGGGTCACATGATTTTTTAACAAGGTCAAAAGCATTTAAGATTGTAAAATCTGTTGGAAATATGGTTGACAGATCTTCCCATCTAACAGGCATAGATACAGTAGCTGAATTTGTAGGCCTTACAGAAAAGATAGATGCAATTGTTTTTCCCATCGCATTTTGATTATAGTCAAAGAAAACTTTACCAATTCTTTTAGTAGTATTCCACTCCATTGTTATTTTTTGTTTATGTCTTGAGCTCAATATCTTTCCTATAATTTGAGCAAATGCTCTAGTCTGATCATACGTATATGATGGAACAACAGGAACAAAGATATGTAATCCGGTTTTTCCAGATGTCTTTACATAAGATCTTATCTTTAACTCCTCAAATAGATCTTTCAGATCATACGCGACATCAACTGTCGCTTTAAATGCTTTGATATTATATTCTGGCTCCTTTTCTCCCTTTTTCTCCTTGCCTGAGTAAATATAAGGATCCAAATCAAAGATCATAAAATCGGGTGTATTCAGATTGCATTTTTCTTCAATTACTGTAATATTTTTGCATGAACTAAGGTCATTGACTCTACTATACCATGGATGCATCTCTATACATCCAATGTTCGCTAGCCAAAGAAGGGTATCTTTGTTATTGCATAAAATGTAGTTGATAGTATCTCCTTTAGATTTGGAATACACCTCTATCGTTTGTACAAAATCTGGGCTTTCATCATCCCAATTCTTATGATAGAAATGTTTACCTTTAATTCCATCAGGATATCTACTCAAAGATAATGGTCTATCTTTAAGATAAGGCAAAAGATATTCGCTAATTTTGTCATAGTACTTAATCAAATCCTTTTTGGTCAGTTGTGGATGATTTGTAGTTTTATCCCAGAATACTTTGTCAAGATTAGAAAAAGAAGATAAAGTATGCATAGTAGCATTAGATAAATGTGTTTCAGAAGCAGCTCGTGGGGCAATGGGTTGTTGTTCTTGATCTTTTTTGTCATTTGAAACTATTGTTTCAGTACTCTTTTCTTCTTCAAGAACGCATTCTTCAGGAGATTTATCCTCTCTGAATCCAAGAAATATAGGAGCCCTCATAATCTTATCCTGTGTCCAGTCACTAAACTTGACCTCTGCTACAAGTTTAGGTTCAATCCAAACAGGGTCTCGATTAGTATATGGTATATAGCCAACAGGACATTTTTCAATCTTCATTTCTTGAATTCTACTATATATCTCGTCAAGCTGGCCAAAGTCAAATCCACTTCCAATATGACCAACAAATCTTAATTTTCTACCATAATATACGGCCAATAGTAGGGAACCAAAGTAATTTTCTCTATTTCCTTCTCCTCTAGTATATCCTATTACTACACAATCTTGAGTTCTAACAGCCTTAATTTTTAGCCAATCTCGTGATCTGTTGCCCTGCAGATATTTACTAGATTTGTTCTTTGCCACTATTCCTTCTAAATTCATGGCTTTGACATTATCGAAAACCTCTTTGCCAGTTTCTTCAAAGAAATCTGAAATCCGGACTCTGTTACTTTTGTTGACTACTACCTGAGAAATAATACTCCTTCTATGAAGAAAGTCTAAATTCTCCAAGTTTTTGCCATTCAAATAAAGAATATCAAAGATATAGTATGTTGCTGGCATTTCTTGAGATAGTATTTCAATATCTGCTTTGCAATCTACGTTCATTCTCTTCTGGTGGTTTTGAAAACTGGGCAAGCCATTTTTATCTAATACTACAATCTCTCCATCTAGTATGATTGATTCTTGACACTTTATCACGGAATTTAACGGTCCCACTAATTCAGGATATCGATGTGTAATAGTTTTGCCGCTCCTGGATTTAATTTCAAATATTCCTTTTGTCTTGTGTAAAAAGAATATGGATCTCACGCCGTCCCATTTTACCTCAAAAACCCAATCTTTGTCATTGAAGGATTCCTTTACAGTTGTGGCTAGCATTGGCCTTATTTTTACTGGAAATTCTTCACTACCCGCTTCTTCTTCTCCTAAATAATCTATTGCTGTTGGAGGTCTATCTTTTCTGTCGTTCTTGCTATTACTGTTCTTACTACTGATATTTTTTGTCTTTCTTCTATGTTCTTTACCATTTTCTAAATCTTGATTTGTTCTTCCAGTTAGGATCGATTCAGGTCTTGTTATAGTTAAATCCTGTTCAGATTCAAACTCATCATTTCCTTTAATCAAAAGCCATTGATCTTTTCTAGATGTTTTGACCAACGAAAACCTTCCTCTTAATTTCTGGCCAAACAAAGTAAAGGTGATTTTGCCCTTTGCAAACTGATCAGAGATTTCTTGCTGTGAAGTGTAACTGCCTGTGTCCCAAACAATCACAGTCCCTCCGCCATAGCTTCCTAGTGGAATTATTCCTTCAAATAGCAAATAATCTAAAGGATGATCTTCAGTTAATACTGCTAGCCTTTTTACCTTGGGATCTAGAGAAATACCTTTGGGTACTGCCCAAGATTTTAGTACACCTTCCTTCTTTGATTCCAATCTGAAATCATAATGTAATTTTGTTGCATCATGCTTCTGTATCACAAATCTAAGTTCATCTATTTTTTTAATGCTTTTCTCATTTGCATTTCTCCTTCCTGCTGGTTCAGGCGTCTTTGAAAAATTTCTTTTTTTGTTATATGCTTCTAACATTCCCATTCTTTCTTCAACTAATTATCTGTATACCTTTTATCATTTAATTGACTAAATGAGAACTCCTGACTGCTATCTGATATAGTATAAATCTTTACTGAAATATTAACAAGCCCAAGAGATGTGCTTCTTCTTTTCGAGATAATTATTCCTGAGAACATATATCTTCATAAATAATGGTTTCTATTGATTTAATAGCTTGAAAAAATTTAACGAATAGATTTGTCTATATCATTCCTACCACAAGTTCCACTAAACATCCATTAATGCAAAGATAGCTGATACACATTCGAAGACAATAATGTGTTAGTGTAAGGTGATTTATACAAGGATATTCATTGAATATTCATTGAATATTCAAGCCATCATCTATTCTTCTCCAATGGGATATCTGTATTGTATAAATATTGTATAAACTATCCTTTACAAGTTTTTGATCTATCATCATAAAAACATTCTAATGATGATTATCCCATATAACAGCTATCTGTATAGTGATTTCATGTTCTACATAAAAATCTTTATAGGGTATTACATTCATCTGAGTGTATGAAAAAAATAATAAAGTCGAATGTATTACCCCTGTCTATAGTTTTCATACTTATATTGACATCTACCTGTATGTTATATACAACAAAACTCGTATCTGCTCAATTAGCAAATAAAGAGGCCCCACAAACAAAAACGAATAGCAGCACTAGTAATGATAATAACACTAACATGCAAACCCAGGAAAATAAGACATCGGCGGCTACCGCAAAAACAAATCCTAGCAGCCAGGAAAATAAGACATCGGCGGCTACCGCAAAAACAAATCCTAGCAGCACTAGTTTAAACAGGAGTGGATTTGCATACGTTTACAATCTAACAATCGGCAATACCAAATATCCTATCAAATACAATACCACTGGTGGAAATCTTCTCGGACTTGTCGCAGACAAGGGTTCTGGTACATTGGTAGCAGTAATCGGATCGCCCACTGATGGTGGAAAATTCCTAATTGAACTACCCAGAAATGTTATAGACGCAAAAGGTCAGGGAAGTGCTGACGCAAAATACGCCATAAAAATAGAAGGTAAAGGGGTGGATTATAAGGAAATTGGTACTAACATAAAGGCGAGAATATTGCAGATTGATTTTGGCAAAAACGACAAAGTAATAGAAATTACTGGTACTCAAATGGCTCCATGAGCCATATACAGTATAAAACTAGTAGAAGTTACTAAAACTGTTGATAAATTAACTATAATGACTGTTTATAACAGAATTCATCACTAATAGAATTGGGGTATACAGGTGAAAAAGCTATTTATCAAAACAATATTATTGGTATGATAATCTGTAATAATGACTGATTATCGACATTAAGATCTCAAACTAAGTGATGCAAAAAAACAATTATGAGGAATTATTTAGTTGCCATCGCAAAGAGTGCACTATTCATTTCTTAAAAAGAAAAGACAGAGCACTGTTATTAATGTACACAAGTCAGTATTCTTTGCAAGCAAGTACCTAGTATGACATCATATCTTCTGCTATAGAATTTTATATATACAATATCAAATCCTCATTGATCATGCAATCAGGCTATCTTCTTCGAGGCTATGCCAGTTCAGAATATAATTACACAATCCAAAAACGATGATATAAGAGCTAAAATATTCAAATATTTGGCTAGATAGGAACAAAAAGAGCATAAAGACCAATATCGAGATTTTGTGCTATTTAACGATCCATAGTGTCCGGAAGATAAGAGAAGTTGTCGTCAACTTCATAGCATTCTGCTAATGTAATAAAAAATATGATAGACGTTGTGTATTATCATCATTTCATAATTTTTTAAATAATGAAATCTTCCAATTAAGCCTCTTAAAATAAAATATAGGATGTAGCGCGTTTTATATATTGTGTACTCCTACAATCTTTATCTATCTTTAGGACATAATATATGTACAATGGCACCAAAAAAAGAAGAAATTAAAGAGGAACACGAAACAACAATAAAATCACAATCGAATGAATCATCAACAACATTTCCCTATGCAAGTGAATATGAATCATCAACAACATCATCATATACAAGACAACGACAAGAAGAACAACGATATGCAGTCAATAGAGCATTAGATGAAACCAAAGATAATATCAGAAAGACAACAGATGAAGCAAGAAGGGACATTCCACGTTACACTCAAGCAGCTAATGAATATCAAGAACAAACTATACAAGCTGCAAAAGATATAGCAGATAATTATCTAGACTCACAAAAAGAGATTATTAACTCATATCAGTCAGCATGGCTACCTCAAATAGAGGCTGTAAATAGGACATTTTGGAATTACTGGATGTCTCCTAGAAGGATGACTGAGATATATGGTAGAATGGTCAGCAGTTTTGCAGACACTACAATAGCGACAACAAGAGTAACAAATAATGCTATATTTGTACATATGGAAACAACAAAAACCTTAATGCAGAATACTCGAGAGAATACAAAGGAATTGTCTAGAATAGGAGTTAATGCTGCAAAGACAATCGAACATACAGCAAGGAATATGCCAAGGCAAGATAATGACAGCGCCAGCACCATCAGAACACGCGTCGAAGTAGAAGAGAACGAAGACAGTCGTAGACAGTTTTAATATCTTTTTTATCCCATTATTTCTTGTCTTTAAGAGGATGTTAACATGACAATTTATGCAGGACATACCGCTCCCTAAGTTAGTAAAGGTTTCACTTAACGATTTATATATTACAATAACATTGTGAAAATATTTCAATAAGTGGCAATACCTTCGCTGCTCCTATATTCCTCACCTATATAAAAAAAGAGATGGCGTTTTTTTCTGGCTATTTATTCATTTGTTCCAGTCTTACTTATCTTGTTCATATTCACTTTCAGT
>DASQQB010000038.1:0-18327 GCA_035643635.1 Nitrososphaeraceae archaeon | reverse complement strand
AGAATGCCTTTTTGCTCTAGAACCAAAGAGAATAGCAGTAAGCACAGCAAATACCCCTATAGTTACAATATACATGAATACTTCGTCAGCCATTTAGATCCATATGTATTAAAAACAGGTAAAAGATAAAGTTATGCAATTGACGATTACAAAGAAACAAATGGAATACTTAAAATATTATTAGAAGAGTTTTGAAAAATGTACTTATCTAATTACTTAATTTTATTGGATGATTTTAGTGAGGACCTTATCTAATGAGTAATTTTCCAGTTCCAAAAATTGATCAACTGGCAGGAATAGAATGTTACTGCACCTGTTATAGCGGAACAGGCGGCTTAATAAAACAGAGCAGTGAAGGCTTCAAAGTATCTGAAATAATAGATTGCTCTGTATTTGATGATCTGTCTCCTGTTCAAGATTCATCCCACAGATATCCACTTTATATTTTAAATAAAAAAAATATTGATTCAAACCATGCCATTTTTGAAATAAAAAGAGAGGTGGGTATTAAGCTTAAAGTTATTGGAATTAAAGACGCAAAGGCGATTACTAGTCAGTATGCTAGCTCAGAGCAAATAAAAAACTTACCAAAGGAAATAAAAACAATGCATACATTTCTGTCACTAAAGGGTTTTATTGGAAAACCTCTGAGAAAAAACTCTCTCCAGGGAAATAAATTTGTAATTACAGTTTACAGTCCAAAGACTTCAGATATCTCCTCGTTTGTGTCAGATATTAAAAATATTGCCAACTTCTATGGACTCCAGAGGTTTGGAAGTGAAAGATTGGTAACCCATTTAGTTGGCAGAGAAATTATCAGAAGAAACTTTAAGGAAGCAGTAGAACTTTTGTTATCGTATACCACAGAATATGATTCTGCATTAAGTAAAGAAATTCGTCATAAAAGTCGCGATCCTAAAAATTATTCTCACCTACTTAGACATCTTCCTAGAAACATGGATATTGAATATCAATTAATATCTGCAATGCTAAATGGAAAAGAGCCTATTTCTGCATTAAGATCCATTCCTATAGGCATTCGCAGACTATTTGTCCAGGCATATCAGGCTTATATATTTAATAAATGTCTAAGTACTGCACTTTTAAAAAATGAACGCATACTTTATGGTGTAGAAGGAGATTTATGTTTTGAAATGGAAGGCCCATCGGTTTTTGGTAGGATACGAAGGTTTAATCCTAGTTTGGACATACATTCTGAAACAATTCCAGCAATTCGGATAGTTGGATATGCATTTCAACCTGGTAAAGGAAGATTCGAAATAATTACAAAAAATATAATGGATGAAGAAGGTATATCTTCACGAGATTTTTATATAAAAGAAATGCAGGAATTGAGCAACCAAGGAGGATTTAGACAGGCACCATTATGCTGCGAATCTTTCTCTTACACAGGATCACTTAATCTGTCTTTCACATTACCTAAAGGATCATATGCTACAATACTGTTACGAGATCTGATGAAGCCAAAAGATCCAATAAAATCAGGATTTTAAGAATTTATATTAGCTAAAATAAGTTAATGATGTAAATTAAATTTAAATAAATGTGTTGTATTACCAAGTAATAGAAGATACATGACATCCGGTAAGTACTTTAACAAGGGTGTAAAATCACTTGATTCTCCTGATATTGGACACGTCGTAAGAGAAACTCCCGAGAAAATTATAGTATTTGGTGGAAAGAATGAAAGATATGATATTCCAATTGCAGAAATTAATCAAGTTGGTGGTAACGTGCTTATAGGCCTAAATCACAAGGATATTGTTAATAAATATAAAACAAGCCGTGAAGAACCATTACCTACAAGTCGTAAAGATCCATGGACTTCACCTGCCGGAAGGATTGATCTTGGTACCTATGAAAAAGAGTATCCAAAGTCGCTTTTTAATAAAGGAGTAAGAGCAAAGAATGAAGACCACGTTGGATATATAATGAAGGAAACAGATGACAAAATAGTTGTTTTCGGTGATCATGGCTATAGATATGATATTCCGAAATCTAAGATAATCGCAGTAGGAAGAAATGTAATTTTGGATATAGACTTTCCTGAGATATTCAAATATGAAGTTGACAGAAATGCTCCGCTCCCTACAGGAGAGCCAGTCAATAGATTGATATATGAACCATATCCAGAAGGTAATCAAAATTCTTAAAAGAAGAATATTATAAGAGCAAGGTGACTGTTTATTTTCCATAATCTTGCTTTATATTTATATGATTACTAGCGTTGTACTCATTTGAGTTTGAATCATTAATCTTAAATGAGATAGATCAGGATTGTAAGAGATAGTTTATGAAACTGAACAATTAGAAGGAATATTTGAATGGATATGCATTAAAGTAAAATATGCTTTTAAATACAACAATTAGGTATTTGAAACAACAGGTTCGAATTTTATACTAGAATATTATTGTGAAAGTTGTGTTTATTAACCTGTGTTTTCTATACCTTTTATTAGTGGAATTAAAATTAGATCTCTAAGCTCTTGGAAGGAGTATGATTGACTGAAAATTTTTGGGAAATTATAGAAGAATATAGACGACTTGGTTTTGATCCTTTACGATGGATTCCCACCTCTTCAAATGAAGTCGACAATTATATTCTTGAATCTGCTCTAAAGGAGATCAAAAGAAGTAACATTAAGCTGGTTCCAAACTGGTTTGATGCTTTCTATTATGCAGATGGAAAGATACCGGAACTTACACGGAGAGTATATAGTTTTGATAATCTTCTGGATGAAAAAAAGGAAATCGCGATCAAGCAGGCGCTCTCCATATTCAGACTTCATACTGAAATAGGTAATGATTCTACATTACTGTCAGAAATGCTCCAAACATTTCTGAAAGTTTTTCATTCTAAAGTTACTGTAAAAAAAATTAATATGCCTCTCACGACTCAACAAGAAGCACAATTTGCATTATTTGACTATGTAGAATTACATAGAGGCAATAAAGTAGGATACACGATTGCTAATAACAGTGCTACACAAATAACTGATGCAACTCAAAGTCCAGAATCTGAAATTCATAGTAACATTGCATTTACAGTTGCAATGGAAAACCTATTTCTCCTTGGATGTACATCAGGATTCAAACTATTTCCTATATATGATGCTCCATCAGAGGAAATGTTAGACAATATTAGAAAAAATCTTGATATCTTTGCTTCTAGATATAATCTAGCTATGGAAGACTACAGTTCACTTAAAACGGGTAAACTATTCTTCGGCGCTACCGCAATTGCAAATACTCTAAAAGAACTGCCTACACGATATGAACAAGTTGAAGAAGGAATGCAAATTATTATTTCTAATAAATTTGGAGCAATGCCCTCGGTTAGCCTTTATATGCTAACCGAAATGGATGGAAGTAATATAAGCAAATTTGAGCAAAACAATATTTCATTAAATGTTCTTTCTACAGCAAAATCTGAAGCAATAAAAAATCTAAGCGAACCCCGATTCTCACTTGGTAGAATAATTTCAAACTACTGTCCTGATTTTGGTATGACATTCGATAAATATACCCACATAACTGCTGTCTATCCGGTAGCAACAGATGGCATATTTGCGATAGGAAAGCTTGCTCAATTGACAAATTCACACATTGTAATTAATGATCTTCCATTAAAGAATGAAGAAGTTGCCAAATTCGCAACAAAAGAATTTCTTGTTGAAAATGCGACTGCTTCTTTAAATGGTTGCCATTTGATAATAGCAACAAAGGATATATCAAATTTGATCGTGGCTGATTTACAAAAACATAATTTTGAACCTACAATAATTGGATTCATTGCAAAGAAAGAGAGACCATCTTTAAGAATTGAAAAGGACCTTGGCCAATATGTAGCTTCTGAATCAAAACTTGCCAGATTAAATTCTTTGACTCGGACGGAAGGAGCGCTTACAGACAGTTCTAATCACAAATAAATCCATGATATTATATAATATAATAACTAAATTAGCAGTTTACATTTATAGGATATCTTGTTCTACAATGTATTATGCTTGATCTAGATTGTATCTTTTGCAAAGTGATTACCGGCAAGATTGAAGCAAGAATTATTAGTCAGAACGAGAAGGCTATTGCGTTTTTAGATGCTTTTCCCTTGACAGCAGGACACACTATAGTAATTCCAAAGGCACATTATTCTAAAGTTCAAGATATGGATAGACAACATTCCTCTGCAATGTTTGATTTACTATGGCAAATATCCTCCGCAGTAGAAAAGGCAGTAGGACTTACAGCCTCAACCATCGCGATCCATAATGGAAAAGAAGCAGGTCAAGAAGTGTTACATGTGCACATCCATATTATTCCACGACATAGTGGTGATGGTGCGGGTCCAGTTCACTCTATGTTCAAGAATAGATCCATGTTTAGCTCTGAAGAATTGGATTCAATACTTAACAAGATAAGAGGCTTATGTCATGTATATATGTAGAATGATTATTCTAATCTATATTTATCTATTTACATCATTTTAAATATCTTATGAGGTATTAAGAACAATGATCGATCTATATAGTTACCTAGACGAGGAGATCATGAAAGTATCTTGGGCTATGCGATATTTTAAATTGGACTTACAGTAGTCTATTTAATCAATGAGCGCTAAAATATCATATAATAAAATCTTAAGATTAATGATTGAACATCATAACTGGTTTAATAAGTCAATTCCTCTAATAGCCAGCGAAAATATTCCTAGCGGAGCAGTAAGGGAAGCAGTAATGTCTGATTTTGGTAATAGATATGCAGAAGGATGGCCTGGGGAAAGAGTTTATGCTGGATGTGTATACATAGATCAAGTAGAGTTGATTTGTAATGACTTAGCAAAGAAAGTCTTCAGAGCAGAGTTCGCTGATTGTAGAGCAACATCTGGTGTAGTTGCAAATCTTGCAATTTATGCTGCATTCTCAAACCCTGGAGACTATATGATGGCTGCTTCTATTCCTAGTGGAGGACATATTTCCCATGGAAAGAAAGAGCACTTTGGAACTGCAGGTTTAGTCCATGGCTTAAATATTGAACATTATCCATTTTTGAAGGAAGACATGACAATTGATACTGATGCCACGAAGAAGAGAATCAAAGAAATGATACGTGATGGTAAGGCGCCAAAGATAGGAATGTTTGGTGGTAGTCTATTTCTTTTTCCCCATCCTGTAGAAGAGTTGTCAAATTTTATGCATGACCATAACATGTATATTAATTATGATGGCGCTCATGTCGCTGGACTAATTGCTGGCGGTGAGTTTCAGGATCCCTTGAAAGAAGGGGCTGATTCTATGACTATGAGTTCACACAAAACTCTTTGGGGACCTCAAGGAGGAATTATAGTATCATTAGAAAAATATTCAGAACCAATAAAGAAAGCAATCTTTCCTGGCAACACAAGCAGTCATCATCTACATCATGTTGCCGGAAAGGCCATCGCATTAGCGGAATCACTAGAATTTGGAAAAAATTATGCAAAACAAGTAATCAAAAATGCTAAGGTTTTAGCAGAAACCTTAGCCGGATTTGGTTTCCAAGTACAGGGTGAAAAGCGAGGATACACTGCATCACATCAGATTGCTGTAGATGTTTCAAAGTTCAGTGATGGTGGCACTATCGAAAAAAATCTAGAAAAGGCTAATATAATTCTGAATAGACAACTATTACCTGGAGATATCAAGGCAGGACGACACTATATGCATCCAAGTGGAATAAGAATTGGTGTCCCTGAAATAACCAGATTAGGTATGAAAGAGAGTGAGATGAAAGAAGTTGCAACCTTTATAAAACAAGTGGTTATTGATAAATACGATCCTATTATAGTAGCAAAGCGGGTTGCTGATTTTAGAAAGCAATTTCAGAAGGTAGAGTATGCATTCGATAATAGTATTGGAGCTTATGAGTACATAAGTCTTGTTAATAGAAATTAAAGCTTACTACTTTCGTTTTGTTTAATTTAAAAATTAAGAAATGATCAACGATAACAAACAAGCGATAATAATCATACAAACAATAATTTATTATTTTTTCTTGAATGCTATAATTTTTACATTATCTATATAGTTTAATAATACGTTTACTTATAGATCAAACTTTATTTTATCAAAGTGTAAATCATCCCAAGATCTGTAATTTCACATGACATACGACAGAAAAGAGTAAAATGATATATACTATTGAATTCATGTATAATCTGCTTTTTATTTTAAACTCTACTTATTAGCATTGATATTATTTACAGATGTACTATTAGGGGATGATATATTATTATCAATTGTTTTTGGAGCACCGGTAAAAACCTTATCATAACATACATTTATGTCATTCAGTGTAAGGTCACCTGTTCTATTAGCTATTCGCGTTGTACAATTAAAGAAATGCCTTAATGCTAATGCAGGAACAACAAGACTCGCGGTTATCAAAAAGAATATTGTCACGCTAGCAAATACAGCTAATAATTCCGTTGTTTTATTTGATTCCATACGCTGTATAACAACATGTATTTTATATAAAGTCGGTATAACAATTATAATTAATTATACTATTAGATGGCGCATTCCATAAATTGATAACTAGTTGGACCAGTGACATTAATACCGATTACCATTAATAACGGAAAATTCAAATGTGTAAAGTGATCCGCATCAAAGTATTAATGCTTATTAGTATAAATATTTAACTTATTTGACATAATTTGTATAATTAATATATTATCAAGAAGGATTTCTCAATTAAACTACCCATAATATTTTAATAAGTATTTATCTTTGCATACTATTGCTAATTATATGGTAAGTAAAACCAAATCTAAAATAAAAAAGGGAGGAAAACGATCAAAAGTCTCTAAAAAGTTAAAGCCTCTTAAAAGAACTATTAAGAAGCCAACATCTAAAAAGACCCACGCCTCTGCACAACGTAAAAAGAAAACATCTAGAAAACCAAAGAGCGTTATAGCTGCTCCTTCTCCTGCAAGTCCTATCACTAGAGATGATAAATTGTCTGTTAATGAAGAGATCTTATTGTCTTCCTCATCAGAAGAAGCAAATCCTGCAATCAACGGAACTCAGGAAAACCCCATAATTGATACTGAGATTACGAGAGATGATGATGAATCTATTACATCAGATTTAGATGAAGGGCAAGTTATCCCTGATAATGATGATGCATCAAAACCATTCTAAACAAGTAAAAACCAAAATCGTTACTATCAATCATATTCAACAGCTACAAAGTTAGTCTTGATCCACTGCATTGTATCTAATCATGCAGAATATTTATTAGGTAATTTTTCTAGTAATGGTCAGAAAATTCATATTTGGTAAACACAGTAAAGCTAAATTAGGCCTTGCATATTTATAATGAAATGGAGTATCACTGATTTTACAAAATCAGCGTTTACAAAGTTATTAAAACCATTTGAAAAATCAATTGATGATGTTATAAAAATAACTAAATCGTTTGGAATGGCAACAAAATCTCATGCTGATCAATTCAGAAACGGAAATAGGATGGAACCATATATCAATCATGCTCTTAGGGTTGCACTCATTTTAACAGAAGAGTTACATCTGTATAATGTTAATTTGGTTTGTGCAGCTCTTTTACATGATACCATCGAAAAAAGTGAAGATAGCGACAGGCACATAGTGGAGGAGCAAATAAAGAAAGACTGTGGTGAATATATTTACAATATAGTTAGTACAGTAACAAGGCCAAAAATAAGGAGTGGGGAAAAAGAAAAAGTATTAGATGAATATTTCAGAAATATTACAAAGAGTTCTAAAGATGTTAGATATCTAAAACTAGCAGATTGGTTAGATAATATAAGAGATTTAAAAAATGCCGCGCACAGGGATAAAGTGCTACGATATAAAGAAGAAACTCTAAAATATATTATTCCAATAGCAGAAAAAATGGATGAAAAGATTGTGCTTAAACTATATGTTGCTTTATATGAACTTAAATAACGATGCCGTTGCTATATCTCATTTCTGCTTTCACATTGGCCTTGTTTATTCTTTTTATGACTTTGCCAATGCTTAACACAACCAATCCACTTATGTTTAGTACAACCACAGAGCAGACATTGGCCTAATTTTTCATTGTTTGGCAAATTATATTCATCTTCTTTTATTTTCGCTAAATATAATTATAATCTTTATTTTTTATTTTACTATTATCAATGATCTTATTCAGAATCTAATATAGAATTAATTCCTCTATTATATATACCCCTAAACAATATTTACATGAGTAATGCTACTAGGCTTTTCTGACAATCATTTTACACCCCGCTTCTTTTATTCTGCTTAGATGCTTGCATTGCCATGGAAGCATATTGCGTTAAGTGCAAATCAAAAAGATCAATGAAAGACGATAAAAAGGTCACAATGAAAAATGGAAAGCCCGCAACTCAAGGAATTTGTACTGTATGTGGCACAAAGATGTTTAAAATAGGAAGCAAGTGACGTCTGGCTTTCTATTATTATATATTTTATAAATATATCTATTATTTGTAAGCATTTAAAAATCGAATATGTTAGCAGATTATAAAATCTTAGTATAATAGTTAACAAAATCAAAATCTTCTATGTTATAATATACGCCTATTTTCTCCAAAAAATAACATAACATTTCGTTATAATAACTAAATCATACAGTTAATTGTTTGTTAGTGTAAATGATTATAAGTGTATTCCACAGATTTTTACATATGAATAATAATATTACATCATTACCATCATATACACAGTTTCCGAGAATTGCGGATGAAATGGAAAGCAGATCTGCGCATGAAGTTTTGAAGTGGGGTATCGATACTTATGACCCGAAGATTAGTTTAGCATCAAGTTTTGGCGCTGAAGATGTAATTCTTATTGATATGATGACAAAGATTGATAAAACAAAGTCCAAAATTTTTACTCTAGATACAGGACGACTCAATCAGGAAACTTATGATATAATAGACGTAATACGCAAGAAATATGGTATTCAAATCAAAGTATATTTTCCAAAATATAAAGAAGTTGAAGACATGGTTCAACAAAAGGGAGTTAACCTAATGTACGAAAGTTTAGAAAATAGAAAGCTTTGTTGCAAAATTAGAAAAGTAGATCCCCTTAATAGAGCACTGGGTGATCTAGATGCTTGGATTACTGGGTTGAGAAGAGAGCAGACAGTCACTAGGGCAAACATAAGAAAAATAGAGATCGACTCTTCACATGGCAGCATTATCAAAATCAATCCACTTGCAGACTGGACTGATAAAATGGTCTGGGACTATATTTACAAAAATAATATACCGTATAATAAATTACATGACATGGGCTTTCCAAGCATAGGATGTGAACCATGCACAAGGGCAGTTCAACAGGGTGAGGATCCAAGGTCAGGAAGATGGTGGTGGGAAAATACCTCACATAAAGAATGTGGTCTACATTGGGACCCAATCACGAAACATAAAAAGTAGAAATAGCTTGGCTGATAACAATATCATAAACAATATACCCAGACCACATGGTGGTGAATTAATAAACAGATTTGTTACTACAAACAAAAACCTCGAGGGTATGTTCTCAATTGAAGTTAGTAACGATATTCGAAATGATATCGAAAATATTGCAGATGGTGTATTCAGTCCGCTGGAAGGATTTGTAAGAGAAGATGATTTTCAAAACATTTTAAAATCCAGTCATTTAAAAAATGGATTGGCTTGGACTATACCCATAGTTCTAGATGTTGATAGACAGACTGCAATGGAAATGAAAGATGCTATACAAGTCGCTTTGAAAAATAATAATGAGTATTTCGGAATTCTTTATGTTGATGAAGTTTATTCTTTTGATAAGCTTAGTCTAGTAAAAGCAGTCTATAATACAGACGATCCTACGCACCCCGGTGTTGGGAAAACACTAGGAATGAAAAGTAGGCTTATTGGAGGAAAAATTGAAGTTATAAAAAGAGATACGCAGTCACAACTGCGAAAGTTCAGAATGAGACCACTTGATACTAGATCGGAAATTCAAAAGAGAGGATGGAAAACTGTGGTAGGATTTCAAACTAGAAATGTTCCGCATGTTGCTCACGAGATGCTACAAAAGGCTGCACTCAACCTATACGATGGATTATTTGTAAATCCATTGATTGGCAAAAAAAAATCTGGAGATTTTAAAGATGAAGTAATTCTTAGAGCATATGAAGCATTACTGCAAAATTATTACCCAAAAACAAGAGCTATACTAGTCACACTTCATACAGAGATGAGGTATGCTGGACCGAAGGAGGCAATTCATCATGCTATCATGAGAAAGAATTTTGGCTGTTCGCATTTTATCATTGGAAGAGACCATGCAGGAGTTGGAAGGTACTATCATCCTTATGCAGCACATGGGATATTCGATGACTTCCCTGATCTCGGAATTGAGCCTATACTGTTTCCAGCCTTTTACTATTGCAAGAAGTGTATGGGTTATGCAAATGAAAGAAATTGTCCGCATGATCCAGATTTAAGAGAAGAGCTAAGCGGTACAAGAATGAGAAGAATGGTTCTATCTGGCGAAATCCCTGCACAACATTTGATGAGACCAGAAATTTCGAGAATAATTATGTCTTACAAAGATCCATTTGTTATAGACCACTGATGCGTTTGATTAAATTAAGAAATTATACGAGTATATCTATATCGTGTTAGATAAGTTAATTTTTCAGATACATTGTATACATGACAAATACAAAGTTAACATGTGTCAATATTGCAGTAAAAGGAAAATATACTTTTACCTTGACTTGGATAATAAAATAGACTTATTGTATAATATAGGAGCAACTTGAAGTCTCTGCATATATTAATTAATATTACTATCCGTGGCCTTGTATTCTATGGGGCATTTCTTCGTTACGACTTTGATATTTCTTCTGATTCTGACTCCAGCATTGACCCTTGGCCAAAATATGCAAATAACCTCTTCACAGAGTAGTATATATGATGTAATTAAAACTAAAAAAAGTGAACAGTTTGTATTCCCATATACTGCTTCAAATAATGATAGAAGGAATCCACTAATTTATACGTATGATAAACCAAAAAATACAAACTGGATCTTATCAATACAAAATAATATGTCTTACAATTCTATGCAAGGTGCAAAAACTATCATAAGATTACAAGAACCTCCACCAAGTGAGAAATTTATTGAAATTGCAATGTTTGGAGATACGAATAAAAAATTTTGGGCTGCAATAAATACAAAAGATTCAGGATATATCAGACTATATGAAAAAAATAATGATGGTTGGTCAACAGATCAGCCTATAATTATAGGTCATGACGGTAATCAAGGGTTGAGCATTACTAACGGCAAAAGGATCATCGTGGACCGATTACCTATAAATGGTTTTACAATTAGTTCTATTGCAGTTTATGGAAAGGATGATAATATGTCCCCTTCTAATACATATGCAGGAAATATCTCATTCGATCTGATATTTGGAGACCCTGCTGACTCTCCTATATTTTATTTGCCGCTCGGCATGTTAATTGGAACAGCAGGTGTTGTTATTGGCTTACTTGTCTTTAAGAAGAGGAGAGTATCACCAGAGGCTAAACGCTAGAAATGATAGTGTCATGATAAAATTTGCAGATCATTTTTAAATCACAGGATCTGCAATTTGGTTTTGTGGGCAAACAAATATTTTGACCATACATAACGAATATATCGTTTATCTTGCTCCAGTATTTTTTACCTACAATACGATTGAGCTCCATTTCCGTCTTTTCTGGATTTTTAGTATTAACAATTCCTAATCTATTTGAGATTCTATGAACATGAACATCAACTGGAATTGCAGATTTATTAAAACCATACACTAAAACGCAATTTGCAGTCTTTCGGCCGACACCGGGTAACTCCAAAAGGCTATCAATATTATCAGGAACTCTTCCATCAAATCTTTCTAAGATTAATTGGGAAACTTCTTTTATTCTATTAGCTTTAGTATTATAAAACCCTATACTGTAGATTATTGTCTTAATTTCTTCTAGATCTGCTTCTGCCAGTTCTTTAATGTTATGAAATCTTTGAAATAATCTCTTTAGCACGCATGTCGTATTTTCATCTCTAGTACGTGCTGATAAAATGGTTCCTATAAGTATCTTAAAAGGATCACCTTCCTCCTCAATTTGTAATTTTTTAAGTGTAGTAAGCCTTGGCGGATTCTGGCGGTACAATACTTTTTCCATTTTCTTAATTATAGTACACATGCCTTTCATGATTAATTATAATCCAAGATCACTTATAAGATATATTTCTCTTGAACATCTATGAATTGTAATTATGGATAATTTGACGAGGATAAATGTGTTTAAGATAAGTAAGAATAAACTATGAAATTAAATATTTGTCTAAAACTCAAAACTAATCAATTATTCAATTTATTTATGAATTTTATTGTATGTAAGCGTAAGTGTATGTAGATCGAGTTTATTACATAATATAGAATCGATAATTAATGTTTAGATTAGATTCTCTTGAACTTTATAAGTTTTGAACGATGCCATGGTTTGGTTCTCACTTTTTGTTTACAATATTGACATCGCAAAATGTGTTTAGAAAATTTTAGATTACATACAGAGCAATAATTAAAGAAGTTGTAGTCTATTCTGCTGCGAATTGGTTTTAATAGCAACTCAGAGAGTAATCCTTTGATATTCTATCTGGCATATTTTTGATTTGGCTGTCGTCATCATCGATGACGTTAATTTAATAGATGCCACTTTTTTAATACCAATTCCTCATTTCATCTTCATCTATGATGTCATAGAGAATTTGGGTTGTTAATAGACACATTTTTCTTCTTGATCTTTCCTAAGGCAGATTCGAAATCTTCCATGGACAGCTTGAGAATGTTATATTCGGGTTTCTGTATCTCTTCTATCTTTGATGCTATTACTGTTGATGTAGCATTAGAATTATGATTGTTATTATTTTTTCTTTTTACACCATCATTCGTAGCTATGTATCTCTTAATTGCTAACATTGCTGCTGCATTCACCATTGCTGCAATATCTGCACCCGTATAACCCTCTGTCAACTCTATCACCTTATCCATATCTACAGTGGTGTCAAGAGATTTTCTCTCAGTATGAATCCTAAGTATTTCTCTTCTTGCATCTTTGTCAGGAACTGGAACTTCAAGTATGCGATCAAATCTTCCTGGCCGCAATAACGCTTCATCTATAATATCTGGTCTATTTGTTGC
Organism: Nitrososphaeraceae archaeon; assembly: GCA_035643635.1. GTDB lineage: Archaea > Thermoproteota > Nitrososphaeria > Nitrososphaerales > Nitrososphaeraceae > DASQQB01. The sequence continues at coordinate 5,049 of DASQQB010000038.1, read as the reverse complement.
ACCTATTATAACAACTCCCTTGAGATCATCTAAGCCATCCATTTCAGTTAACATTTGACTGATTACTCTTTCGGTAACATGCGCGTCACCTTCAGATCTTCCTCTATGTGGTGCAATGGAATCCAGTTCATCAAAAAAAACTATGGAAGGTGCAACCTGTCTTGCCTTTCTAAATATTTCTCTAATTCCCTTTTCTGATTCTCCTACCCATTTAGATAATAATTCCGGACCTTTTATACTGATAAAGTTAGCCTCAGAGGTAGTTGCAACAGCCTTCGCAATCATCGTTTTTCCTGTTCCAGGAGGGCCATATAATAGCAGTCCTTTAGGAGGTTTGACATCAGCTTGTCTAAATAAATCTGCATGCTTAAGAGGCCACTCTATTGCTTCCGATATCTCTTCTTTGACTTCAGTTAACCCGCCAATATCATTCCATTTGATATTAGGTCTTTGTACTTGAATTTCTCTCAGCGCTGATGGTTGAATGTCCTTTAGAGCATTCTGAATGTCTTCATTTGTAATTTTGATTTTATTTAGAATCTCTATAGGAATCTTGGATTGTTCCATGCTAATTTCAGGCAATATTCTACGTAATGATCGCATGGCTGCCTCTTAGAGCTTCTAGATCCGCGCCTACAAACCCATGTGTTACTTTTGCAATAGACTCCAGATCTACATCTTCTGTAAGCGGCATTCCTCTTGTGTGAATCTGTAATACGTCAAATCTACCTTCTTGATCTGGAATTCCAATTTCTATTTCTCTGTCAAATCTACCTGGACGTCTTAGAGCTGGATCTATAGCATTGGGTCTATTAGTAGCACCAATCACTACAAGTTTACCTCTTGCTTCAATTCCGTCCATCAATGTTAGAAGTTGCGATACTACTCTCCTTTCCACGTCACCTGTTACCTCTTCTCGCTTTGGAGCAATAGAATCAATTTCATCAATAAATATTATAGAAGGTGCATTTTCTTGAGCTTGTTTGAATGTTTCCCTTAGCCTCTCTTCAGATTCACCGTAAAACTTACTCATTATTTCTGGTCCGCCTATAGAATAAAAGTTCGCATTTGTTTCGTTGGCTACCGCTTTTGCTAATAGAGTCTTACCAGTTCCAGGAGGACCATATAGAAGCACTCCTTTTGGCGCCTCAATACCAATTCTCTCAAATATCTCTGGATGTCTTAACGGGAGTTCAATCATTTCCCTGACCTTTTGAACTTCACTTTTCAAACCCCCTATGTCTTCATATGTTATCCTAGGTACGCCTGCACCTCTTGTACCAGTCTTTGGCACTGAGCCAATGATAAATTCTGTAGTATTGCTATCCACTAATGATGCAGCGGTATCTGATGGTGGGGATATACTAGTGATTATAAATCCAATCTTTTTTCCCATTATGTTCAGTGGTATCATATCACCCTTAGCTACTACCCGACCTTCAAGTAGTGTTGGAAGATGTTCCTCCAAGCCTACAATATTCAATTCTTCTGTAGGAGATAAAATGATCTGTTCTGCTTTTTTTACATTACTGATCTTTTGAATTGTTACTTTATCATCAATTCCTGCACCTATATTATTACGTGTATAACCATCTATTCTAATTAACCCCTTACCATAATCTGTGGGTTGACTAGACCATAACAAAACGAAGGTTTTCTTTTTTCCAAAAATCTCTATTACATCTCCTGTGGCCAAATCCAAATCTTTCATAATTTTCGGATCTATTAATGCTATTCCTCTACCGACAAATTTGGGATTCGTTTCAGCGACTTTTAGTAATAGATTATTATTGTTAATTTTCATTTTCTTATCTTTCTCCGAAGATGTTTATGCCACCATAATAAGAGGGGAGTGCAATGGCTTTTAGTTACTACTCTACTTTAACCTCTTTACCTTTTAACTTTGGAACTGGTCTTCTAAGTTTGATCTTCAGCTCCAATATCCCATTAGAGTAACTTGCTTTTGCAGCAGCATTATCCAATTCTGGAGCCACAGGTATGTCTGCATGGTATTTCTTATCTTCTTTTTCAGCATGTATTGATAGAATTTTGCCAGTTATATTGACCTTAATATGGTCCTTATCTACACCGGGCATTTCTGCTGTAATCCTTAATGTATTCTCCTTTTCATCTACGGTAGTATCTACAAGGGGTTCTCTTACTCCACTATGTTCTATTAATCCTTTAGCTGATGGTCTAACATTTCCAAATTCTCTTATATGCGGTTTACCATCAGGATCTACTGTTATTTGATAACCATAGTGATAAGATGAATTATTTGCTGTACCTACATTAGAAGACGTCTCTATCTCACGCACAGTTTTAAACATCCTATTTAGCATATCTTCAGCGTCAGCAAATTCTCTATCTATGTCTTGAAAAATATATCTATTTCTTAATTCAGGCAATGAATCATCCCACATTCTAATCACCTGACATTATGTAATGAATATTACGATATATATAGTTTTCTTACATTAAGAAAAACCTTAATATAAGAAATTATTTATAACACATATATGTAATATGTATAATCACACATCATCATTATCAGTGCCGCAAGCCATACGGGAATTACTGTATTCTAATAATCTGTATTTGCAAGCACTCCAATCAGGGATCGCTAATTATACTGCATTGGCACATAAAATGAAAGTGGATGTAGAACGACTTACGAGTTCTAACGTCAACATAGGTACAATAGTAGTGGCAATCAAAAGATATGCAGATACTTTAGAGAATGAACAGAAAAAGAACCATGATGAAAACAATTATTCTTTGGAAGGGGCTAGAATGTCATTAACCGGAAGCATTATAGATGTGGATTTTGATGAGGGTGAGTTCGAGGAGCTCTCACATATGCTTGACGAGATATTTGAGAAAGAAAATAGTGGTTATAATCTTTTTCAGACAAATAAACAACTTCAATTGTTTGCAGAAGATATTGAAGAAATTAGAGATATTGTCTCTCTTGCTTCTAAAAAGTTTGACGGTAAAATAAAAGAAGGCCTTTCAAAGATTACAATCACATTTCCTTCTAATAATCTAAATCATTATAATCTATTATCTGTAGTATCTGATGTTCTTTATAATAATCGAATTCCTTTACATAATGCCTTCTTTACACCAGATGAAATTGTGCTGATACTAAATAATAAGGATGCTTCGAACGTTTATGAATTATTAAGAGCAAAGATAACCAAGAAGAGTTTGTAAATACAATATAGAAACATTTTATCTATATCTCTAAGTTCTAAAACCTGTAGACTTGTTAGATACTTTATCTACAAAAATCTATAAAAATACTGGTTAGTTATCCACTATCTTAATAATATGCATATTATGTTGGTCTATGCCCGTTTCTTCAATCTACTACGACCTGTTTTTCTTGGTGCGATATTTCCAACTTTGCGTCCTGGCGGTGTTGTTCTACCTACTGAAGATTGGCGACCAATATGTTGATGTCTTCCACCGCCATGCGGGTGGTATACTGCAGCCTGTGCAATACCTCTTACTGTAGGATAAAGTCTTCCATGGGATTGCATGTATTTTGCTCTATTTCCTGCCTTTAGAAAAGGTTTCTCCATCCTACCTGCTCCAGCAATTATTCCAACCATTGCCCTACATTTTGGATTAACTGTAAGGAATTTTCCTGAAGGAAACTTAATTGTAACACCTTCAGTGCCATGGGCAAAAAGTAACGCAGAAGAACCTGCAGATTTAATTAACTTTCCACCATCACCAACATTCTTCTCAATATTGCAAATTAATGTTCCGTCTGGAATTGATTCTAATGACAAAATATTTCCTGTAGTTGCTGTTGCTATTGCGCCTGCTTCTATTTTTTTTCCTACAGTAGTTCCTTCTGGCGCTGGAACATAAGAATAAGTGTCATTATCAAAGTGAATCTTGGCCAGCGGAGCATCTCTTCCCCGTTCATGGATGATGTCAACTATAGTACCAGAACGTCTCTCATCCAATTTGAAATTTGGATATTTTGCAGGAGCAATCTTTCCTACTGTGATTGCCCTAAACTGCTTTCCTCCGCGTCCTCTTCTACGAACTAATGTTCGTTTACCCATTCTTATTCAAGAGTAAGCCGATCTAGTAGGTGATTTTAAGTTTGTGTTGATAATAATAATAATAAAAGAATTAAATGCATTATCTTATGTCTTAATTACGGTTTTTATATTTTCTTATTAGACTTGTATGACAGAGCTTCTTGTTTATGAAAAACGGTAGATATTCTATATCGACATAACAGTTGTTAGTTGTATATATATCACATAAAAAGAACGAAAATTATAGTCAATATCCAGATAGACGTCTGTAAAAGTGATGAAAGGCAATAAGGTATAAAGATGAGTAAAGTGCTAGGTGTCATTGTGAGTCAGAATACCTTATCCTTAAAGGTACTTGAAGCTTATACTAGAGATGTAGGGCGTGGAGTAGCTCGAATTGACTATGACTCTATGGACGCTTTAAGTGCATCTACTGGTGATGTTATTGAAATTAGAGGAAAACGCAGAACTGTTGCCAAGTGTTTACCTCTTTATCCTTCAGATGAGGGAAAGGGTATAATTAGAGTCGATGGCCTCGTCAGAAACAACGCTGGTGTAGCTATTGGTGATACTGTAGTAGTAAGGAAGATTAAAGCAGTGCCGGCTGAAAAAGTGATAGTCGCTCCGTTAGAGGCAATACCTCCTATTGATGAAAGATATTTAGCTGATGCACTAGAGAGTGTGCCGCTTATAAAAGGTGATAATGTCATGGTACCTTATTTTGGTGGAAGGCTTACATTTCAAGTTATTGGTGTTACACCTGCTGCTGATGCCGTTTTGGTCACACAAAAAACAATATTCCATATAGCCGAAAAAGGTGAAACATTAAGGGGAGTTCCTCAAGTTACATACGAAGATATTGGTGGATTAAAAGAAGAAATCCAAAAAGTCAGGGAAATGATTGAACTCCCGTTAAGACATCCAGAGATATTTGAAAAGCTAGGCATTGAGGCGCCAAAAGGAGTGCTTTTATATGGTCCTCCTGGAA
>DASQQB010000037.1:0-3382 GCA_035643635.1 Nitrososphaeraceae archaeon | reverse complement strand
TAGAGGTATGAAATCTCTAGCTGGAATGACTTTCATCCCAAGCAAAACCGTAGCAGAATCTCTTACTATACTAGAGTTAGTATTGTTATTCAAATTGTTATGTCCGCCAGATCCAGTGCTATTACGTATTTGATCAATTGCAGACGACATTATTGACATGGGGTTTAGGAAAGGTGCCATCATAGATTCAGCTTGATTTGCAGGATCTGACTGAAAAATAGAATTTCCTGGCATAGTGCGGTTTCTATTGGTTTCCTCATTAAATCCCTTGGTATTATTTAAAAATTCACCACTACTGTTGCTACTTATGCTAGTAAATAGGAATAGTGCAGTAAGAAGCATTGAAAGGATAGCGCAGTAACTATACATTAAGGCATATCCCTTCACCTTCATTCTCATCGAATTTATTGAAGAAGTCTGTATATTTCTAAGGGTATATCAATAATTTATCATATTACAATCGAAAACTCTTTACCCATATTATCATTATCTCCGTGATTATGATAATTTTAAGTAACTACTTTAAGATTATAACAATAACTATGTATAATATGGTATTGATTGAAAGAGGCAGTGAAAAACTATTATAATTCTCTAATATTATAAGAAATATTGTAAAGTTGATGTATATTGAAAAGCAAGATAACTCATGAGGATACTAACCCGCAGAAAGTAGTAACCCTAAGTGAAATCTCTCCCATGTGGAATTGGAGGATAAAACAGTTGCCAATTGGTGTATCACTTAAACGGTTAAGATGGTATTTAGAGCTGGTTTCGGCTTCAAAATGTGTGGTTGGCGAAGCGCATGGTTTTAGTTCAGCATATACATATAGTTGCAAAGAGTGTGGCATAATTGGAGAGAAATTTACTTTTTACTTCATGATAGGTGCGTATACAAAGATTAAGAAAAATAAAGAAAGATTTGTTAAACATTGGAATGAAAAACACTTGCCGACCCAATAGTAAACGAAGCAATAGGGCGCAGTAATGACAAGCATCTACAGGCTATTGTGATAGCAGAATACGAACGCATAGATATCCATCAGATCATGTATCTTACATATTTTGAAGTCAGACTGGACTATTCGGCCTATTAGCAATCAGATCATGATAGATAGCAGGATAAAAGGTTGCTAGGAATATGAACATGCAGAATCTCATTTATGACAGGCATACCCAGTCAATTGAGGCTAGGATGATTTTCAATTATACAATGCTCTCTAACTGTTCTTACATGTAATGTTCTAGGTATCACTTTAGCAAAAATATTCTTCTTCATAGTATCGTCTTAACACTAGCAAATACAAAGTCTGTTGGTTTTTAGTATAAATGTATTAGTATTAAAAATATAGCAATACTCTGCCGGATTTTTTTCTCCATTGATTCTAGAACATTCTAAATATACCAAAGAATATGTGTATTTAGTGAATGAGAACCAAGCCGACCACTTTATCAATAGGTGCAGTTGCAACTTTAGCCATATTGTTATTAGGAATAGCAACAGCTGTTAGTAGCATAAATAGTGCATATGCAAATGGAAGTAAGAGCGAATCAAAGCAGACCAAGATTCTAGCAGAAAATAAATGCGCAAATGTTGGCGATCACAATAGGGATATAGACATACATGATATAAACTGCCAGAACTCACAAACAACGATAAGTTGTCCAAAAGGCTCGACATGCATATTTGGAAAGTTAGAACCATTTCTCTTACCGTTTGCAACATAAGAGGAAAAATAAAGCTAGCCACATACGTGATGCAATAATACACCTAGACCGTTAACGCCTATTGATTATCGTTTAGTAGGCAATAATGGCCTTTCATTTTTCTTAATGGTTAGTGCAGCTTGCTGTAGAGCGATCCATACACCCACTGGATTTTTCTATATGTTGGCTTTGCGGTTGGCTTTTTAAGAATGCTAGAGGAATGGTAGAATTGATAACAGCAGCCATAGGATTTGCTGAGGGAATAATTAACCTCACAATGCTTTCTATAGCTGTTGTTATTGGTTTCTTAACAACTATAATGGCTCCTGTAATGTCTAGGCCCTTTATAAATAATATGAAAGGAAGTATAATAATAGTAGACTATCACAAGAAAATATAGTAAGTTGATCTGGATGGATGCAAAGTGAATTTGAATTGATCTTGAAATATAAATTACAGTTTACAATTTTCACCTGAAACACATTCTTCCCATATAGAATTCTAATCAAGAAACAAATTAAAGGTAAATTTGCTGTAGATATCTAACCGTAAAAGCTAATATATCTATCATCCTTAATGCTTCTATCGTCATCGTCGGTATAGCACAGTTCCTTATATAAGATATCTGCGGCTGCCATCTCTGCTAGTTCCCCTTGTGAGACCATAGATGCCAGTCCGCTAATATTCAACTCTTTTATTCGGTTAATAATCATCGATTCTATCATCCCATGTTTCTTTGCTCTGGTGAAAACTAACGACAATATTCTTTGTATGTGGTAATTTACATGAATTTCCCCTGCCTCTTCCTGATCTACTCCATAAATGGCGGATATTTTTATGTTAATCCTTCGCTCATCTTCTTTTGAAATAGCTTTGTGTTCGTTATCTATAGCTGTTTTGCCTCTTAACTTTGCAGGTTCATTGTTATGGCTACTATTATCTGGGCTATACATTTGTTTATAAGATCTAAATAAGTAAAATCGTTTTGTTCTTATTAATCTATCCCGTCATTGCAGCGATAGACAATATATTAATGCCATTCTGCATAGCTCTCCCATGGTCAATAGACAACGAATTTGGGTATAAATTATACGGTTCTGACAGCACACATCACTTAGTTAAATTAGTGATATTAGAAGGCTCATTAGTACTGCTACTGCTACTAATACTACCACTATTGTTATTATTGGGGATATTTAAGTTACGAGGAGTTTGTCATATTGCTACCGGTGTCAAAATGATCACTATTAGTACTATTTCCAAAATTGCTTTTCTTTACATCATCATTGGATAGTTGGTGATTAATGGGCATAATCTCATTTATGCCTATCACTATAGCAGTTGTATAGGGAAGCCGTATTGGATTGTCTGTAGGATTTTGTACTGCCAAGTCTGTAACACCAGACATGACACTACTAGTGGTGGTGGTGGTGGTGTTAGCCGGCAGTCCTGAAGATGATGGAAGTGTTGACGATAAATTTAATGATTTTGGGGGTAGATCTAGACGATAAACACATACATCTCCGGGTTTAGCTAACTCCTTAACCACTTCTAGTTGCACAGCTTTTAGGTTTGGTATGTGCCCAACTAATATTTGTAATTGGCTCTCTGATTTTAGGTCACATGGAAGCTTGGCAGTTAAATGACCATTCATTATTTTGTATGGAGAGCTATC
>DASQQB010000036.1:0-35986 GCA_035643635.1 Nitrososphaeraceae archaeon | reverse complement strand
TATAATTTTAAGTCATCCGACCTCATCCATTCGCTGCTTTGCTCCCTCCATGCAGGATCTATTTTCCAGGACTTCATTTTTTCCAATGTGCCCTTCCATATATTATACTCATAGCCATGCATGTAACAAACTATGTTATCGCCGTTAAACTCACCCTTTGAAAGGGATGCGCCTCTATGTGGACATGAGTTGTTGCACGCAAATAATTTCCCATTTCTTCTTCCAATGAGAATATCTGTTTTGTTTATCGTGAACACCAACATAGAATTATCTTTAATTTCTTTTCTTTCACAGACGCGGTGAAGCATCTCTTTTTTCACCGGAATCAAAAGTTAAACCTCTTATAAATGGTAGTTATTAAGGATAACTCTATTATGTCAGATAGAAAGCCAATAGCTTTGTGATTTGCCATTAGTATCGACAATTGCACGTTTGTTGATACCATATGATAAAATGTACAGCCTTGGGTATGAGAGCATGTACCCGTCTCCTAGTCGAGCGGTCCGATGATAGTTTGATATAATAAACCAAAACTTAAGAACGGGGGTAAGTTTACGAAAAAGTGTGTCCTTAAGCTGTAATGAAGTTAAATCAATCCATTATATAGGAAAAAACGTGAAAATTAGGGGATGGGTTTACAGGTTACGAAAACAAAAGAAAAATTCCTTTATATTAGTTAGAGATTCTCGGAATGGAATTATACAAGCTATATTTCCAACAGAAATAGCAAATAGGCTTACCATAGAATCTTCCATTGAAATTGAAGGCTTAGTAAAAGAGGATCCGAGGGCACCCGAGGGAGGATACGAAATAGCCGGAACCAAATTAAAAATATTCAATATAGCGCAGTCGGATTTTCCAATTGGAGAGTATCAAAGTACTGAAATATTGCTGGGTAACAGGCATCTCGCTCTGCGTAGTAGACGTATGATTGCAATGGCTAGGATTAGGTCTTTAGTACTAAAATTTGCTCGTCAGTGGTTTAGCGAAAATTGTTTAACTGAGATTACACCGCCAATTCTGGTTAAGGGAGCGGTTGAGGGCGGGTCAACATTATTTAAAGTCGATTACTTTGATGAGGTAGCATTTCTGTCTCAGAGTGCACAGCTTTATTTGGAAGCAATGATCTTTTGTTTGGGACCAGTATGGTGTATAACTCCTTCCTTTAGAGCCGAGAAGTCTAGGACTATAAGACATTTGACTGAGTTCACTCACTTGGAAGCTGAATTGCCGTGGGCTTCGTTAGAGGACATATTAAAAATTCAAGAAAGACTCATTTCCTCAGTAGTACAAAATGTTACCAATGAAGGGCAGCAAGAATTATCCATCTTGGGAAGAAACATAGAATGTTTAAAGGCTATTGAAATTCCATTTGACAGACTGAGTTATGAAAGAGCCATTGAACAACTAAGATCTAAGGATTACAAAGTTGTAGGACAAGACGAGAAGGCACGGGCCATTGAATGGGGAGACGATCTTAACATTGAATCTGAGCGCGAGCTGACCAAAGATGCGATTAAGCCACTCTTTGTAATTGGTTATCCAATACAAATAAAACCTTTCTACGTCAAAGAAGACCCTTTGATAAAAAATCGTGGGCTTAGTTTAGATATGCTGGCACCGCAAGGTTTTGGAGAGATTAGTACAGGTGGGTTGAGAGAGGATGATCTCACTAAAATCAAAGAAAGAATAAAATCAGAAGGCCTTATCCTTGATGATTATGAATGGTACCTAGATCTTCGAAGATATGGCTCTATTCCTCACGGGGGTTTTGGAATCGGAATTGAGCGATTAGTAAGGTGGATCACAAATATTGAAGATATCAAAGATACCTGTCTTTTTCCCAGGACTCCTAGCCGGCTTGCACCTTAAGTTTGCCTAAAAGATAGACCAACAGACTCAGTTAATGGAGTTAGCCCATTCGCTTCCAGAAGATTGATCTTCTTACATTGCCATCATCAAGTCAATCGTCGTATAGACTAATTCATAATAAAATAATCACTTAGATTAGCCGCCAGAATATATGGAAAGATTCGATACTATTGTATCGTGTTGTATTACCATAGCTAGCTAATAATATGGAGATTCTAAATAAATTTCCTATGAGAAGTGCATATAACTTTCATCCTAAAAAAAATATAGATGAATGTAGAATGACAACAATAATTATATCTTTAACTGAGTGCTTAAATGCGATGCGCCCTACCCTTGTATAGAATCTATGCACCCAGACGATTTAAAAGTGGTATGGACTTGCCGAGAATGTGAATGCAGATTTATATTTCACACTGACATCAATGATCATATTGAGCATACAGGACATTACAGCGTGCAAAAAAATGATCTGCTATCTGGGAAATTAATTGCAGTAGACGTCTGAAATGCGTTCCGTTTGCCAGTAAGACAATTGAGTAGGGCTGTTTAATACTTTTGACAACACTTGCGTAATGAATGAACGATCTGTAGCTCCGTTTTCTTAACAATTAGCTTGTTAATACCCTGGTATCGCAGTTAATTCTTGAGATACAATATAGAGTATGAATCAACGCAAAACCCTGTTGCATTTTCGTTTATGCAATATAGCGTTAATTTGACACTATAGTATCAGCTGGCGACAGACCTCTGGGTTTACATAGTGTCTGTGTTGGCCCTCAGAGAGCATATTGGTAATATGTACGAAATGACGAATGTAACAAATGGCTCCAGGTTTTAATCTCGTTCATGACAAACCTAGCGTTGGCTTGAGCAAAGTCTTGATCGAGGAATATTCTGATATAATTTCTTGAATTAATAATGATACCGAGACATTGACGATTCCAAAGAACTAAGGTGGGATAGATCTTAACTTGACACTGTAATATTATATAGGGATACTAAAAAAAAATGTTGATCCCTTTTCATTAATATTCTTAATAGCCCATATTGTCCCTTGATGCGCTTCTATAATACTCTTTGATATGAACAAGCCTAAACCTGTTCCTCCAGCATCTGAGCTGGTGGTGAATTTGGAGAATAATCTAGGCAATATTTCTCGATCTATTCCTGAACCACTGTCTTTGACGCTGACAATAATCATACCTTCATGTTTGAAAGCATCAATCACGACATCCCCATCTTCGGTAAATTTAATTGCATTGTTTAGAAGGTTGGCTACAACTTGGGTTATTCTGCTTTTATCTGCATAAATGGAGATATCATCCTCGCATTTGGAAGATATTCTCAAATTTTTCCCCCTCTTAAATTCATAGTCTGTCATAACTTCCACAGCATCTTGGGCAACCTCTGTTAGTACACTGCTCAGTGAAAATGTCTCTTTATTTAGTTTTAAGGTCTTGCTTTCAATTTTTGTAACATCTAATATGTCTTGAGCAAGTCTGTCTAATCTCTTGGCATTTCTAATTATAGAACTGATTTGCTCTTTTTCTACAAGTACTATATTGGCTTGATCGTTAAAGTGGTGCTCTAAGTACTCTGCATCACCCAAAATTGGCATAATGGGCGTTCGAAGCTCATGTGCGGCTATGTTAATAAATTCCTTTTGCATCCTATCATGCACTTTAAGCTGATCGTTTGCTTCTGCCAGTCGCTCATTGGATTCAGTTAACGATTCATTTGCTTTTTTTAGTTCCTTAGTCCTGGTACTTACTGCGGCCTCTAGCCGTTTGTTCCATGAAAGAATAAGAAAGGCGACAACGAATGCAACTGCCCCAATTATTATAACCATTAACGTACTAAAATTCTTCTGCTGATCTATCAAAAGACCCACATTAGTAGCCAAACGATGGGGCGAACCTATATACAACGTCCACAATAATTTTCCATTGATAACTATCGGTTGATAAGCTATTGTGGTTGTATTTCCATGAAAACTAATATCTTCTGCGCCGGCTTTATTTTCTAACGACTTTTTCAAAATATCATTATAAGATTCCTTTATAGAAATCGGAATGGTTGACTGAAATTCGGCTGACAAATAGTTTTTTCCTATCAGCGATTCATTTCGTGCAAAGAGAAACACACCATCCCTGTCCATCAAACCTAAGTTACTTAAATAATTCGAGGTTAATTCTCTCTGTAGAAATTTGCCTATATTATCAACTCTTACAACGGCTACTATTACACCTCTAATTTCCTTTTTTGTTTCATTAGTGTTATTAACAGGTAGACTGTTACCAATAACAGGGAACGAAATATATAACTGGGGAATTTTGTTAGAAGACTCTATTGTGCTGCTATAATAAGCAGTATGCGTCTTCAAAGGCATTAAGAAGTAGTCCTTTTTACTATGGTCTACTTCGGTATATCTTTTATCCAAGGATCCGTTGATGCTGCTCACTTTCAACAACTTGCCAGTGGAGTTCAACCAAAAGTAGGCATCTGAGAGGTCCTTAGTTGAATATTGCGCCCCATCTATGAGAGCTTGGCTAGTTTCTCCTCCTTTATTGTTTATTATCGCAGGTGAATTCTGCAGTGACTTAAGGTTTTTATCAATTGAGTCTATACTATGAACTAAGATCTGTGATAGATCGTATACCTTGATTCTTGCATTATCTCTTACGTCTTCTGAAGCCATTTTTGAGATTTCGCCAGCAGTATATGAAGAGTATTGATACGAGATGACTGACAGTAAAATACCAATGCCTAATACTGTAAAAAGCAAGGCGATGCTGCTATTAGAAAAGGTTGCTCCTACCAACAGATTACAACTATATACTAAACTGTTATTCCAGATAAATAGAAGGAATGAATATACTAGGAAATTAAACCCAATTATATTACTAACATATAATAGCCATGTACTGATCTCAATAGATAATTTTCCGAACCATTAAGATTAATAGTGGGAAAGTTTTGGAAATCAAAATTAAATACTATAAAGTGTCCAAACGGAAAGTCTTCATTAATAATATGTATAGAAATAAACAGCTCTCATAACTGAAGTAAGACGAATGTTTGTTCAATTACAGGGAGGTTAACTGACAACAACATCTTGGGATGTGGTGATGTTGTTAAATAGATCATTAATGAAGGCACTGCGGCGCATACTATGATAGTGAGAATTATTAACCATACCGCGGTCATTTTTTCTACCATAGTTGACCCATTTTTAATTCGATATATAAAGTTTAAAGATTGGAAGCCGATTAAATACAAGCTCTGCCTCTCCTAATTCAACCTTGAAACCGACACTCCCTTGAGATATTCTATTTAAATGACTTTATCTATATGCACGTATTGACCCTTTCCTAAGAATAGATAGATGTTTTCGTGAGCATAACTAACTGCAATTTATGTTGAAATGATTCTGAAAAACTAAGCAAGGAAGTCAATCATCATGACTAGCTTTACGGATAAACGTTCAAATTTAGTCCTTTTTTCAACGTAGCGTACATTTTCTAATTCACTATGGTGATTATAATTGTTAATAATCGAAACTCACAAAATCTCTCACATGGGACAAAGAAAAGCTGAATAAAAACTAGTGGCTATCCGTAACTACATCAACCGCATTTTGGTGTAACTCGATTCTATAAGGGTTTACATGCTGAAGAAGACTGACAACCCTACCATAGCCTTCAATTAGTAAATATAATTTCTTTTTCTATGTAATGTGCACGGTGAGAAAGAAACGTCAGCTATTGCATGTCCAAATTTGGATGTACGTTCACTAAGGCAAAAGGATATTGCTACAAGTTAATGATTTATACTAGCCAGCCTATTAACGAATGCTGTTTTGACCAAGGAATTAATTTATTAGAATCGTGCGTATTTGCGTGTTTTCATTCACAATCTATTTATCTGCGAAAAGGATTAACGTTTTTGATGGGAGACCATCTCAAGCGATTATCTAAGGAGAATTCTACCAGTAGTTCTGAAGCATCGAACCAAGGCGAAATTGAGGACAAATTGGATTTCCAAAAGCATGACCTTTACAAGAAGGGAATCTCTATGATGGCAGATGAGAAGTTGGAGGATGCAATTCGGACTTTTGAACTGGCTCTGAGAATCGACCCTAAATTTGTAGACGCTTGGATAAAGAAAGGTTATGCTCACTTTCACCTCGAGCAAATCCCTGCGGCAATTTCATGTTATGACAGGGCCCTCGACATAGATTTCGATAATTCCGAAGCCTGGAACCTCAAGGGTTTAGCCTACTACAGAGCAGGTAGCTACGATAGGGCACTTGAGTGCTGTGAAAAAGCCATAGACATAAATCCTGCTGAGGGCATGTCTTGGTATAATAAGGCATGCTATCTGACCCTCAACGGCAGAATCGATGATGGAATAGAGGCTCTGAAACGATCCATTGAAATAGATATATCTTTTGCAAAGAAGGCAGTAAACGATAGGGACTTTGAGAATGCGCGAGCCGAAGAAGGATTCAGAAGAATTATCGAGGTAGTGGTTTTGGAATCTATCAGGCAAGGTTACAATTATGTGGGTAAGGTTGTGTGGATGACTGGCTTAGACAAACAAGATGTACAAGATGCAGCGATGAGTCTTATCTTGAAAGGCCTTATTATTAAAAAGGAGAAAAAAGAAATTCACGGATTTTTCACCAGCAAGGAGGAATACTACGAGCTAACTATAGATATTGCTAACAAGCTGGGATCAGCTACTAGAGAAGGATTATTCGGAATGAAAAGAAAGGTATCGGCTCCCATACAGGAACTAAAGGATATCATCGGGATTCTAGCAAAATTAAGACACGGAGTTGAAAGCGGAGATGTAAATACAACCCTCGAAGAATTCGAACTCTTGATCAACCCATCAAAACATGGCGGCACAGTTGTTGAGCAATTTTCTGATGAACATAGAGACCTGAGACTTTATCAAATCAGGCTAAAGGATAAAGGTCAAAAATACCTTAATTCTCACAAGTCTGAGTTGCTAAATCTAATTTCTGAGATCGATTTAAAAGTACGTAATAGTCCTTTAACAAAATTAACCGAGGAATGAAATCCTAGATCTAGAATTTCAGCATGTAGTTATTTGTGAGGATCTTAGCGAGTTACTAACGGCCTCCTTGGAAGTAAATAGATAATCTATTATTACCCTGAGGTCAAAATACTGCAATATGGGGCAAATTTTTGCTGATGTGAGCGAAAAGGATGTAACTCGAGCTATAGTTCACATGTTCACTGAAACGATGATAGAATATAGTGATTCGGACGTAATAATTATCGGCGCAGGTCCAGCAGGACTAATGGCCGGTAGGGAACTCGCAAAAATGGGAGCCAGGACACTGATTATCGAACAGAATAACTATGTAGGTGGTGGCTATTGGGTAGGTGGCTATATGATGAATCCTGTTACAGTTAGACACCCTTCGCAGAAAATATGGGACGAATTAGGTGTACCTTATCGTAAAATAAGCGAAGGGCTCTTTGCTGCTTGGGGACCACATGCATGTTCGAAACTTATTGCTGCTGCATGTGATGCTGGAGTAAGGTTTCTGCAATTAACTAAGTTAGATGATCTAGTAGTGAAGAACCATCGAGTTGAAGGAGTGGTTGTGAATTGGATGCCTGTTTCTGCCCTGCCGAGAAATATTACGTGTGTTGACCCTGTAGCCCTAGAGAGCAGGATCGTGATTGATGCGTCTGGTCATGATTCCGTAGCCGTAAGACGTCTAAAGGATAGGGGGTATGTCGACTGGAAAGGAATGGATCCCATGTGGATTGAAGGTGGAGAAGATGGAGTAGTAAATAATACCAAGGAGGTATTTCCTGGATTAATCGCAGCCGGCATGTCTGTAACCGAAACATATGGGCTCCCAAGAATGGGACCAACATTCGGTTCAATGTTGCTGTCAGGAAAAAGGGCTGCTGAAATTGCCCTAGAAATAATGGAAGAATCATTTAAGCAACCTGAATTGGAGATTAATAAGACTAACGTATAATGCTTTCATTTCCTATTCATGTATTGTTGCACACAATATAGCGATGATTAGGGGAGGACAGGGTATTAATGTCTTAAAACCCAGCCATAATTCCAAAGAGATGTTATCATTAACTGAAAAAAGACAACTTCTCTTCAATATAGGTTATCCATATACTGATAATGATTTGTCCTCAAAAGATAAAGTTGAATAAGTTGGTTACGGGCCTGTTAAGAGATATGTAAGTCGTACAGGAGCTATATGCTATCTGATAACTTGCCACGAATTTCATTGGTAGGCCTCAAGTTAGTTATTTGCTATCGGATGTGGCTTGCAAAGACATATCTGTATCGATGTTTGAACCTTCTCTACTCCTACTTTGGCATGTCACAAAATAAACTAGGCGGCCTTTGTCTTGCGAGATTAAAAATAGCTCTGTTGCATCTAATTTGAGAGGTCAGTTGTCAGATTCTTGGGAGCGGGACGTCATTACGAGCATTTCAAGCGATTAAATAGCGGTTTCACCGGTGGTGGATGTTAAGGTATTACTGCATTTCCGCTTTAATAGTTGTACATTTAAAGGGCTGCTGAATTCTTCACGAGTAGGCAGGGCATGTATCATCTCTGAATTTTGGTTTGCTAGTGACTTGTCATTTTAATCAATATGATAAATAATGATGTGATTTAGCCTGTACGCCATTTCATATTTCCGAACAAATTATTAACAGGTTTATCAATCCATGTTATAAATAACTAAAATGGCTGGCGCAGAAGTACAGATCAATTCAAGGCAGACAAAGCTTTTTGATGTAATTATTATTGGTTCGGGCCCTGCTGGATACACTGCCGGAATATATACTTCCCGTGCAAAGCTTGCTACAAAGATTATTACCGGTACGCTTCCAGGAGGCCAGCTAATGACGACAAGTGAAGTTGAAAACTATCCCGGTTTTCCAAACGGAATCTTCGGACCAGAGCTCATGATGAATATGCGGCAACAAGCAGAAAGATTCGGTTCTTCTATTGTCGATGACGAAGTTATAGAAGTTAACTTTCAAACAACTCCTTTTGTAATTACTACTCACTCCGAGGTTTATGAATCTAGATCGGTCCTAATATGTACAGGTGCCTCCCCTCGAAAACTTGGAATAAAATCAGAACACCAATTCGCAGGACGGGGCCTTTCATATTGCGCAACATGTGACGGCCCTTTTTTTAGAGGTGAAGACATAGTAGTGGTTGGAGGAGGTGACACTGCCTTAGAAGAAGCAACATTTCTGACTAAGTTTGGTAAATCAGTAAAGATAATACATAGACGTAGCTCGTTGCGCGCCAGTAAAATCCTGCAGGAAAAGGCATTCGAAAATCCAAAGATAGAGTTCCTTTGGAATAGAGTTGTTTCAGATATTAAGGGCAATGACAAGAAAATAGGAGAAATCGTTGTCAAGGATGTGAACAACGGAAATGAACAGATACTTTCGGTTGGGGGGTTATTTGTGGCTATTGGACACGAACCAAATACCAGCATTTTTAAAGATCAAGTAGACATGGACGACAAGGGGTATATTATCTTGAAAAATCACACAAAGACTAGTGTGGAAGGGATTTTCGCCGCTGGCGATGTGCATGATTACCGCTATAGACAGGCCATAACCGCTGGTGGTTTTGGCTGTATGGCTGCATTGGATGTAGAAAAGTGGCTGGCGGAGAGAGGAAAGTAAGAATAAGAGTTATGTTCAGTTTTTATTATAATCAGAAAATGAATAGGCGATCTCAGGTAGGTTGATTGCATTCTTCAAGGCATTATCGTATTCTTTTTCCGTAAAAAGATTTTGCTGGGTATAGAGACTTTTAAACTTTCTTCCGTCATCTGCAAATATTCCAACAATCAAACCACTATCTAACTCTTCCGCAATTTTTAACATTGATGCCATAACTGATCCGGAAGACGGTCCTACAAGCATTTGCTCGTTTATTTGCAATTGTTTTACCATTTTAAATGAATCAGCGTTAGTCGCAGTTATCCACTGATCTACTACTGCTTGTCGCTTGGAAAATAGTTCAGGCATTGCTGATTCTTCAAAATTTCTTAACCCTTGGAGTAAATGATTTTTTTGCGCTTGAATTGCGATAACCTTAATACTTGAGTTTCTTTCCTTTAGAAAAGTTGCAGTTCCAGTAACTGTTCCACCTGTACCGCAGCCAGTCAGAAAGTGGGTTAATTTGCCATCCGTTTGCTTCCAAATTTCAGGGCCCGTCCTCTCATAATGAGCTAAAAAATTAGCTTCATTTTCATACTGATTTGGCATATGATAGATTGTTGGATCAGACTTTGAAATAGCCTTCGCCAACGCGATACTTTGATCAGTGCCTGCACCTACTCTTGGACAAAGATCATCTGACGTTTCATGAATATACGCGCCTAAATTTTTCAAGATAGCCTTAGTTTCATTGCTAACTTTGGCTGGAATAACTATCTCAACTTTATATCCAAGTAACTTTGCAATACCCGTTAATGCGATACCGGTGTTTCCAGAAGTTGGCTCAATAATAATACTTTTATCTTTCCTGATAATGCCTTTATTTTCAGCGTCTTTTATCATCCAATATGCAGCTCTATCCTTTATAGATCCGAAGGGATTATACCATTCTAATTTTGCAAAAAATTTAATATTTCCACTGGAGAATGACGCTAGTTCTTTGAGCGGGGTATTACCTATATTTTCAACTATATCAGGACGAGCAACTATGGTCATTTACTTAGCCTTCTTTATTATAAATTCCAGGTCTTGTTGCATCTTGTTGACAGAGACAAGTTCATGGCCGTTCCTGCTTACCCATCTTGAAATATCCTCCTCTGATTCTGGATCATCCGAGACTATTTTAAGCAGATCTCCCATAGAAAGTTTTTCAATCTCTATCTTAGTACGAAATACCGGTTCAGGACAAAATAATCCTCTCACATCTATAGTTTTCATCGGAGATTCTCTGGAGCTGTTATTATTCATAACAATAAACAATTAACTGTCTATCATTATATTAAATGTTTACAGTTGCCTTAAGACAATCTTAGTACTAGCGAAAAAGATCTTTTTTTCTAGATCTAATTAACTCGTAAGCTGAACATCGCTTAGACTTACGGTACTTATATCCTCGCATTATGACTACTGGCACACGCTCCAATTTTCCCATTACTAATTCCGCTGCAGAAGCAATTTCATCTGCAATTGCAATTTCGGTTGCTCTCAATTCCTTTCCAAATATATCCTTTTTTCCTATGTAACTCTTTATTGGCCTGATCCCCGCTATGCCTATCGCAACATTTGTCTGGCCCTCTCTAAAAGGCCTTCCAAAGGTGTCGGTGATTATAACAGCTATCTGCTTCTTTGTCTTTCTCATGATGCTATTTCTGATTCTCTGGGCCGATCTATCTGGTGCCTCTGGTAATAGCAAGGCAGTTTCGTGACCAGCTCGAATATTACTCTGGTCTATTCCGCTGTTTGCACAGATAAATCCATGTTTTGTTTCCGTGATTATAATACCTCTAGACATCTTAACTATGCTCGTCGATTCCCTGATAATAAGCTCTATAATCCTCGCATCCTTTCCCTGTCTTCCAGCTATTTCTAATGACTGTTTGGAAGGAGTAACTGAGCCAAGCTTGATTACTCTATCTTCTGCCTTTGAAATAATCTTTTGTGCAATAATAATTATATCTCGATCAAAAAGTGATCGATCGGAATTCTTTAACGATCGAAGAATTAAAGAATCTAGGTTATCGTTAGGTTCTATATCTTTGGTGATGGGCAAAGGTATAATCTCAATTGTATTAGACCCCAAATTGCTATTTCTATAATAAACGGATATAAAAAATAAGTTGGATTTTGGTTATACACTGGCGATTAATGCTGATTTTCCAAACCTTCTCTCGAGAAGATCTAGCAATAATCTTAGATCATGTATTTCTATAACTGCATCTGCTTTCATCTTTACAATCTCTACCGGACAAAAACCGACTGTAAGGGAAGCCAACTTAAATAATTTCAGATCATTTGCTCCATCTACTACTACAACGGTTTCATCTTTTTTCATTCCCCATTCATCTATTTTAGCCTGAACAGCGGCGGCTTTATCAGAAGTAACTTTAATTTCAACATCATGTAATTTACCATTTTTGAAAATCAGATCATTTGAGAATATTTCATCTATTCCAAGCTCTTCCTTTAAACGATCTGTAATAATTGAAAAGCCACCCGAAACAGCGATGATCTTCCAACTCGCCTTTTTCAAAGCTAGACAGAGTTCTTTTGCACCATTCATAATTTCTAGGCTCTCGCCTATGCGCTTTGCATCGTCGTATTTTATACCTCTTAAGGCTCGAACTCTTCTTTTAAGACCTTCCTCCCAGTTAATTTCGCCTCGTATTCCTTGTTTAGTTATGGTCCATATTTCTCTCTCCTTTTCTGGACCAATAAGCTGTGCTAGAACAGGCAAATATTCCGCATTGAGAAGCACTCCTTCTACATCAAAGATGATGAGCATAATGACGTGATGGTCCAACGATATGTTAGACTGTATATTAAGTTTCTCTAATCCAGAACTGCCGTGCCAGCAGAGTGAAAGGGGACTGAACTATTTCCATAGCTCTCTGTTCACTGACAAAATACTTATTGTTTATCCGATGACCTCTTGCATCAGACCTCTACTTACCAATATTTTTGAGATAACACACATTGTTTTGTATAGATTCTATAGACAAAATGAACACTTGTAGAGTTGTGAAATACTTGTGCTTAAGCGATAAAAAAAGAACAATTCACCCTACAGCAGAATAATCACAATGCTGACCCATAGAAACTCTACGACACCCTTATTGCATTAACGCATGAGAATTTCGATGCCCAACATTCCAACAGGATTATTAGGTGGAATTCAAGGCTTCTGGATTAAGAATATGTTCGTTTAATCTAATATTTTATCTATACCTTGTTATATTTTACCAAATTCTGGGAAAACCGAGAAGATACGATCTAATAACTTATTGCAGATCTAAGGAGTAGAAACATACTTAAAAACATGACCGATAATTAAACAGCTCCTTGTCTACTCCGAAACTTTAGGTCCATAAATTCTCCGATCCTAAGATAAACAACGTACCTGTTATTGCCAAGCTTGGCCAATAATAGAAAAACTACAACCGATGAAGTCCAAATGAGAAGTAGAACTTCGGAAAGGTCATATATCGCTTGTTTAAAGCATTAGTAGCAGATGAGCGATTTAGCAACAAAATACATAGTTCCGATTAAAAATGTAGAACATTCGATCAAGCTAACTGATGAGACGAAAAAAGAATTACAAGGCATAGGTATGATGGATGATAAAGGCAAGTTGAAATTAAAAGGTGTAAGCCCCAAAATGCTTAAGCGTATGAAATTAGAAGCAGTAGACTGTCCGGTCCTCAACTCAGAGATCAGTTTTATTCAATGCTATGTTTGCAAGAATTTCCACAGCAGAATAAGTGGTCAAGTATACTGTAAAGGCGATCCGCTCTAGGAAATCAGCAAAGCTTCATAAACGTATTCTTCCAGCTGTCCGGCATTGAATTCTGCTAAAGAGATAGGAATCACTGTTAGAAAAAATGAAAACTTTAGTGATTGGTATACTCAAGTAGTTTTAAAAACCGGTCTAGTTGATTATTCACCTGTAACAGGCTTCATAGTTCTTAGACCATATGGATATGCTATATGGGAGAATATTCGGAGTATCTTGGACAGACGATTCAAAGAAACAGATCACCAAAATGCCTTCTTACCTCTATTGATACCTGAACATCTGCTTTCAAAAGAAACTTCCCATTTTGCAGGATTCACGCCTGAAGTGTACTGGGTAACAAAGGCTGGTGATAAGAATCTATCCGAAAAGCTCGCAGTGCGTCCTACTTCTGAAACCCTGGCATATTCGGTATTTTCAAAGTGGATCAGCAGTTACAGGGATTTGCCTCTCAAAATAAATTTTTGGAATAGTGCTCTGAGAGCAGAGATAAAGAGTACAAAACCCTTCATTAGAAATTCAGAGTTTCTTTGGCAAGAGGGCCATACGGTACATACTACGAGGGAAGAAGCAATAAAAGAAGCTATATTAATTTTAGAAATTTATCATGAAGTCATTGAAAGTAGCTTGGCAGTCCCATGCATCAAAGGACTAAAAAGTGAAAAAGAAAAATTCGTCGGTGCAGAGTATACTACCACATTGGAGGGTCTTATGGCAGATGGGAAAGCCCTGCAGTTAGCAACTTCACATAATCTAGGACAGAACTTTTCCAAACCCTTTGAAATAAAATATCTCGGAAAAGATAGCCAGGAACACTTTGCATGGCAAACATCATGGGGGATTTCTTGGCGATTAATAGGTGCATTAATAATGGTTCATGGAGATGACAGAGGACTTATCCTTCCGCCTAAGATCGCTCCGACCCAAGTCGTTATAATTCCTATCTATAATGAAAAAAATGCTAAAGAGGTAAAACCAAAAGCGCAAGAGGTCGGGATTGAGCTGCAGAAGCACCATATCAATGTCACCGTAGATGATAGGGATGAATATACAGCCGGATGGAAATTTAATTATTGGGAAATAAAAGGTATACCACTTAGAATAAACATCGGACCTCGAGATATTTCAAAATCTCAAGCAGAGTTGGTCAGGAGAGATACGATGGAAAGGCTGATAGTGGGACTAGAAAAGATTTCTGAATTCACAATCTCAATTTTGCAACAAATCCAAGAAAACCTGCTTTTCCAAGCAAAGAAATTCCTCTCAGAAAATATTACCAAGACTGATGATTACCATAGTCTAAAATTAATCATAGACCGCAAAGGTGGACTAGTTTTAACAAGCTGGTGTGAGGCACAAAGTTGTGAAGTAAAAATGAAAGAAGAAACCGGAGCAGATATACGAGTAATACCATTTGAAGAACAAGACGAAGTATCCTTGAAAGAATGCATTTATTGTGGAAAGCCTGCTAAGAGAATGGTGATGATTGCAAGGGGATATTAGTGCGAAATAATAAATGGTCATCATCTGAGAGCATTTTGCGAAACTCTGCAACCGATTAAGATATCTAGCTGCAACAAATAATTATTAATGAATATAAAGGGAAGTATCATCTCGCCTAGTGAGTAATAGCGTCTTTCAACAGTGATAGGAGATCAGAGACAATCTATTAATACGCTCTCTTGAGCATGGCACGGCGATAGATTATCTCTGTCCAAGCTGGCTAAGTTACAAACTCTTTTGGTTACGGGTCATTATGCCAAATGGTGTGATTTTATAATTGTGCGATAAGACGACTTAGTTTTAAAATGACACACTTATCATTGGCCTTTGGTGACTCTTCAGTTATCAAAGCTAAACGGACTGTAAATTATAAAGCTCACTCTGCATTATCAGATTGCTATCGAAATAAGTTAGTTTATGTACGCATTGAATTATCTAAATCGGATTGATATAAGTTTTTTATATATCTGATTGTTTTTATTGCATCTCGTTCTTTTAAGCTATCTTTGTTTTTTCTTATATGGTTTCTAAATGATTCTAACTGTTCCTTAAAGGGTTGATATCTTTTTATTGATTCATCAATTATATATTCATAATTTCTAAATGGAAAGTATGTATCCTTGGCAACCTTTGCCAAGGCTCTTTTTGCAGGTAAATCGATAATCCTGTTTCTTTGAGCAATAAAAAGGTTAAATCTAATATCTATCATTGCTTCAGACTGGACTTTATGATCAGCCTGGTCGAATGTAACAGCGACTTCGTCATCGGCATCGATTATACCATTTTTAAATAATTCAAAAACCTTGCCAATTCCAATCATACCGAATTTTTCAAGTTCAACCGCTCTCAGCGCACCCAAGCTTGCCCCTCCTACAACCGTTAGGTTTTTCCTTACCAGAATGCTGTAAACTTCAATCGGAGTGGGCGGATAATCCTGCAGAAATAGACCATCTATCAATCCAATTATTCTCTTCTTATCCGATAACCCTAATAACGCAAGAAGATCTCCTTTCTTTGCTGGAGGCTTGTAATCTGCGTCTAGGATCAATTTTGCGTTCTCCAACCCAAGGCTTGGCCCTAGAAATATTATAGGCTTATCCATTTCCTAGCAGGTATCTCCTAGCTCTCCAACCCATGATTGACTTTGTTATTTTAAATGTTTCAAGCCCGGGCAATATTGCCCGGACGACTGGTATTTTTATATCTTCGTTTGATAAATCCACAATTATAACCCTTCTAATTCCGGTGCGTTTAAGGCTGTCTAAAATCAACTTAATATCCTCTAGGATATCATCATTAGAAAATGACCTTATCTCCGATAACTTCACTGTCCTCTTCGATTGCATAAATTGCCATGCCTTTTTATCATCGGTATTATTTTCTGAGTATACAATTTTTCTTAAATCATCTCTTGCTCCGTGGATGTTAGCCGCCCTGCTTTGTGAAAGCTCCGTTATGGCACGTACTAGCGCTATTCTTGACTTTGGATGGGTTCCATATCCTTCAGTCAAATAGCCGTAGTTATGGCTTAACCACTCTACGCTGCTGACGCTAAAAGTTGGTATTCCAATGTCTGATGTAACGTCCTTTATGATCAGTGGAATACCAGCGCCCGAAAATTTTGCAACTAGATCACGCAATATTTGATCGTCTGCAAGTTCTGAAATATCTAAATCAGCAAAGACGTCCGGGTCATCTACAAATTTATCCAAAGTTAAAGATGATAACGGATAACCATCTGACTTCAACGAATCATGTAATTGGCGCAGAATATGAAATGGAATAGCGCTAGCACGAAGCTCGGCTAAGCTTGTAGCATCTCGCTCGATTACCTCACACAATGAGTGACAAACGGCTTCTTCTAATACATTCCCTGACGCTAGGCCGTTTGTATGATGGAAAGCGAAGGGGTCAACAGCAGAGGTCTGTGGAGAATATCTAAATAAAGCCAAGGCAGCAGGAACAATTATTTTCTCGTCGGTAAAAAGATCTGAGCCCTCAACAAATTCCATAGGCATGTCGTTTCTGTACTCAAAGCGTAGAGGTTCTATCACCTCATTAGGATGAAGTACTGTATATGATTTGGACAGATCGTTGTAGCTTCCGTAAATGAATTTTTTTCTCCACGACTTAGGAAGTGAAGAAAATCTTTCAATACATTCCATCATCACACTTGCCTTGGCTTGAAATTTTGTCATTCCTTTGCCGCTATAAACCCAGATATAATCTTCTGTACCAGGCAAAGTTGCAGAATAATTTGCAATTCGGAGTCTATCCATGTCAGTGATATCTGCAATCCTTGTAACTCCAATTTTCTTGCATAAGGGGCCTGCCATCCTCACAGTTTCTTCGACTGGCTTCACTCTTGAAGAAATACTTGATGTCCACTTCTTTCTGCTAGTTAAACCAAGCGGCAGTCGATCCACAATTATGATTGTACCAAAGTTCTTATCAATTTTGCGAACTCCACATCAGCAATACATATATAATGTCGATACTGATCGTGCTGTTACTTGGATCCTAAACAGAAGGACGCTGAGATCATTAGCGAAATTCTGCTTAAAGCAGCTAGTGAACCTGACTTCAGAAATATGCTAATTAGAAAACCCACTGAGATATTGGACCAGTATAATATTTCACAACAAGCGAAAGTGGTAATCAGGAAAAGCATCGTTGATTTAACGCAGTGATTGTCATTGCGCCCAAAAAAAATATAAGCTATATTGCATACGCGTATATATGTTATATTCTTATGATTCCTAAACTAAAAAGCATATCATGCCAAGACAGGACGTCTAGGAACAATTCCGACTCAACCATCTACATAGATCGATATTGGAACAGGAACAGGTGATCCATAAATCAGCCGTTTGACGCTATTGATCGACTTAATCGGGGATCCTATGCTAAACCCATTGCTCTAGATAACCTCTGACCAATAGCTTTCTGAATATTTGTTAAGCTTCTCATCAGACGCAGCACCATTGGATTTGTTTTCTTTATCAGCAGTAATATTCGATGGATAGATATCAGTCATGCTGACCTGAATAGATGCTTTTTCTCCTCTTTCGAGTTTATCCAAGAGTTTATTCATTTGATTATTGACGATCTCTTTTGGCAACCTCCTATGGCTCATCTCATTGTGAGCCTCGATCATCAATTCTACAGCCTGTTCCAATGTAATTTTTCCTTCTTCATAAGAAGATGACATCCGTCTGCAGATCGCGTTAGCTTGTGTATAAATCTGTTTATGTTCGCAGGAGGTGTTCTGCTTTATCATATTGCGAAGAGTGGCTCTCTTCTCGAGATCAATCACTACTAGCTTGTTATATCTTTTACGAAGTCTTTTCTTGATAGGCAAATTGCTTGACTTTACTGGGGTGAAGTGAGCATCATTCTCTGGATTCAGCACCATTGCTATTGATAGTAATTGTATGACTATTGATATATTTGTTTTAGTAAACTTGTTATCCTTTTTTACAACCAGTTTATGCTCATCATTTTAATCCATTATAAGTTAGAGAATCTCCAAAAAGAATAGTAGAGAATTGAGCAGGAAATTATTGGACAGATAAAATAAAGAAATGCATTAATCATTAGTAATCATGATAACATTCGATTGACAAGTTACTTCGATTTACTAGAGCATAAGTTCATTGTCCCTGAAAAAACAAGGGCCAAATGTAGCTTCGGAGATATACCCAACAAGGTTTCTTTGGATGAGTCAAATATTGTTATATACGGGGTTCCCTTGGACATTACAACCTCCTTTGGAAAGGGAACTAATAGAGGACCAGAAGCTATTAGGTTAACTTCCGCAAACCTGATTGAAACTTTCATTTTTGATGAAAAAAGAGACGTTTTCCACAACGCAAAAATCTACGATCTAGGCGATATTAAATTGCCTAATTCTCACAAACAAAAAAAGAACAAGTCACCAGATAGCGATCTTATATTTTCGGCTTTAGACAATTCTATTACTCAAGCCACATCTGCTTTATCTAGGAGCCTCAAGCTGCCTATAGTCCTAGGTGGCGAACATACCATTTCTTATTATTCTATAAAGACACTCGCTCAAGAAAATCCGATTATCATACATTTTGATGCTCATAGAGACATGAAGCCCCGATACCAGGGTAAGGCAATGTCTCATACTACACCTTTTTATCACTTATTAAATAATACCTACATACCGGGCAACAACCTTATACAGATCGGGATACGACAGTCAGATCTATGCGAAAATAAAATAGCAGAAGAGAACAAAGTTATCACATTTGACGCGTGGAACATTCATAGGCGAATTGATGATGTGCTTGAGTATTTAACGAAGCGAACTAAGGACAAGAAGATTTACATTACCTTCGATATTGATGTTTACGATTTAGCCTACGTTCCTTGTACTGGAACTCCAGAGCCCTTTGGGTTGAATCCCTTTGAAATTGTACAAATAATTAAAAGCATTAGCAAATCGGCTAAGTTAATAGGTTTGGATATTGTAGAGGTGGGACTTAAAAATAATGATTATAGAGAAGCAGCTCTCGCAACTCATACCCTGTTAAGAATACTGTGTAGGGATTACGCAATTCCCAGATGATAGTAATTTTTGAATATCTAGATGCGTACATACTCTTATTCGTCTCCTTTGACAGCATCTGCAACTTGATTAGTTCAACTCCTGAGCTTGTTTTACACACAGAGCACATGAGCTAATTATTATCCAGTAATTATAGGCCTCATTGATAAGTACTTAGGTAAATTTAGTGGCAGGTATGGTTTATCTATTGTCTGACTATGTATCTCATCAATTAATTCGTGCAGTTGAAGTTTTCGTTGTTGTGTAAGATGTCTATCTCGAACAACTAGGGTTCCAGTATGTAATTCATTATTTCCTATTACAAGAGTATAGCGGATCCACTCAGTCTCTGACTCCCTAATTTTTTTGCTAATAGATTCATCCCTGTCATCTATATCAGCTCTAACAAAATTAGTCGAAAACTCCTCAGATAACCTGTCACAATGAAGCAGATGTTCCTTGTTAACAGGGATAATTCGGACCTGGGTATGGCTGAGCCACAGAGGAAAAGACGCCTTTTCTCCAGCTCTTGAAACTCTGGCAGATTTCTCAAGTAAGGCGTATAATACCCGTTCTATCGCTCCACTGGGAGAATTATGTAATATAATAGGCTCTTTCTTGTCTCCTCTTTCATCAACAAACGTTATCTGATAACGTTTTGCATTTTCAACATCTATTTGATCAGTAGAAAGAGCTGATGCTTTTTTTAAATTATCGATAAAATTAAACTCCCATTTCAATACAAAGTAAAAGAACTTTTCCTTCCACATCTCCACCAGGACTGGCCTATTGAATAACGTTACTATTTCCTTTATGAAATTTTTATTTTCATTATAGAATTCTTCTGTAAAGCGTATGGCCATCTCAATATCTTCTGTAATTGACAGGCCTAGAGAATTTATGACATCTAGCGATAACTCGAATCTCTGACGAAATTCTTCCTTTGCTTGACCCATGTCTTTGCATAATGCATGACAGTCAGGCATGCTAAATGCCCTTAGCCTACGCAGACCTGCTAGCTCTCCACTTTTTTCTCTTCGGAAACTGTAACGTGTAAGTTCATAGAGTCTTAAAGGCAGTTGTTTATATGAAAGTTGAAAGTCTCTTGCCATTAGAAACTGGCCGAAACAAGCCGCAAACCTCAGGAATAGATGTCTCTTTTTGTCTCCTAAGATATTATATTGGCGTGCGGGAAAACGATTAAAATAGCTTTCCATTGACGGATGCTTTGAATCGTACATTATTGGTGTTTCCACTTCTATTCCTCCATATCGGATGACTCTCATTGTCACATACTGCTCAATCAGAGATTTCATCAATTTTCCCTTTGGATAAAACCGAAGATTCCCTGAATCTGACGCCGGTTCATAATCAGCAATGCCCATTTTCTTCATTAATCTGATGTGAGCTGGCTCTCCATTGCTCCTTCTTTCTTTTGCCATTTCGTATGTTACAAGAGCCTGTAAATTTCCTTCACCATTTCTGTATTCATAATCATTTACTGAAGTCATTTCTCCATTCGGTTTTAGAATATACCAAAAGGACTTTAGATCTACTTCTGCATTCAAGGCCATTGAATAATTTTTGTCTTCTGAATTGGAAAGAGAATCGGTAGATGAAGAACTCTTATTTTGGTTAATTAGTACCTTGGCACTCTCAGCCAGCGGATGCCCCTTGACTTTGATATTAAAACCCTTGGTCCATCCGAAGGGCGCTCTGTGTACATCAAAGGGGAGACTGGCTGCAGCCTTCTGTATAGAATCGATAATCTCCGTGGCCAGTCCAGTGGCTGCTAGATTTGAACTAAGATGAGAATAAGGGTAAATCAATATTCTATTTGTTTTGACTGTCTGACAAAAATTCTTAATTTCCTCAATGGCTAGTCGCACAACACTCTGGTCATCTCCCTGTTCAACAGCTACAAGTATAACTGCAAGCTCTTCTAATCGAACTTTAGAGGTTGAAATAACTTCCTCCGCGCCAAACTTAAGTTCTTTAGCTATTGGTTCATACTCTATAAAATCTGAATGAAGTTGAAGTATTCGCATTTATACACTACAAAAAACGTGTCAGAAGATGGATTAAAGGTTTTTGAATCTCCACACGGACTAGCAGAAGTGGAAGTTTAGGTGATCTTAACCGCCTCTACGGTCATCTGATACTCTGTTTAATATAATGATACAATATGACATGATCATATACATTTACCAATATAATACCGTTAAAACAATATCGTTGCTTCATGAGGATAACAACCAAGCTATGGTGCAAATAAAATGGGGTCTTTTCTATAGTTAAATAGAGCAGTTGATAATAACCTTATTTTTCTTAGCCCCATCTTGCTCTCTCATTATCACGATCTTGCTTAGTTGATTTCTTCCATTCCTTGTAATGCATCCTACACAAGTAGACCCTCTTATTGGTGGACGACTCGATAACTAAATCGGGTGCCATAGTCACTTTACTTTCACTCATAGAGCGATCGGCCCCTTCATCACATCCTTGTATGCTACATTGAACTCCCTTCTGTATTCGGCCCATGAAATCAATCTATATAAGGAATATAAAAACATGATTGGTATTGTTGGTCAGAATTAATACTCTCGCTTACGATTCGTTATCCATCAAGTAACTCCATGTATTTACAGTACGCCATACCCGAAGTGTTTGATCTATAGCGTTAAACCCATAAATCAATTATTTTAGTAAGGTCACCAAGATTACAAGGGTACTGATTATCTCTGCAGTAAGTATAACATTCTTTAAACGCTTAACTGATCTGTTTTTAATGTTCGTTTCTTCTTTTAACTCTCTTATTACCTTTTGTTCTCGTATCGTAACTAACGCATATAGTTTTATAAGGGCGTTTAGAAAGTTTATGCCTACATATACTGGTACAAGGTATAAATCCTTAGGCTTCCGCCTTAGATGAGGAATTATTCTTATTCCTCTACCTACCAGCCACCAAGATACAATTGTTACAGCTACCAACCATTGATTGAGATAAATAGAAATGCCAAGATAAATTGGACCAAGGAACAAAGTGAAAATTGAGATAATTCTGTCAACCATGTAAAATGCTAGAAACGGATGTCTCCAAGCCCATCCTTGCCATAGACTAAGCAGGTCCGAGTTATGGCTATTTCTTGACCAACGTAATCTTTGTCCCCAGAAAGTCTTGAAGTCTAACGGAGCAGAAGAATATATAACTGCATTACTTTGATAATATGTCTTCCATCCTTGCTGTTGGGCTATCCTTGTAAGGCACTTATCTTCCCCTGATTCTTTCTTTCTTCCCAGGATTACTTCATTTAAAAATAAGTCTAGTTTTGGGAGTATCACTTCCCTCCGATAAAGAGAAGTCCTTCCTGTAAGACAAGTCATTGCCTTACCCATTGCAGTTTGTGCCGGAAGGTCTTGAAAGTTCCTCAAATCCCAGAAAATATCGGTCATCTTTTGCCAAACAGACCTTAGTTCGATCGGATGGTTCTTAGTTGTAACGCCTCCTATTTCTGGATCGATGAAAGGTGCAAGGACCGTATTTTTTATATTCTCGCCCCAAATCGTATCGCTATCTACTAGAGCGAGGATATTGCCACTTGAGTTCAGAATACCATCTACTAACGCACGTCTTTTTCCTGGCTTTGGAGTAATTATTAATTTAGCCCATGGCTTGTTTAAGGAAAATTGTTCGAAAACTTCGACGCATCTTCTATCACTTTGATCAATTACTGCCACTAATTCATCTGGTCTGTTGGCTTCCCAGGAATTTAATGCTCTTTTGAAAACGTCCGGATTCTCATTATACACAGGCGTGATGATTGTCATAGTATCATGATAAGGGGGAATCTCTAGTGAGATTGGACTATAAAAATACGAACAGATCTTTTTTACTATCCATACTCCCCATCTCCATAAACCAATAGCTGCCAGGGGAAGATAAGTTCCATAGGAATCCATAAACTTCAAAATGGGACCTATAACTTTTGTGGCGAATAATGCGGTAATCTGCCTTATAAAATGTATTATGCTATAGGAATCGTAAGATGGAGGAGAAAATAGTGAAAAGCTTAAAATCAATAACAGGACAATTCCTACTAATATAGGGATAAGTAACAGCATTCCCAACTTTACACGCATATGTCCTTCAAAAGGATTGGAGGGAAAAGTTCTTTATATATCAACTGATAAAAGATTTATGGAAATAATCAGAAACTAAATAGAATAAAAAAAAGTAGTAGGACATAAATATCATTTTGTTTTAACTCGATATGTCTATAAGTATTGATAAAGACACTGAGGAGTTAAATTAGATGGTCACAATTGGAATAATAGGGTCTGGAGTTGTAGGAACTGCTACAGGAAAAGGCTTTCATAAGCTAGGACATAAGATATCATTTTATGATATTTCTAAACAGAGGCTTTTGACTCTGCGTGATGAGGGTTACGACATAGTTTATACTGTTAAAGACGTTCTGTCCAAATCAGATATCACGTTTATCTGTGTAAACACACCAACCGACGGTGACAACGGTCAGCAAGATCTATCGCAACTCAATTCCGCGTTGTTTAATATTGCAAGTGCGTTAAACGACGGTGGTGTCACAAGAAAAAAGAAGGACAAAAATAATCGCCCTCATCTTCTTGTTTTCAGAAGCACTATGTTACCTGGGACTATGAGAAATGTAGTTATTGATTATTTAGATCGAAAGGTTTCCGGAGCAAGAAGGGGAAAAGATTATGACGTGTGTTATAATCCCGAATTTCTCAGGCAAGACACTGCACTTGAAGACTTCTTTAAACCAGACAGGATAGTCGTTGGAGAGGAAAGTAAGGGAACCTCTTCTGCTTTAGTGTCAATTTATAAACAATTGACAGAAAATATTATTACTACAAGCTTCGACGCCGCAGAGATGATAAAATACGCATCGAATTGCTTCTTATCCCTTAAAATATCATTTTTTAACGAAATTGGCATGATATGCAAACAGATGGGAATTGACGACTCGCTTGTTAGCTCTGGTGTCGCTGCAGACAGAAGAATAGGCAAGTATGGCACTAAAGCCGGAAAACCCTTTGATGGGGCCTGCCTTCCTAAAGATACTATCGCTCTAGCATCATTCGCAAAAAGACTCCAGATCAGTCCGGATCTATTACAAGTCGTTCTGGATATCAATAAGAAAGTGGGAGAAATGGCAGAATTACAACAAGTTTACGAGAGGCTCCAGTAACAACTGTGTGCAGATGTCGATGAGCAAAAGGTCGAGTTTTGTTCTTCTCTAGGTTTTCCGTTAGATAAAACGAAGATAAGACGTTAATGATAATCAACACTGGGCCTCAGTCGAGCGGTACCTGTTCCATTCTGAATATGGAACCCTTGAATTCATTCACACGGATATTCTTTGCCAACAACTTTGCATAATGAGGATCAGCAATATTCAGTTTACTTTATTATGTTTCTTGCCCTGTGTTTTTTTCTCTTTCGTATAACGATAATCAACAACGAAAAAGCACCAACCAACAAAACTAGAATTGCCAATATTGCAATCGTGGGAGAACTGCTCGCTACAAGCTCAAATGGCCTTACATTTTTTTCCCCATCATAAACAAAGGATACATGCCCTGAGGAATTTGACGTATAAACATTCCAAAGTGAATCATTGACATTTACCATGACTGGAGTATTAGGTATCATACCCCCAACGGTGTATTTAGTCTTAGTTGATGGTAGTGGAGAGATCTCAGTCCATTTTTTCTCTCGTTGGTTACTGTTAAAGTCTTTGCTAAATGACGAAATTTCTGTGTGATTTGAAGAGGGTATGACGACCATATCCAAAGTTGTTAATGTTATATTTTTGTTGACTGGTTTCAAGAGAACAGTGACATTCGTAGGATAAACTAGGTTTGGTATTTTCTTGTCATTGGCAGTCATCCTGTTATCGGTCTGTTGAATAATGTATTTACTTGAATTATCAAAAAAACGCAGTTTTGTGTCACGGAAAACAGTATCCCTAATAATGTTAGTACTGTTTACTTTTGAATAGTAGTTATAGCCCTTGTTGTTAGATAGATCGTTTTTGGAAAAAATATTGCCAGAAGAATTGAAGAATTGAATCCCGTTGCTTAACCCAGATCCTATTTTGTTTCCAACAAATATGTTGCCATTTGTATCATTGTCCTGCAAGTAAATTTGGTTACCTTGCGACCTTAAAAGGGTATTCACTTGAAATTTGTTCTTTGTTGAATTTGCATACATATAAATCCCGTAGGCCTTGCTGCGATTTATCAAGTTGTCCTTAATACTGTTGTTATACGAACCATGCGTAACTACTATTCCAAATGAATTATTATCTAAAACATTGTTTTTTATTAGATTACCATGGGAAGCCCAGATCCCTACACCGGAGTAATTGTTTCCATACGCCTGATTGTTGCTCACCGTCGAATCGCGTACAAATAAATCTAAGTCAATACCGTGGCCCTTATTGTTGTAGACGGTATTATTTTCAATCATTATATGGTTACATAACTGTGAACAAATTATACCGTGATCGCCGTTATTATTAACTACATTTGAGTAAACCCTGAGATCCGATGTCCCTGTATGAGGATCTAAACCATATTCAAAGTTATTAAATACTCTATTATTTTCAATTGTTATATTTGAAATCCCAGCCGAATAAAAGCCTCGGTAATTATATGATATAATATTGTTCTTAATTATGCTGCCATTACCAGAGTAATATGCTATCCCGTTTGTGTATCCGCGCTCGCCTCCGGCCCGATTAAAGGTCACATATCCCAGATAACTCAGGTTCGAATTAGTAATGTTCATCTGGCCTCCGCTTCCGGAAACTACAAGGTATGCCCGGGGTTCTGTTCCTGACTTTAATTTGGTGAAATTATTAGCGCTGGAATTCCAAGACGATATCCTGGCGTGATCTATTACTATATTACCATTTCCCCTTGCTATAATAGAATAGGCTACTCCTGCGGTAGAGTTTATTTTTAACCAATCTGTATCTGTCGAATTAATAAACAAGGTAGCCTTGTTACCTATAGTGATATTGGCATTAAGAAACCAATTTTTGTTGGACGTTTGATTTAAAATAGACGGGCTATGAACGATAGAGTATATGTTTGATAGGTTAACAGCTCCCCCACAAACGTTTATTCTTCTATTGCTGGTATCATATTGAACACAAGGAAGCTTCTTGTCTGATGTTGTAGGATTTTTATTGATTGTATCCTCGGCAAGATTATTATTATTATTTTTGGTTTGAATACTACTTGAATCATTAAGGGAATGGATAGAAAGCGCTGATGCAACTGGCGAAAGATTTGTCTGTGTAACACTGAAAAGAGCAAGCAAAGACAACGTGAGCAACCATGCAATCAGATATGAGATAAAACAATTAGCGAAATGCCTGGACAAATATGAGCAAATTGTATTTACTAAAAATAAGATATTTAAGTTAATATTGTATCTTATATCGCTTTAAACTAGTAGAAACACTATTGCATACTTATAAAATGACTAGATAAGGTTTATATTTTCACCAGATAATAAAAAACTGATGAAGACTAAAGGTAAAAATACATACCAATCAACAGGTACAAAAAAAATATCCCTGCTATTAATTTTATCTTCTATCATTATCTTTGGTGTCTTTTCTATTAATCAGCCATTCGGTAATGCGTATTCTATTGGTGAAACTAAAACAAATATTCCCTACGTAGGAGTAAACATGCGCGGCTACTCTACAAGCATCCCTCAAATAAAAAATTCCTCTTCACATCTCCCAGTTAACTATTATGACGACAGTTTTAGGTTAATTTCTCAAGCAGGCATGAATCATGTTCGCTATGTTTTCTTTTGGGAATCGTACGTCAAGAATCCGTCGGCATTTATTCGAGAGTTGACAGATGTGGCACGTGCTGGCGATAAATACGGGATAAACGTATTATATGACAACCATCAATTTCATACCTCTTCGTGGTTAAACCCACAGCGGGGTACGGGGTTTCCCAGTTTTCTTTTCTCTAATAATTCAACATATTCCTACGGTAGTGGAGGAGGTCCCAAATACGAAACTGCAAAACTATGGTGGAATGCTTGGTGGAATAGAGCGATTAAGGATTCAACGGGAACAGATGGTTGGACTCTTTTAGCAGACTTTTTAAAGAATATCGTGAATACAGTAGACAAAAACAAGAGCACACTTGGATACGAAATAGTTAATGAACCTCAAGTCCACAGCGATGACCAATGGCAAAAGGTTGGCACATTTAATACGTTTATGACAAATGCATTAAGACAAGTAACACACAAGACCATCGCATATAGCCAACAAATCCCCTCAAGCCCGAATGATCCGACCATTGATCTTACGGCCGAGAACATGGCAAAAATGGCTCCAAGTGATAAGAGCAATGTAGTATTCAAGGTTAGTAGTGGATACGGTGTTCCAACTCCAGGTAGTTTTTTTGAAAAGCGACTGAACATTTACGCAAAGGCAGCTCAACTAGCAGGAGTTCCTCTATATGTTGGTGAGTGGAACAAAGTAACCCGTCAAAAAACTACCAACGAGGAAAATCAAACCTCTTTTGAGATCAATCCAGATATCAGCGATATAACCCAAGCAGAGGCAAATACGATTGCTCAAAAATTCAAAGAGATGAACGTTTGGGGAATGACATACTGGCTTTGGAACTTTCATACAAATGACATACCCAACTTTAATTTAATTACCGTGGGTCCAGGAGGCCATATACAACCTACCAAATATTTTACTGTGGTGCAAAATGCGTATCATGATGTGTATGGAACTCCAACGGGTAATACTACGGGGTCAGCTGTGAATACCCAGTGAACCAACCAGTCTGCCAGAAGCTAATTACAATTCGATCCTATTGAGGTTTCATAGATTTAAGATTGGTACTTTAAGGCATAATCCCTGATAGTAGCAACATTAGTCTATGCATTCTTGCATTAGCGATATTTCTATTCCCATTTAGCTTCTTGACTCGTATAATGAGCACCAAACCCATGCAGAGATAATGAGAGGCTAACTCGTAGACCTTAAAATGTCACAAATGTATACCCTAGCATTATAGTAACTGATCTCGATTCAAAAACCTATTTTATTCTTGAAAAAGAATTGGCTCGATGTTAAGAATGATGGCTTACATCTAGAAACCCAAAAGAGATGTAAAGATTCCATCGACGATCTTTGTTGTTGTTCTCTGTTAAGTCAATGTTTCTGTTTTTGCATCAGCTGATCTATCAGAGATTATTGTTCATGTGATGCTACACGTACCTACTCTAGAACTACCCAACTGCTGTCTGCTAGAGTATGGAGCATCATTCCACGCGCATTAAGAGGTTTTTTCATCCCCAAAATTTCTCTCTAAATGTCCATTTTTTATTCAAAAGGAAGTTACTAATCGAAGCAAGAGCTACAGCAATAATCAACGATATCGCATACGATAATCCCGACTGTACCAATAGATATAGCGTGATCAACTGAATTACTATTCCACCAGAGCTAAATGCAGCAAAGAGCCCGTATTGCCGTATGGTATGCCGAAAGCGAAAATTCTTATCTTCAAATGTCCAAACCTTGTTCAAAAAGAAATTAGATAAATTTGAGACGATTATACCTATAAGCGTAGATTGCATATAGCCAAGGTTGGGTATGCTGCTTTGCAGCAAAATGATTGAAATCAAATAATTTAGTAGTAAGCCGCTTGCACCGACCGTATAGAACCTACCGGCTTTCGATAAAAATATGACTGATTTGCGCCGCTGTTGAGTCTTTTCCGATTGAAGTTTTTTTTCTGTATGCTGTCCGTATCTATAAAGATGCCAGACGGCTCGTGTATAATCTATCACGACGTTTAAATCTAATTTACTCTTACCAGACTTCCTATCTACAAAAGTATAAGGAATTTCCTTAACTCTGGTCCCCCTAGTCTTGACCAGTATTTCTAAAAGTATTTTATATCCTGAGCTGTTTATCCTGATGTTTTGCATCAATCGACGAGGGACCGCAAAGAAACCCGACATAGGGTCCTTGACGTTGTACACTTTGAGTCCGTGTCTAGCAATCTTTACGGCGCCACTGCTAATTAATCGTCGCTTAAATGGCCATCCCTTAATCGATCCCCCCTCTACATATCGAGAAGCCACTACTATGCATCCGGGATCTCGATTTAATTCTCTTACAATGTCACGTACAGTCTCAGGAGGATGAGAGAAATCTGCATCCATCACAATGAGATACTGACCTTTTGAGTTGGCTATTCCATCCAAAATAGCAGACACCAAGCCGCGCTTGTCTTGTCTATGAATTACACGGATAAGGGAGTTACTGTCCCTAACGTACTTTTCAACAATCTTACCTGTGCCGTCAGGAGAATTGTCGTCGACGACCAATATCTCGGAGGGGATATCGGGTGGAAGACAATCTTCCAAAGAGCGTATTAATCTGAGTATGTTTTGAGACTCATTATATGTAGGAATAATGATCGAATAATCGACTTTTGTTTCATTGTTCGCTATTGCTTCGCTCTGAGTCTTAGACAGCAATGGTATACTAATGTACTTGCGGGTCCACTTATTAACATTTGCAGCATTTTCTAAGTTAAAATCTTCGAATCGTAAGGTTTTAAGGCTAATCTTCAAAATATCTTATTGGTCCAGAAAAAGTAGTCCGATAGCCGGTGAACAGAGGATTAGTATGCAGCCCCGATATTATAACAAAATTAATTAGTGCTTTTCGACCTAATACTGTTGCGCCGAATTAGAGCAACACAATAATCTTCAACAATGTTCCAGAACAACGGATAGTTCTATAATTAAATTGTTAAGAGTGATACGATAAATGGAAATTTATATTCAATATGCACTATGACTAGGCGCAGTACAAACGAGGGGTTCTCATAAATACTAATTTCCCAAGGGCTCCTTTGATCGAACCGGGATATGATAAATCAAAATTCATTTTGCATATTATTGTTGGGCTCATTTTGTTTAATTCTGTCGTCGACTCCCATACATCCATACGGCCAGAGAATATGTTTTATTGTGAAGGGGCTCGTGACCAGAAAATGAGTGCCCTAATAGGTAGTATGTTAAGGAAAAAAACTGTTTTCGCTTTATTATGCTTATTAGTAATTTCAGTCGCAACAGCTGGTCTACCCCAAAAAATATTTGGCATTATTACGAATAAAGATAGTAATTGCGAAACGATCTCTATTAAGAAAGTTATAACATCCGGATTTCACCAAAATAACAAAGCTAAAAATGCAATAAATGATAGACTCGACACCATCAGGTCTGCCATGGGTGCTAAACCCTATATTCAGGCAGACCTTGGATCCCAGAAAAGCCTATGTGATATTAAAGTTGCTTGGCTTAATGGAGATAAACATCTATACAGATTTACCATTTCAGCGTCTGTAGACGGAATCAAATTTTTACAGATTTTAAAAGGTAAAAGCAGCGGCAAGACTCTAAGCCCAGAAAGATATGACCTTCCTAAAATTGATGCTCGATATCTAAAGATTACAACTGATGAAAAGCCGGACAAAAATGGTGAAGGCATAGCTGAGTTATCTGTTGATGGACAAGGTTGTAGAAAACTTGACATTAATAGCGTTTCTTCAATAAGTAGTATTCCTTCTCATTCGCCCCAAAATTTAATAGATAATAACCCTGATACCAGATGGTCAAATTTTGGAATAGGATCGTCGGTTCAATTTGATCTAGCAAAGTCATCACCGATTTGCAGTGTGGATATCTCATGGTACCGAGGAAACATTAGACAGAATAGTTTTGAAATATCTGCTTCTAATGATGGAGTAAATTTCGCAAAGGTTTTTATCGGTAAAAGCAGCGGCAAGACTCTAAGCCCAGAAAGATATGACCTTCCTAAAATTGATGCTCGATATCTAAAGATTACCATTAATGGGAATACAGAAAATAAATGGGCTAGCATAACGGAAGTGTCGATAGAAGGTATTCAGAACGTCAGTTCACAGCCACCTCAAACTACACCACTGACTAAACCGTCGAACAATAGTCCGCCCACAGCATCAGATACAGATATTAAAACTGATGTTAATAAACCGGTCAAGGTTATCCTAACCGCCAAAGGTCCTGATGCTAAAGACAAGTTGAAATTCTCAGTGATAGAGGCTCCTAAACATGGTAAGACAAGCAAGGGTCCAACACCAGACAGTCTCTTCTACACACCTAACTCTGGTTTCAGTGGTACAGATGTTTTTACATTTGAAGCTACTGATTCCCATGGAGCAAAAAGTAAAACTGCTGTAGTAAATATTAAAGTTGAAAAAGCTCCTGTAGAGAATAAAAACAATAGTCCGCCCACAGCATCAGATACAGATATTAAAACTGATGTTAATAAAGCGGTTAAGGTTATCCTAGCCGCCAAAGATCCTGATGCTAAAGACAAGTTGAAATTCTCAGTGATAGAGGCTCCTAAACATGGTAAGACAAGCGATGGTCCAACACCAGACAGTCTCTTCTACACACCTAACTCTGGTTTCAGTGGTACAGATGTTTTTACATTTGAAGCTACTGATTCCCATGGAGCAAAAAGTAAAACTGCTGTAGTAAATGTGCAGGTACAAAAAACGGCAGAGGATAAGGGTCTAGATCAGTTCGGAATAAAAGAGATCTATCCGACAAAATCACACGGAGAAGAATGGTTTATGAATATGAAAAATCCAAATGATGATGATAGGACAGATCCTCAAACAAAGCTCAGCAAAAATTCAGATGGCAGCTGGAAAGTGAAAAGTGATCAAGTCAGATATGGTGTGTTTACTTCTTCAGGATATCATCCTGAATCTATAAAGACACTTGACCAAAAGAAACTAGAATCTAAGGGTTATATGCAGTCTCCAAATGATTGGAAGAACATTGAGATGACAGGATATGTTAAGTTCAACAAGGGCACAGAAGATGACAGCTGGACCTGGTATGCAAGAGGAGGAAGGCATACAGGAAGTGGAGCCCCTGAGGGTTGCGAAGGCACCGCGTACAAACAGGACCTATTCTTTAATGGCAACACTAGGTTTGCAAAAGAACAGTGGCATGTGCATTATCTATTTACAGATTCTAAAGACTCAGGAGCATCTAGCATAGACAAATTCGTCGGATTCAAGGCCGTATTTTATAATGTCGAACATGATGGCAAAACTCAAGTAAAGTTAGAAATGTGGCTTGACAAGGACTCTGACAACAATTGGAAAAAAGTGGATCAGTTTACAGATAGCGGAGGATTTGGCGATGCGGGTACTGAATGTGGTGGCAAAAAGGATCAGATTATAACATGGGGAGGACCGATAGCGACGTTCAGATGGGACAACGTCAATGACGCGGATATTAAAGATCTAAGTGTAAGGGAAATAGAACCTCCTAAATGAAATAGTCTGTATGGTTCATACATTTACCATTCAGATGATTTTATTTTTTGAATCGTGCCAGACATTCTAGAACGAGGATCAAAAATAGTCATCCAATGCAATCTCCCACTCTAGAACATTTTTCCTGCCGACCGATTATCTTATCCAATGTAAGAATTTTTATGCGAATGTTTCTTAATGCATTAATATAGTAAACCCGCCATATTATATAACAACTGTAATCATGAAAAGCGAAACTAGGGCGATTGGATTTCTTTTTTCTACTTTCCACTATTATAGTGTACCGAGTTTCAGAGGAGAAGGAGGCTTTTCCAATTGAGTCTTCCTAGTCAACAACAAACAGCAAAGTATAGGGAAGTAGATAAAAAGCGGTGGTTTGTAAGATACCTAATACTTGCAGCAGTGGCTACCGTGCTTGCTCTGAAAATATATTGGTTGCTATTTGTGGTAGATTTTTTTGTAGGACTTTACAGTGTTCTTACATCTATCTTTCTCTTCACTGTTCTATTCCTGGCATATGTGAAGTTCAGAGACCCTTATTTGAAGGCAAGAAACATTGTACTTTCACAGAACAATAGCCCCCTTATTACTATCGTAGTACCAGTCAAAAACGAGGAGGATAATATCAGGAATTGCGTTCAATCATGTATCAATTCGACGTACCAGAGAAAGGAAATTATTATTGTTAATGATGGCAGTACAGACAAAACCGCAGAAATACTAGATGAGTTACGGAGAGAGAATTCGACTTTACAAATAATACATTTATCTAAAAGTGTAGGTAAGAAACAGGCTATTGAAGTTGCAACAGAAGTTGCAAAGGGAGATATTTATTTCTTCATGGACAGTGACTGCGACATGGTAAGCGATGCAGTTGAAAACGCAGTAAAGATTTTCTTGTCAGATAATAGAATAGGAGCAATTACCTCTCATGGAAGAGTTAAAGGCACCGAAACTAGTCGAAACATCCTGTTAAAAATGCAGGGTGCGTATATCGACGGCTCATGTAGACTTTTGAAGGGAAGTGAAACAACATATTCATCGCTTACTTGTTGTTCTGGCTCCCTTAGTGCTTACAGGAGAGCGGCAGTTCAACCTATCATGCACGCATGGGCTCATGACAGGTTTGTTGGAATCGAGTTTAAATTTGCCACGGATAGACGCATGACAGCTTTTGTACTTGGTGCAAAACCACCAGAATCTGATAAAAAAGATAACCCGGGTTATAATAATAAGGTTATTCCAATTCTACAAACAGGACAGGATGATCTGGATTCAATGAGGTCTTCGTCGGATCCGGACGTGGAAGTACAAAAAAAGAGTCCAAAGTCTGCATGGCGCATTTTATACAGCCCTAGCGTCGGGGTCAATGTAGGTGTACCCCAAACATTTCCTGCCCTTATAAGACAGCAAATAAGATGGAGAAAGAGCTTTATAAGGAGCATCTTTTCAACAGGTGGGATATATTGGAAGAGGCCTATGCCTGCTCCCTTGATATACTATCTGATGCTAAGCCTAAAACTCATGCGTCCGGTAGTGCTGATCAAGGCACTTATCCTCCTGCCTTTGAGTGGTGATTATATAACATCATTTCTACTTTTTCTAGGAGTATTTTACTCCTCAATGATTTATGGGGTGGACCATAGATTGCGAAATCCAGGAAGTGATCTTTGGCTGTATAGGCCGGTATTTACATTTCTATCGACATTTGTATATACGTGGCTAACGTTTTATGCAGCATTAACTATCAAAAAAACAGCTTGGAGATAAGGATTAGACAGGAGAAAAAATATATTAAATGACTGACAAAAATGACGAGAAATCTCAGAAACCACAGGCAGGCAAGGCTAAGAAACACAAGAGGCGTATGTGGGACTCTATTTTAGTTGCGATAGGGATGACACTAGGTTTTATTGTTATTGTTATGAAAATAACGGGTTACTGGCCCTGTGATATTGCCGTAAATCTTCGTATCAAAGGAGTATCCTGTGAAAAGCCTGCAATAGAAAACATGATTACGATAGCCAATTCTATCTGGGAATATTTGTCCTCGGCAGTAGGTCTTCACCGACAGGAATTTTTGGCTCTTCATCTCTTATCACGATCTCCTCATAGTATCGCACTATAGTTACAGATGAGATTTTGGGGATCGATATTTCGTTTCCCTCTACCATATCAACCAGCATTTTAGGAAAATTTGCTCCTGCTAGTGTAGAGAAAATTGTTCCTCCTCCCATTCTTGGATTGATTTCCACTAACTTTAATATGCCATCAGTAGACTCCTTCATTTGGATGCAGCAAGGGCCCCTAATTCCAACGCGTTCGGCTATTTGCCTGCAAGTCAATTCTAGTTCAGGATTTAAAATAATCCTTCCCTTTGTAGAAATGCCCCCTTTCGTTTGAATTCGTATCCGGGGGACAGCAATCAAAGGTTTCTTCTCCAAATCCGAAAGTACGTCAATGGTGTATTCTCTTCCTGGAAGAAACTCTTGATATATCATATCTTCGAATTTCGAATAAACGTATCTTAGATCGGATTCATCATCGATTCTTATGATATCACGACTTCCTTTACCAAACCTCGGTTTTGCGATAACTGGAAACTGCTTTACCTTGTTTGGGTCAGACGTGGTAAAGGGAAGATCATATTTACTAGATAACTTCTGAAAAGTTTGAATCTTGTCACGACATATTTCCAGAGCTTCTCTATCGCTAACTATAGCCTTGGCACCAAGATTTGCTAACGCAGCTACGTTTTCGCTATATGGATATATATCAAAACCTGAGGAAGGCATTAGGATTTCAACGTCATTAGCCATTACTATTTCAAATAATCTATCCAGAAAAGAAGCATTATCCGCTTCAGGAATTACCTCGTTGATATCAGACATGAAAAAGCCAGCAGACAGAGAGCTTGAATCAGTAGCGAGGATTTTACCCTTATATCCGCCCATTCTTAACGATTTTATAGTATTGATTCCTGCCGGTGCTGAAGAGCCAGGAACAAGGATCGTATTTAT
>DASQQB010000035.1:0-3787 GCA_035643635.1 Nitrososphaeraceae archaeon | reverse complement strand
GAAAAATATTATGGAAACACGTTTTGGTTTAGCATAGATCAAGAAGAAGAAAAAAATAGCTTTATGATAAATTTAGAACATTTATCAAATTTGGTTAAGGTCTGGTAAATTCATCGAGATGAGAAAAGAATTGGCGTTGGTGTGGTGACAGATTCACTGATCAAAATAAAACAAAAGCATGAGGACTTGCTCAAAACAACTAAGAGACAAAAAATTAGCAATCTACCAATACCTTCAATGGCTGCCAGATCGGTAGAATATTATGGTCACAGCATCCCTTATTTGAAGAAAATTGAAATTA
Source organism: Nitrososphaeraceae archaeon (assembly GCA_035643635.1). GTDB lineage: Archaea > Thermoproteota > Nitrososphaeria > Nitrososphaerales > Nitrososphaeraceae > DASQQB01. The sequence continues at coordinate 3,486 of DASQQB010000035.1, read as the reverse complement.
AAGGCAAATTCATTGTGATAGAAGGACCCGATGCTTCAGGTAGAAGCACACAAATTACATTGATAACTTCTAAACTTGAATCAGATGGTCATGCTGTTTTGAATACAGGATTGAGACGTTCAGAATTAATTAGTGAGGGAATACTTGAAGCAAAAAGAAATTTTGCCCTTGGAAAGAGAACATTAAGTTTGTTTTACGCTGCTGATTTTGCGGATCAGCTTGAGAACAGGATAATACCTGCTTTACGTGCAGGCTACATTGTACTTGCTGATAGATATATATACACACTTATGGCTAGGGATGCTGTCAGAGGAATAGACAGAAGATGGTCACGTAATCTATTCGGTTTTGCTATCAAACCAGATCTAGTTTTTTACCTTGATGTTAGCCCGGGCGAGCTAATTCATAGAGTATTTCAAAAAAACTCTTCACTAGATTATTACGAATCAGGTGCTGATCTCAGATTATCAGATGATATGTTAAATTCATTCCTAATTTATCAACGACTTCTTGCAAAGGAATTTCGCAGAATGCAAAAACATTACAGCATAGAGTATATAAACGGAAATCAATCGATACCGGAAATTAATACCAACTTGCAACAAAGAATTGATAAATTTCTTGATACCAATGAATTAGTATCATAACACCGTAGAAAGGGTTCAGCTATATCACCCAAGAATAACTATATCTAGAGTTAATGGCCTATAAAGACTGAAAACTTACTTTTCAGATGGCATATTTGTAGGGTTAGGATAATATAAGTATATAACATATCTTTGTTATGGATTTATTCATTTTGCGACATGGTGAGGCAGGTAAAAAGCTCACTGCAAGTAAGAATAAAGATTCTGAAAGACCTCTAACAGTTTCCGGTCAAAAAGAGGTAGCAGATATATCAAATTCGCTCAAAGACCTAGGAATTAAGTTTGATTTTATAATTAGCAGTCCTTTAAAGAGAGCACATCAAACTGCAGCAATTGTGGCAAAGACATTCAAGAAAGAAAAGCAAATGGAAAACTGGAATGAATTGAAGCCTGAAGGTAGCAGGCAAGAACTTTACCGTAAATTAGCCTCACCAACACAATTCAAACGATATTCGTCTGTCCTTATTGTAGGACATGAACCATATCTTACTGATATGATAAGTGATATAATATCTGACGGAAAGGACGGAAAGGGTGAAGGCGGAAGTTTTGTACTTAAGAAGGCAGGACTCGCAAGGATCGGAATAACTTCTTCTACGCCTCCAAACTTACACGGCGAATTAAAATGGCTACTTACTCCAAAACATATGAGAAAAATGGGAAAATAAATTTACTTCGCTCTATTCGAAATATGCTCTGTGTGTAGAATAATTTATTTTGTTATCAATCCTACAATATTGTATGCACAGAACAACGTGGGTGGGAAGAGCTAAAATACAGTAGAGACTCACAACTACCACTGTCAATGCTATATAGTAGAACGTACACTCATAAAATTGAACTATGTTAACTATATAGTCTGTTAAGCAAAACATAGCAAAAAAATAGCTAAATTTACACCAGAAACGAAATAAAGATCATTATAGTAATCATTTGGACGGAAGCAGGAGTATTGAAAATATCTGTAATAGATCTTGGTTTTAATTCTGCCAAACTAGCTAATTATTATGTAGAGAAAGATGGTTCTTACACGGTGTATAGCCAAGAAGGAGTAACAGTCAGACTTGGAGAAGGACTTCATGAATCCGGATTTCTGAGTAGAGCATCAATTTGTCGTGCCATTAATGCGTTAAAATTGTTCCGGGATATTATCAAATTTGAATCAGCAGAACATGTACTTGCAATTGCAACGAGCGCTGTAAGAGAGGCAACTAACAAGAAAGATTTTCTAACAGAGGTTTGGCAAAAGACAGGTTTTCGATTAAGAGTATTATCAGCCAAAGAAGAATCTCTATATTCCTATGGTGGAGCGTTAAAGAATATCTGTCTACCCACTACCCTTTTTTTTGATTTGGGAGGTGGTAGTTTGGAAATGGTATATTCAGAAAACTTCAAAATTAAGAAAGTTATGTCTCTACCCCTAGGTGCACTAAGGCTGTCTCAGATTTATAATGATGATGGCAACCACAGATCATTTACCAAGAAAAAATATAGCAGACTAGAACAATATATATTGGAAAGGCTTCCAAGCAGAAACGAGCTTGGTCTGAGTTTAGATACCACTCTTGTTGGTGTGGGTGGCACATTACGAGCTATAGCAAGATATGATCAAGATTTTCATCATTATCTACTCAACAAAATTCACAATTATCGAATAGATTATCAGTCTGTTGATTTGATTGGTAAGAAACTTTATAAAATGACTTCTGATGAAATTGCTAAGATTGATGCTGTTGGAAACAACAGGGCAGAAACAATTACTGCTGGTTCATGCATAATTAAGCTGATTATGCAAAAACTTGAATTTAATCTGATTGTTGTAAGTGCTCAAGGGCTTAGAGAAGGCATTCTTTTATCATTTCTGGAGTCGCCACGACAATACTATAAAGAAAACATAACACAAAATAAAATTCAGGGATATGTTCGAGCTAATTGTGAATCCGGAATAATTTCAAAATGTAGTCAGGAGCTAATACAGCCATTAATTTCTAATGGGATATTCAAAGAAAAAGAGCATCTAATTCTTAACTTAGCTATAAAACAAATGTCAAAAATACCAGTTACTACTAGTCTATACAATCTCTTTTACATGATTATTGACGAAGATATAGCATATCTAACTCATTGCGAGCAATTGATTTTAGCATTATCTATAATACATACAAAGAAACCAAAAACAGCGAACTGGCTATTCAAAAGATATGGATCGATCTTATCATCTCAAAATAAGAGATCCATTGAAAAAATTTCTGCATGTATTGGCATCCTAAGTATTCTTGAAAGAAGCAAATGCAATATCAAATTGACATTTTATAATGAAAAGAGAATTATTGTTGCAATGAAGCCGCATAATGTGCATTTCGATAATACTAAATTTCCTGAAATATTATTTACTAATGCGATAAAAAAATTTGAAACAGCGTTTAATGTTATTATAGATCTTTCATTATCATACAAGTCTAGTCGGATGGCAACTACAACAGCAATGGGAAGAGTGTTGCATGAGCAGAGCAAGACTCTCTAACTATGAGTATAAATAAGGAGAGAAATCTTGATTTGAAAAATAATAACAATAATTTATTATCACAACACATAGGAAAATTAGAAGTAAAAGGCAAACTTGTTGTAGTGGAGGGAATAGATGGTTCAGGTAAGTCGACTCAGATCAGGCTAGTTGGTAAGTGGTTAAAATCCAAGCTATCACCTGTTTTCATGACTGAATGGAATTCATCGGAGCTGGTCAAAGAAATAACATCTAAAGGCAAGAAAAAAAATATCCTCACTCCCACTACATTTAGTCTTTTACATGCAACTGACTTTGCAGATAGGTATGAGCGAA
>DASQQB010000034.1:0-9440 GCA_035643635.1 Nitrososphaeraceae archaeon | reverse complement strand
TCTCATCCCAAGTCGCTGATATTATAGTTAACTATACTGTTGGAAACTATTAAATTTATAAAATGTGGTGATAAGCAAATGATCCGTCTACTTCTGCAATGGCACATACACTCTGATTCTGGCAGATTTCCGAGCTCTGTTAGATTACTTGATATTATCGGTTAGGTTTCGTGGGGTTACTCTTTTGCCCATTAAAATTATGTGCATGTGAAATGCCGATAATAATTGGATCCAAACAAAAACTACTTTAGTTGAAAAAATTAAATAAATTAAGAAAAAGGATTGGTCGCTTTTCTTCTCATATGACCTGCCATGGCCTTGTTGCGAAAGTTATACCAAGACCCGCACCAATAAGAATTACCTGATATGCTACATTACCCCATGGAACAGGTTTCAATATCGCTGGTCCGGTTACCTGAACAGTTTGGCCTGGGCCTAATCCTGGACCTACATGTTCTATGTTAAGCTGGGTATGCACATGATACGTTGCTGGTTCTAACGCTTTTGCTGTAATTGTATAAGGTACCGAAGCTTGTGCTGGAATTTCAAATATGTTTCCGGGTGGATCTCTTGCTATGAACTCCCATCTATTCCCAGCGTTAGTTGATTCACTAAATAATGATAGCCATGCCCTAAGGGGTCTGTTAACCAAACTCTGCAGAGTTCCTTTTACCGTTAATTCATCACCTGTATGTAATGTTTGGGCTGAGAATGATTCGTCTTGTATTCTTACAAATCTACTTTGAAGCTGTGCCTGTACACCATGTCCATGTGCTGCCGGCAAGAAAGCAAATGCTGTAGACAGGACCGTGACGGCCACAAGTGCTGTCACGACTAACGCCTTACTTTGCATCATATCGACTATATCTAGGGAATAGAGAAGGAAGAAAGATATATGCTTTACTATAATTTTGTAATGGATTTCTCAGACCTCAAGTACATCATCATTGATTATCATTAGTGATGTACATGTAGATGCCTAATATTTTACCAAATCTAACGTAATACAATGAAATTATTTTCAAAAAATAAGTTATTAATTCGATATTATATCGATAATATCAAGAAGAAGCAACTGTCATCTTAATATATTAGTTCAGCAAAATAATGTTTGACTAAAATGGCACAAATGCCAGCACTAATACCAAAAGAAGTGGAAATCCAAAGGCTGAAGAAGATCTACATTATGGTCATAATGCTGGGTTCAATAGCTGCATCAGTAGAGGTAGACAACTTTGTTGACGGATCGCTACATCAGACCGCTATCAGAGACAGTGCATTTACACCCGCACACTGGTGGCTGTATAGTCACTTTATTGCCCTTCCGTTAGGTTGGGGATTTGTGGCTATGTACGATAGAAAAGTGCCGATACTCAGAGGTCCAAATAATTCTATGAACACTGGTCTTAAGATAACCATTATTGGTTACCTTGCAACAATGTTCACAATTGGAGTTAATGAAATGTGGCACTTCTGGTTCGTAGAGGAAATATTTTCAGTTCCTAATCACTGGATGTTCAACATGGGAGTTGTTGTAGCTTTCATGGGCGCTCTCGCATATGTAGTAAGGGTGTATGCGCGTCTAGTAGAACTCGGTGCAGAAACACCAGCAAAGAATCCATACGTTGCAGAGATGTATAAGCTAGCACTCGAAGGAAAACTGTATAGCAGATCGATCCCATAACAGCTAGGGTAAGTAAAGGACAAATTCTGAAGCCGATTTTTTTCTTTTTTTTATACATTCATAAACTGTCAGTCCAATGATTGCTAAGTTCCTTACAGTTTTAAATACTCCAGGTATATTAGAGATCAATATCTCATAAACTTTGATGGCATATATCTCGTTGCAATATTACAAGTCTAAGAAACGCTGACCTTTATATTATATTACAATAGCAAAATTTAAAAGGGAATATTCATATCATATACTAAATGACATTACCAAAGGGATTTGGTCCTGGTGGACGTAGAGGGGAAGGCCGAGACGATATTGAGCGTATGATCGGTCGTAGAGTCGAAAACATGAAAGGTGTTTATATTCTGGGCTTTGTGCTGTGTTGGGTAGCCACTGCAGGCGGAGTTTATGTAGGTGTTACCGTATATCCTTGGGCATATCCACTTCCAAGTGGTATTTATGCGCTGTCTGTCCTAACAGTAATTGAAGCACTTGGTTTCTTCTTTATTATGAAGATTACTGGAGAGAAACCAATTCACGCATAGCTAAGACCCTTTGCGTCTTTTCCATTTTTTATCTATTATTTTTTAGCATCTGAGAACAAAGACTTTTGCATAGCAAGCCGATCGTAAGAAATTAAATATAGGATCTTTAGCCTATTCTAACTATTTAGATTTATTGTTGTATACAATTTTCTTAAAAGATATTTTACTTTATAATTCTCGCTTACTCTATCTATTAACATAAAATTTTATATATAACCTTTAAGAGTAGGTTGGTAATGGTCTGGCTTAGACGCACCACACACTATCTATTTATAGTTGTAGTAGCTGTGAACAGCACACTGCTGACAATAAATGCAGGAGACTATATTTTCTATACAGACTGGGCTTGGACGTCATTTGTAGTATTCTCGATTTCTCAATCGACTATGCTTGCAGTAGGGGCCATTTACTACATGCTCTTTACGGGAGTTCCAGGAACCGCAACATATTATGCCACTATTATGACAATCTACACATGGGTTGCAAAAGGTGCATGGTTTGCGTTAGGATATCCATATGACTTTATCACAGTACCGGTATGGATACCTTCAGCAATGTTATTGGATCTTACGTACTGGGCTACGCGAAGGAACAAACATGCTGCCATACTTATTGGTGGAACATTAGTTGGACTTTCGCTTCCAATGTTCAACATGATAAATCTGCTGTTGGTGAGGGATCCGCTGGAAGTAGCATTCAAATATCCTAGACCTACGCTACCGCCGTATATGACTCCTATTGAGCCTCAGGTCGGTAAGTTCTACAATAGCCCTGTAGCTTTGGGTGCAGGTGCTGGAGCTGTATTGACAGTGCCTATTGCTGCACTAGGTGCCAAACTAAATACTTGGACATACAGATGGATGGCCGCGTGGAGCAAGTGGGACTGAAAGTATAAATTCCCATCCCCTTTTCTTTTTTTATTTATTAAAAATTTTTAGTTAGCGCATTTCAAAACCATCAGTCAGTTATTTATCAATTCTGAGGTCATCTAATACGCTACTAATGTTTGCAACAGATTTATTATTTCTACCCAGGATATTTTGTTTTGATGGCGGATTCTCCATATAGTTATCAATTCTTGAAGTAATTCTTTCTTGATAAGCCGGTATCTGTTCGTTTTGATAGAAAATACCAATAGGGATTTTACTTCCCCATTCATTTGATTTTTGGATTACTTGTGCGCTCTTACTGTTTATTTCCTCTTCTGCATGAATCATGCCATCATATCCAGCATCTTCAAGCTTGTATATTCTAGGAATATTCTTCTTACCAGTTTCAGAATTTTTGTCATTGCCGTCGTCGTTGTCGAACCCTTGATACCATTCCTTTGTGTTAATGTCATTATACGTAGGACAGGGCTGTAAGACATCTAAAAAAGCCAGACCCTTATGCTCAATAGCTTTTCTAATTAAATCCTTTAGATGCCTCACATCATATGAATAACCTCTTGCAATGAAAGTAAAGCCTGATACTAATGCGAGGGCAATTGGATTAATTGAATTGTTTACATTCGGTTGGGGCAGAGATTTTGTTTTCATACCAAGTTTTAAGGTAGGTGCCGCCTGTCCCTTGGTTAATCCATACACGCCATTGTCAAAAATTATATAAGTCATATCTACATTTCTCCTTCCCGCACTGACAAAATGTCCCGCTCCTATTCCCAAACCGTCACCATCCCCACCTACTGCTATTACTTCCAATTCCGGATTAGACAATTTTGCTCCTTGAGCAAATGGTAAAACTCTACCATGTAATGTATGTATACCGTATGTATGAATGAAATGAGGTGTCTTGCCTGAACAACCTATTCCAGAGAATATTGCAGCCTTATGATGTGGAATTTTCATGTCAAACAGCGCCATTTGAATGGCGTTTAAAATACCAAAGTCTCCACATCCTGGACACCAGTCGTTATGAATATCTGTTTTGTAATCTGCTAGTTTAAGTGCCATGTTCTAATACAATTCTCCTAGGGGCGTCTCCACTGAGTATTCTCATTAATGCATTATAAATCTCACCCATGGACATGGGCCTTCCATTATATTTTACGATGCTATAGTTTATTTCGCGTTTTAAATTCTGCCTCACAAGCAGCCCCAGCTGAGATGTGAAATTCATCTCAATATCTATCAAAACCTTTGTATGTTGTAACATATCTGCAATAAGTGTAGTAGGAAATGGTTGCAACAACCTCACCTGAATGAACTTAATTGCTCTCCCTTCCGCTAGCCTTATATGTTCTATAGCATCCAGAATTGCACCTTTAGTGGATCCCCAGCTTATTATAGTTATACCTCCTGATGAGTCATTCTTGTCCTCGCCTCCATATAATGCTGCCTTGTCCTCCGCAGGTATCTCTTTAAGAGCAACCTCCAGTTTACTCATACGTTTATCCATCATTTTAGTCCTCATAACGGGATCTTCTGTAATGTGACCTTCTTCGGTATGTTCATCTCCAGTATTCCAAAATATTCCATTTTCAGTTCCAAGAGGAATACGAGGGGAAATTGGATTTTGACTAAGCTTGAATCGTAGGTAATTACCTGCTGTTCCCATATCAGATGATGACGCAGAAATACTTTTTAGTAATTCTCCTCTGTCTATGCTAATGCTATATTGATTAAAGTTGTTACAAGTGGTAATGCTATTTGCAATCGCTTTATCAAGCATATGTATGACAGGTAGCTGGTATCTTTCAGCAAAATTGAATGCCTTTATGGTGTCATAGAAACTTTCTTCGATATCGCCAGAGGCAAAAACAATTCTCGGAAATTCTCCATGTCCTGCATTGACTGCAAACATCAAATCGCTCTGTTCATGTCTTGTTGGAAGGCCTGTAGCTGGTCCAGTTCTCTGATACAACGAGACTACAATGGGAACCTCATTCATCCCAGACCATCCGAGGGCTTCAGCCATCAATGAAAAACCTGGACCCGAAGTTGCGGTTGCTGAACGGACCCCGGTTAATGCAGCACCTATAGCCATTGTAATCGCCGCTATTTCATCTTCAGTTTGAACAACTACTATTGAACCTTTTCCTCCATCCGTTTGTTGTATTATCTGGTTAGATTCCAAAAATTCGCTGTCATCACTGGCAGGAGTAATAGGGTAGTATGTTTGAAACCTGCATCCTGCTGTAATCTTGCCCATTGCAGATGATTGATTTCCCTGTACAAGGATTATATCAGAAGAAGGTTCTTTGCATGGCAATTTAAATTTGAATTTAGACAAATCAAATGTAGATTTCATATAATTGTAAGAATAATCGGCGGCTGCAACGTTGATATCGGCGACCTTTGGTTTAGATCTAAAAACGTATTTTATCGCTTTTGCCAATACTTCAATATTAAAGTCAAGAATTGCCATCGATGCAGAAAGTCCCATTACATTCACCATCCTGGTAAGTTTACTAAGTGAAGGATTATGGATCTTGTCAGAAAATTCCTTAAGAATATGGAAATATGGAATTTTGTATAAGATGGCACCATTATACTGCTGCGTATATTCAAGCATGCCCTGAACAGTTGATGGTTTGTTATGCGTTTCTAGCATTGTAGTTATTCTATCAGCAGCCTGGTCATCAAGGGTAGGAACTTCTTGTATTGTTGTACTTACTAATGCAGAATCATAAATTAAAACCCCGCCTCTCGTAATTTTGTCTCCATGTCTAAACACCGTTTCAGCATCAAAAGAAACAAGCATGTCAATTTCATCTAGGTGTGAATGAATTTGTCTATCTGAAACTCTTACTGTAAAATAGCTATGTTCGCCTTTGATGTTAGAATAATATTCTCGTTTGCCGAAAATATAGAAACCTCCTTGAGCACAGGCTCTAGAGAAAATATTAGCTGCAGAGTCTACACCACTTCCTTGAGCCCCTCCGACAACCCAAGTTAGCGAATTTGAAATTTTTGATTGCGGAAGCATCAACAACGCGTAATTGACATTACCTGCTTTTATTGCTTTAGAATATAGGTATTTTTGCGATAATAGATATTAGATATAGACAGAAATGAAAAATGATTTTATACATTACAAATTCCTTGATGTCCCTTGTTAACTATTTTATCATGGGACCTTATTTGACGACGACGACAACATCTACAAAATAATGTCTCCATGGCAAAAATTAAATCAAGGTTGTGGGATAAATGGGATCTATTGAATACAACTAACTGACCTTTCAGTCGTAAAATAGCGGTGACTCTAGTTACTTTAGTCTAAATGAGATTTAGAAAATTAGATAAATTTATTTATTATCCACCAGTTGCAGCGTCATAAAGGCAACATTCACAAGCCTCCTTCTCTCCACAATATGGGCACGCACACATGCAGGATTCGATTCTGTTACCGCAATTATCACAACAGATATCATCGGTATCATTATCTTGGATTGTTGTATCTTTAATAGTAGTATTGTTATCTTCTAGCAACTTTTGTCAAGTTAGTCTTTGACTCATTTAAACCTATTTTGTGATTGCAGACTCTAAAGGTATATACATATTCATACAATTACGTCTTATAATTAATCCAAGTATATTTTTTATAAAGTTTAATTACAGCGATCATGATAAGGTCGATTTACTGCCAAGTTTGCGGGGGTTGTAGAGCCTGGCCAAATAGGCTAATGAAGAAAAGAAATTGGAGACGCGGGACTTAAGATCAGTATAATAGGGGATCCCGTCCTTCAGAGGTTCGTGGGTTCGAATCCCACCTCCCGCATCTCTATATTATGTATATTCCTTTCTCAATGATTACGTTTGAACTCAATAACTGTCTTGATGAATTCCCGGTGAAGCCTATTATCTCCGGATAATTCAGGATGAAACGACGTACATAGAATATTATTTTGTTTTACCGCAACTATCTTGTTATTAAATGTGGCAATAACCTGTGTTTGTCCTCCAGTTACTTCAGTAACGACAGGGGCCCTGATAAATATACCTCGGAATTTTTGTTTTCCAATAATCGGTATTTCCAAATCGGTTTCAAAAGAGTCACTCTGCCTTCCGAATGCATTTCGTTCTACAATGATCTCCAAATTACCCATTAATTGCTGTTTAGTCTCTCCTACTGATTTATCATATGCGCGCCTTGCGAGCAAAATCATTCCTGCACAAGCCCCCATTACAGGCAAACCTTCAGAAATATGCCTTTTGATCAACTGAAACATCGTTCCCTGTATTGTAATCAAAGTGCTGATAACGGTGCTTTCGCCTCCAGGAAGGATTAAGCCATCTACTTGCTCAATTTCTTCAGGATAACGAACTGGATAAACATCGCCATTTATTTTCAGGGTTCTTAAGGCGTCTATGGTTGCTGCTATGTTTTCCTCAATATCACCTTGGATCCCCAAAATGCCAATTGCAATATTTTTTTTTTTATCTTTCACGTTGATGGGCCTCTTTCCTGCATCCTTAATTCGAGGTTCTTTGTATCAAGTCCTAACATCGATTTTTTTTCATCCACCATTTTCTGTGCCTCGGCAACAATCTTTGGATCCTGATGATATGTAGTTGCAAGCACTACGGCCCTTGCTCTTTGAGCGGGGTCATCTGCTTTGAAAATGCCAGAGCCTACAAATACGCCATCGCAACCAAGATTCATTAAAAATGCAGCGTCAGCAGGAGTAGAGATCCCCCCTGCAGCAAAATTAACTACAGGTAACCTACCCAGGCGTACAGTTTCCTGTAACAAGGCAAACGAAGCTTTCATCTCCCTTGCTGATTTTATTAGTTCTTGGTTATCTTCACTAAATGAGCATATTCTACGAATCTCATTATTTAACATCTTAATATGAGTTACTGCTTCCGCAACATCGCCAGTACCAGGTTCACCTTTTGTTCTGATCATGGCACAACCCTCTTCTATTCTTCTCAATGCTTCTCCTAAATTCTTTGCACCGTTGACAAATGGCGTTGTATAGTCCCATTTCCAAATATGACGTACTTCATCAGCAGGAGTCAAGACCTCACTTTCATCTATCATATCAACTCCTATAGCCTCCAAAACTTTTGCTTCTGAAGCATGACCAATTCTACACTTAGCCATTATGGGTATTGTAACAGCGTCCATGATATCCTGGATAACCTTGACACTAGCAGTCCTAGCAACGCCGCCAGCCTTTCGAATGTCATATGGCAACTTATCCAAAACCATGACAGCAACAGCACCAGCCTCTTCTGCAATTTGTGCTTGTTCTACACTAGTAACATCCATAATTACTCCATGTTTTTGCATATGTGCAAAACCACGTTTGACCAAAGTAGTTCCTCGAAGCACTCGCGAATTTTCCGAGGTGATTATATGCTTTATACCCTTTGGTTCTGGTTCAGTAGATACAAGAGAGATTGTCGTCATCAATTAATAATTTCCTGTAACGCTAATATAGGTATTATTAACGATATGCAATAATAAGAATGATTGTTCCATGGCCAGACAAGTATTGATTAATCATTTCGCTATACTTGATACCACTGAACTGGTTTAGAATAAGCTCGTAGACTTATGGAACATGATACCTTCATGTATTTGGCTGCTGAGCGGGGGCGCGGATGCTGTGGTATCAGATATAGTGCGCGTGAGTGCCTTGGTAGCTCAGCCTGGTAGAGCGTTGCCTTGGTAAGGCAAAGGTCCCGGGTCCAAATCCCGGCCAAGGCTTTCTAGTTTGTGAAGAGAGGGTAGAATAAGGCTTCTTTTTGTTGTATTTGTATCTGAGGGCGGACACTCAGATTCTGAGCGTATATACTCAGATCGTTCATACGAGAACAAAAATCCTTTTTTTAAGAGTAATGGTAATTCGAGCTGTTGGAAAGTCTGAATCTTCTTTTTTTATGTCACTTCTAATTCTATATTCATATTTTTTGAGACTTTAATTTTGCCAAGAAGCCATTCTCTTTCAGGCTTTGTTATAAGGCAACTTCGTTCCTTTTTGTTATTTCTTAGTTCATAGTCTTATCATGTGCTTCAAAAGGACTCTCCGCGAAATAATTGTTATGCTATAGTAGGTGGTTGATCAACATTGCGAACAGTATTAGTTATCGAGCTTCCAGCAGCATTCAGATGCAAAGAGAGCAACGAGTGAAACCCATATCTTACATATACAGCATAGAAAATCATGTCCAAAGCCGCTCTTCACCAGAGACTGAAAAAAGTATACGAGTTAACACTCAGCGTTAAAGGTCGAAAATCAGGCAGAGATATCGCTAGGCCAGTCTGGT
>DASQQB010000033.1:0-2133 GCA_035643635.1 Nitrososphaeraceae archaeon | reverse complement strand
GGAAATCTGGACAGTATAGACAGTCTATTGACACCTGGCTTTGTATACCATGCTCGCGGTGAAGATGTGGAAGGAAATGAAAACTTTAAGAAATGGATTTCCTCAGATCGTGCTGCGTTTCCTGATATGCGGTTTACTATAGTAGATAGCATAGCTGAGTCTGGTAAAGTTGCTTCCACTTTTGTTGTTGAAGGAACGCATGAAAAGGAATTTCGTGGCATCCCAGCTACCCATAAGAAATTTGAAACCGTCGGTGTGACTGTTTTTCATTTTGATGGCAACAAGATAAAGGAGGCATGGGTAGTAGTCGATGGATTGTCAGCGGCATTACAGATTGGTATTGTTAGAGTCCAAAAATAGGGAGAGGGAATGTTAAATCACTAGTGCTAAGGATCCCTTTTTATTCAAACTCGTTCGAAACCGGCAACTAAAAAGTTAAATGAAGAGCGGTACATTTAAGCCACCCAGTCCCTCCATTAATTGAACGTGGACGAATTCTTATGGATATTAGTTTTCTAGGATCATTTAAGAGGGAGATAAAGAATATGAACAAAGGTAAGGTTAGAGCTTCGTTTGAATATTCACATAGTATGAAAACAACGTTGCGTTGAATATCATACGTTGCGTAATTCATTAAGATCTTTGGCTCATGCAAAAGATTGTTTACAGCATTCAATTGAACATGTTAATAAGAAATATGTCCATCTAATGATTTATTGCAGGAAGCGTTAAACTGCTTTTAACGAAGTGCTACCAAAATAGTATTACGACAGAAACTAAAGCCACTGAAGATAGACCTGAAGTTCGGATAAGCAAGATACTTGTTCCCGTAGACGGTTCAGAATATTCATTAAACGCAGCCAAATATGCTGACATTAAAGATAAAGTAGAATATTGGTTTGACAAAGTAAGACAATTAGCAAAGGAAGCAGGTCTGACAGATGTGAAGACAGAAGCTTTAGTTGAAGCGAATCGATTTTAAATTATTCTGTTAATGGGGCCTAATAGTCTTTGGAATGAAGGAAGAACCGAATAAAAAGGTTATTGATGGGAAGTGTAGTAAATGGTGTAATGTAACATGCTCATTACCCTGTACTTTTAGTCAGATAGATAAGAATGTTAGGGCCTAACAAAAGAACTCGGAGGGATCTGGTGTCAAAATAAAGTGAGATTTAGAAATTATCACCGAAGTTATGCATATGTTCATCTACGTCCGATTGCGGATCCTTAACTTTTTTCGTATGTTCCCATTTATGAGTTCTATAATCTACTTTATTGTCGCGTTCTTCTCTCACATGATGTAGCCTATCTTTTTCATGAATGAATTGCTTTCCACAGTTGTCGCATTTTGTAATCACTTCATGGTGGATATGCCTAGCATGTTCAATTAGTTCTTCATAATGCGAAAACTTTTTGTTGCACTCATCACAGATATTTTCATTATGTGTACCATGCTTTATAATATCCAATAGAAACATTTGTATGAATTTAATTATGCTTGAATATTAAAACCTATATGTGTATGATAATGATCTATTTCATCTGACTGAGATTTGTCAGATGATAAAAAGAAATAAATTAATTAATTTCAATATCTTTACTATTAAAAATTCCATGTCTTGAGATTCTGAAATCTACAAACATAGCTGTTTCTTTATCTCATCAACAGAGAATGGAGACGGGCCGTTCTTATCATCTACGTCCCTATGTCCAAACTCTTCCATCTTGAAACAAGAGATCTCAATCATAACAATCTCTTCCTCATTACACAGTTGGTCGAACTGTTCTATCGGAGTACCTAGGAACTTGACTCCCATTTTTGTAATTATTTCTGTTGCTGCTGCTACTGCTGCACTACCCCAGAATATGGGCTTTCCAAGGCAATAGTGCGTCACTGTTGTCATGCCTCATAGCGGAGCAATACTATACCGGATTCAAACGCTTTTGATTCAATCAGAGTGTATTTTTGAATCTCGTTCAAGTCCTTAAATATGGTCATACCGTTTCCAATTGCAACAGGATTAATAAACAAATAAAATTCGTCAACTAGTTTTTCTTTAATCAAGGAAGAATCGAATGAGGCACCACCATAAACGACGATATCCCTGCCGTTTTGGCTCTTTACCTTGTTAA
>DASQQB010000032.1:0-8950 GCA_035643635.1 Nitrososphaeraceae archaeon | reverse complement strand
TTTGGACATTGCTGGTAAATGGGTTCAGTACTTCATGGCAATAAGAAGGTCTTTAAACCAAGAGCCTGTAGGTTAGTCCTCTACTATTGTATCGTCGTTCTTTGACGGTAAATATTTCTAACTTAATAGGCTAGTTTTTTGTAGGCTTATTCAGAATTATTACCACTCTCTTTATTACAAACCATCGACCAGACTTTGTAATGGATAAGAAAGATAGCTCATCGTCATTTAGCCTTTTTTCATTTTATGTAAAAGCAACAACTTTTTTTATGATTGTCATATTTATATCCGGCATATTTATTAGCTCATTAATATTAAATCAAAATCAAAATGCAATAGCACAACAGCAACAACAAGAACAAGCTCCTGCTTCAAAAGGGATATCTTTTGATATTGATAATGTCACATTTTCCCATCATACTGCTTCTGTTAATGGTATTCAAATGCACTATGTTATAGGCGGTCATGGAGATCCACTAGTCTTGCTGCATGGTTGGCCGGAGACATGGTATGAATGGCGTCACGTCATGCCAGCCTTAGCTAAAAATCATACTGTTATAGTACCTGATTTACGTGGATTGGGCGATTCTTCAAGACCACTTACAGGTTATGATGGTAAGACTACTGCAGAAGATATACATCAGTTAATAACTCAATTGGGATTCAAACAAATATTTTTAGTAGGACATGATGTGGGTTCACAGCCAGCTTATTCTTATGCAGCTGCACACCCAACAGAGGTAAAGCGCTTAGTAATCATGGAATATATTTTCCCTGGTTTTACTCCTCCTCAGCTTGAAGGAAAAGTGTGGTGGTTTCCTTTTCATCAGACACCTGACATACCCGAAGCACTTGTAGATGGAAAGGAGCGCATGTACTTATCATGGTTCTATCATAACATTGCAGCCAATCCATCCGCAATAACACCGGCTGATATCGATGAATTTGTTAACCATTATTCTGCTCCTGGTGGAATGCGGGATGGTTTTAACTACTTCAGAGCATTCCCAGAAGATGCAATTCAAAATGAAAATTATTCAAAGACTAAGCTTCCAATGCCAGTACTGGCTGTAGGTGCAGGATACATTCCAGCATTTGGAGGGAATGTTACCATTAATTATGCACTGTATGGAATGAAAGCGTTGGCTCAAAATGTTACAGGTGTACAAGTTCCCAACTCAGGACACTGGATTCCAGAAGAGCGACCAGATTTCGTAGTAAATATGCTTAACAATTTCTTTGGTGGTGCTGACGCTAAAAAATAGTTGTAATGCATAGATTGGAACATACCTATAGATGTTTGAACATCAACAGAACTATTGTACTATTTTTCGTATCATCTGTTGAAAGTCAGGATATGGCATATTTTTTCTTGCTTGCATTAGAGTAACAGCGTCACTACCAACTACATATCTAAATTCGGGTTTTTCACTTAAAATAGATTGACCTATGGTCATTGCGACCTCTTCCGGCTGTGTTGCATTCTCATGGTCAGAGCTTATTTTGGACCTGACTTTTCGCACAAATTCGAAGTACGCCGATTTTGGATCTAGCGCTCTTTTGGACATAACACTTCCTTTCATAAAGCCACTGCCAATTGCACCCGGTTCTATCAATATTACTTTAATTCCAAAAGGCTCAAGTTCATATGCAATAGATTCACTCAAACCTTCTAGAGCGAATTTAGTTGCTACATATGCGGAGATTACTGGAAATGGCACATGTCCATTTACAGAGCTAACATTTACAATAATACCACCAGCTATGCCATTCCTCATAATTGGAAGCACATGTTGGGTTGTCCTTATGACACCGAAGAAATTAGTTTCAAATTGTGCTTTTATCTCATCCAATGATAGATCTTCAAATGCTCCAAACAGACCGTATCCAGCATTATTGACTAGTACATCGATTCTTCCTTGTTCTGACACAATTTTTTCAACTGCAGCTTTTACCGAGTTATCGTCAGTGACATCTACCTGAATTAATTTTAAAGGTAGCTTTTCTGCATCAGCTATCGATTGAATACTTGCAGATTTATTGGTATTACGTGCTGAAGCATATGTATAAAACCCATTTCTTGCTAACATTAGTGAAGTCGCATACCCTATCCCACTTGAGCTGCCAGTAACTATGGCGACTTTTTGCCTATTGGCTTCGTTTGTATCCACAGATTAATAGCAGGGAGGAAGTTCTTATGTATTATCTGGTTATACAACACAGTGTTTGACCAAGAAGCCTGGACAAACAGAAACAACATTAAGAACAGTTTGGATTATTGTGAGGTTGTATAACATCTGATGTTTTTGCATCCATCAACACCATTTCCATATTTGGCAATTGCTAAAGACACTGCAGGGTTTGTCAAAGCTCATGATATAGCCTTAAACAACTATGGCTTTGACACATGTTGGTGGACATCTTACTAGACTTGGAACAAGGAATGATGTAATAGTACAAAAGGAATTTGTTTCCGATTTGGAAAAGGCAGCTGGCAAAGCAAACCAAAGCTCTCCAAATACATTGATGCAGTTAACGAAAACTGTGTAAATACCATGATGCCTAAATGGGAAAATAGACTAGGCGGAGCGCAGCAGTTCATGTCAACTCATTGCTTTACCATGGCTGAATCTGGGAGAGTTGATCCTACAGTACAGGCATTACTTCAAAATAGTACTTTTGTACACAAATAAGCAAGCAGACGTACTATTAGTAATTTTTTCATTTGTTCGAAGATTCCTGCTGTTGTTATAAACCTAGATTAGCCGAGATGGATAGTCTGACTGTATCTCTAAAATCTATTTCTCGATTGTCTGGTAAAGTTTTGTAAATTCTTGATAAAATTTGGAGTCTCTTTCTTCTACTGTTACGTTGTTCATAAATGTCTCCTTATAGTAGCTTGCTATAACAGGTTTCATATGTTCTATAAGCTTCTTATCTGTAATCATCTTTTCATTTACCATAAATGACAGCCAGTTCAGGGTGTTAAATAGCCTATAATACCATTGACTTCTGGTATCATCATATTGAGATCCTGGGGGCACCTTGGCTAGCTCGAGATCCAAATTTCGTAACTCTTTGAAGATATTATCTGATAATGTTATTTGATCAAGTCTTTTTGTACGTCGAAACGTTATGATAGTAATAAATAGTGCTGTGGCGTATATTATAGCACTAATAATCTGAATATCTTCTGATGATGTTACCACTTGTAAATTTAGAGTGCAGTTATACTAATATTAATTTGCATTATCATCAAGTAAACAGAAGTCACTATTTAGTACCTCTAGTCGCATTTAGGACTAATTGCGCAATCTCGTTTGGATGAGATACAAGTGAGGCATGGCTGGAATTAATTGAGATGGTAGTAGCATTCATTTGTTTTGCAAACATCTTTTCAGCATCAGGAGGAATCATGTGATCATTCTCTTGAGCTCAGGTCAGGTTACATCTCAATTTCGGGGAAGCCAAGACCCTATCTAATACTAAGTTCTACAATCAAACAAATGAATTGTTAAAACGATCTGGCGAAGCAAATGGCAAAAGGGATTAGCCTTAGACTCTACGAATAACAAGGATAATGACCGTACCGTCTGTGTATGGCCTTGACAGGTCATTATTATTTAGACTAGAACATAATTATTTTCTTTGCCTGAAAATATTACCTCGACATCTCTAGCGCTTCCAGAAAAAGATACGTTAGTACAAAATATGTGGAAACTGTTGTTTTATAATGGCAAAGCTCCTGCTCCTCAAACCTACTTTATGACAATCCTTGGTTCCGGTGCTCTTTTCTTTATATTACTGACAAGTGCGATAGATGCAATTGAAAGTAACATGGCTGTAAGAAATATCAGATTATATGATTGAGCTGTTGGAAAAAGTGATATACCACCGACACTACTACTCATGCCTTTAACAAATGCCTGATTTGCTTGCATAAATATTCCCGCTATAAGCATAATTTGCGAAATGATGGAAATACGATATATACATGTATCCATTCAAACAAATAGGAAGTTGTGATGCATATATCCATCATCAGAAGAAGTATAATCCATCACCGTTATTTCATGTTAAGTATACTTTCATTCTTTATTTTATTATTTTCATTTATACTTCATTTTTCTGTTTTAGAAGCGGCTCTAGCCAAAAATCAAGACTCACATCATCAAGTGCAAAATGAGCAGGATAAATCAACTTCCACCAGTAAGGTTGGTGGCAAGTTAGCTAATGAGGCCAAAAGTATCAATAGTAATAGCAATAATAATAATAATAATAATAATTTTCTTACATATACAAATAGACAATTTGGATTCACCATGTTGTATCCATCCTCCTGGATTAAAGAGCAGTTCAAGCTGACAGAAGAGGGTATCACTTTTGACTCTAATAATCCCGTCCTTACTATTCCACAACGCCTGGTAAGATTTGATTCAAATGAAGCTCCACTTCTGGATTTTACTGTAGGTATATTAAAAGTAGCAAGCCACCTAGATGTCAACGACAGTAAGATTAAAGCCAGCACTCCGCATGATTATGTCTTGAAACAATTAAAATATATGGAAAAAGCAGTTGCTGAAATTCCAGTATACATTCCAGTAAGAAACATGCCAGTTATTGTGGGAGCGGCGGATAATAAATATCCTGCATGGAGACTAGAATATTTATCTTCTAGTTCATTTAGCAAAGAACAATCTGAACATTCTGACTACATTATAGAAATATATACAGTAGTAGGAGACAAATTATATGTTTTCGGATTACAGTCTCCACAGTTAATGATTCCTCAAACTCTACCAGTAGCACAGAAAATGATTAATTCGATTCGGTTTTTCCCACAACTATCTTCTGCTTCTAACCTATCGTAGTAGATAGAAAGGGTAAGAATTGCATGATTTTAGTCGTCTCTCCCACTCCGTTCCTTTTTCCTGTATTCCTAGTAGTTAAAGATCAGCCTAGATGGATAACATAGTTTACCTGGATGACGCTTGATGATGTGAAGCTGATACTCTTTTTCTATATCGGTTTCAAGGTTATTACAATAATAGCACGATATAGTAAAATATCCACATAACTGTGCGTAAATAATAAAGAGATATTGGACATGTTGTTTTGTGCCAGAAACAGTGCCAACACATTAATGTAAGACTTTTTAGCCTCACGATGATGTCTTTGTTGTAGTTGGTCAAGTTAGACGATAAGTCGCGTATAGAAGCAGAGCAGATAATAAAGAACGAAATATCTGTTGTAACCGACAATCCTTCTATCATAAAGGGCAATGGCTGCGCTGCTTGTAATGTGTTATTCAAAGTCAAAGAGCACATGCATGTGAGTGAGCAGGACGCGGCCGACTTACTTTCAGAAGTCCTATTGGACAACAAGTCTCTCAACGATGAGTTCATTTCAATGGTAGAGGAGATACATATGAAAGCCCGTATGATCGGCAATGTATTCGCAATCAAGACAAGAGAGGCCAAAGACCGCTACATCGATTCTAATTTCAAGAACACACTCAGCGAATTGACTAGCGACGCGTCTGTATATGGAACAGAGATAGTGATGAGAAGGCTGATCTTGTCTAATATCGCTCTCAATATCGCTCAAAATCTAGGAGTTGACTATCATGCTGCCATGGAGGAATTATACTATTACATGAGAAAGAAAGACATACAGACGCACGAAGAGCTGACGCAGTCAATAAGATCTTTGCTGACTAAGAGAGGTGTTGAGAAGCCATAATGCTGATGACATTTACATGAACACATCATCAGCCTGTTATTTTTTTATACATATATATATATTATATGCAACAAAGAGTTATCCAGAATCAATAGTAGGAAATTATTACCTATCCTTTAAGTGATCAAGTATGTATATTATAATAATTTTGTAGACGCGCAGTTGAATGAAGTTTATATTTCGGATTAACCAACCAGATTGCACATGGTTGATAAAAAGATAATTTCTGCTTTAGTCAGTGGTGGTGAAGCCAGTGCCGGGCCACCTCTTGGGCCAGCATTGGGTCCTATGGGTATGAACATATTGCAAGTTGTAAATACGATCAATGAAAAAACCAAAGATTTTCCAGGAATGAAAGTGCCTGTTAAAATTGAAGTAGATCCAGAAACTAAGAAATTTACAGTAGAAGTAGGAATTCCGCCTACAGCGGCACTAATATTCAAGGAAGCTGGTGTTACAAAAGGTTCGGGGACGGCTGGTACAAACTATGCTGGGAACATAACTTTAGAAAGTGCTGTTAAAATTGCTAGAATGAAAATAGAAAGCTCCTATGCTAGGGATATAAAGAACGCAGTAAAAGAAGTAATAGGATCGTGTGTGAGTAGTGGAATGAAAGTCGATGATAAACCGGCAAAAGAGGTCTACGCTGATATAACAGCAGGAAAGTACGATAATCAGTTTAATAATTAAAACGAACTTCATCGGCACCTGAGAAGGATAACCGGACAATAATTCTACATTTTAATACGCTTTTTGTAGTAAGTTTAAAATATCCCAAACGGCGCCAAGTATGTGTAAATTTTAGGTGAATGAGAGAAAATGTCAATTCAACAGGGTCAAGCTGGCGGAATGCCAGTATTAATATTGAAAGAAGGAGCGAGTCAGACAAAAGGTAAAGATGCTCAGAAGAATAATATCACTGCTGCGAAACTGATAGCTGAGGTAGTAAGAACAAGTCTTGGTCCCAGAGGTATGGACAAGATGTTGGTAGACTCTCTTGGTGACGTTACAATTACAAATGATGGTGCAACTATTTTGAAGGAAATTGATGTCCAACATCCAGCCGCTAAGATGATGGTTGAAATAAGCAAGGCAACAGATAACGAAGTAGGCGATGGTACCTCTTCTGTAGTAGTATTAGCTGGGGCTCTAATTGAAAAAGCAGAAGAACTGATAGGACAGGAAGTTCATCCAACAATAATAGTTGACGGATACAGAAAGAGTGCTATTAAGGCTTTGGAGGTTCTAAACAATATAGCGCAAAAGATTAGTGGTGATGATAAAGAACAATTAATCAGGGTTGCAAAGACTTCTATGCAGACAAAATTAGTCTCAAAAGAGTCTGATGAGATTGCACAACTTGTAGTTAATGCAGCGCAACAAGTTTCTGAAAAATATGATTCCAGTTACAGAGTAGATATTGATGACATCAAAGTAGAGAAAAAGGCAGGCGGTTCACTGCGCGATACTAAATTGATCAAGGGTATTGTTCTTGATAAGGAAGTTGTACATGGTGGAATGCCAAAAAGAATAGAAAAAGCAAAAATTGCACTAGTCACTTCTGCACTTGAAATTGAAAAAACAGAATTTGACGCAAAAATAAACATCAGCTCTCCAGATCAGATGAAGATGTTTTTAGATGAGGAGAATAAAATGCTAAAGAACATGGTTGATAAAATTATAGACTCAGGTGCTAACGTATTGGTATGCCAGAAAGGTATTGATGACATTGCACAGCATTATCTAGCAAAGTCAGGTATTCTAGCGGTACGTAGAGTTAAGGAAAGCGACATGACGAAGCTAGCAAGAGCAACAGGTGCACGAGTAGTTAATAACCTGGATGATCTTACAGCCAAAGAAATTGGTTCTGCTGATCTAGTTGAAGAACGAAAGGTTGAGACAGACAAATGGGTATTTATAGAAGGATGCAAACATGCAAAATCAGTAACGCTCTTAATAAGGGGAGGGTCTCAAAGAGTGGTTGATGAAGCTGAGCGCTCTATACATGATGCATTAATGGTAACAAAGGACGTCCTTGAAAAACCTGCAATAGTTGCAGGTGGTGGAGCTCCAGAAGCATATGCAGCAAGTAAATTAAGAGACTGGGTGAGCACGTTATCTGGTCGAGAACAGCTAGCAGCAGATAAATTCGCTGAAGCATTAGAAGTAATTCCACTTATGCTAGCAGAAAATGCAGGTATGGATCCAATTGATACCATGACAGATTTGCGTGCAAAACAGAGTAAAGGGTCTAAATGGACTGGAATTGATGCGAGAAATGCTAAACTTTCTGATATGTCAAAGTTAGATATTGTAGAACCGCTCTCTGTAAAAGAACAGATAATCAAGTCTGCAACAGAAGTTGCATCGATGATCCTCAGGATCGATGATGTCATTGCCTCAAGCAAATCTGCCGGCGGTCCTCCAGGAGGAGGAATGCCGCCAGGTGGCATGGGTGAAATGTAGTAAAAAGCAATATTGCTTTTTATCCTTATCTTTTTATTCGCTTTTCATTCACATAAGTTGTGTCGTTTAATTCTACTAGAATCACTTCTTTGATCCAAGTTCCTGTTTCATCCATATTATACAGTTTATTCAAAAAATTATTCCATAAGATATTCTTATCATATGCTGTAATCCACGATTTATAATGATCTTTAAGATCAGATAAAGCTTGATTATGATATAGACAATATTTACCCGTTGAAACTTTTCGCGAACAAGCAGAACAATTTTTTTTCATAAGAGAAGATATTCACAAACTATAAAATAAATCTAAATGAGAGAATTAACCAAACCTGCTCAATGAATGTCTTTTCTTATCTTGAAATCTCAATTCTTTATACAAATACACATTTTTTGCAACATGCTACTATTTATCAGTAATCCATTTACCACTATAGGATTTAACATTGGGCCTTGCTTCTTTCAATACTGTAGTAAAAGGATAGGTATTTTGATTTTCGATTCTTCCTATCATTGTATGTCCAATTACATCTGTCCATGTATGAAACCTGGATTAAGCAAGTCTTAGACATATTCACAAATGGCTAATTCTGTTTGCCTTCATGGATAATAACATAGCAGGAGCCAGAGCTAAAATCCATAAAAGGTTTAGGTTGTGTCCACGTTAACATGGCCAGGCAAAGTAACCTTTAGCTAATGTTATATGTTTCGTTTATATAGTAGGAGACATGATAAACTTTTC
>DASQQB010000031.1:0-3983 GCA_035643635.1 Nitrososphaeraceae archaeon | reverse complement strand
TGCTTATCAGCCAATCAAAACTATACCCGACGGACATCAATGATATATATGACTATGGGATATTTTTATATACGAAACTCAATCTAAATTTAAATCTTGGAAACGGTTACCTACACGGTGACGCTACCGCGACTGAATCTATCTCTTCTTATAAAATTAACATTCAACAAGGATGGCCTGATACTACTTTAATTTTGCCAACTGGTTTGAACCAGGATAAAGGTCAAAAATCGATTTCATTTTATGCTCAGTCAGGAAATCAAATTCTTCTTAGAGGGAATGTGAAAAATGAAGATACAGATATGATTAGACTCTTTACAGATCTGGACACCTTAGTACAGTTAACAAAGATGCTGCCAACAGCTATGGATATACAAGATTTAGAAGCACAAATTCAGCAGCAAGAGGACCCTATAAAGATATTGCAAGTTAGGTTGGCCAAAGGTGAGATCACACCTGAACAGTATCAAGCAAGCTTGAAAGTGCTGCAAGGAGGATAAGTTCTTTTATTTATTAAAGCATGAGGAATATAATAGAGATAGAATGACAAGATTGGAGATACCATATCACATATGTATCACTGTTACTGTCTGTATTTAGACAGTAAATACTCTTGGCAGATGGGGGTTTACGTACTTCAGGCTTTGATTTTGAGATGATAACTATGCAATGCATTACACTGTACTCTGGGTTTAAGGAATTACTCCAAGGAAAGTTCTTACAAATTTCCGTTTTGCAACTATAAGTGCGTTTTTACCTCTCTGTGTTAGACTATATACTATAATTTTACCATCTTTTTTAGCATCTTCTTCAACTATAAATCCCACTTCTCGCAGAGTTCTTAATGCAGGGTATATAGTTCCCGGACTAGGTCGTTCTCCCTTCCTCTTGGCAATCTCTTCTGCAATCTCTTGACCATGCATTGATTTTTTTGAGAGGAGAAAAAGAATTAGAAATCCTAGCATTCCTCTCATATCACAACAATAGTTCCCATTATTTCTAATTCTTGGCATCTTTCACATTCATCATATTATCGTGTATCCGATATATATAAATACGCCTTTTGTATATCGTATATACGATATGTATAAAGCCAAGAAAGGAGGTGAATAGCAAATGGGTTATGGTTGCTGTGGAAGTGGAACAGACTTTAGTAGAGTTAGAAGTTTTCTTACCAAGGAAGAACGAATTTCATTACTCAAAGAATACAAAGACAGCTTAGATAAAGAAACTCAGGGTGTAGCAGAAAGAATCAGAGAACTGGAAACAAGTTAATAGTAATACTAGTCTGTAACTCCATTTTTCTTTTTAATAGTCCCCTGATAAACATACAAAACATTATTAGAATGAGATCGATCGTCTGTAGTGTCTGTTATTTGTGTTAGAAAAAAGAGAAGAGAACTTTTAATTTTGGTTATCTGTAAGCCGATTGTCACGAATCCTCAACTCAAATCCAATTTAGGTTTACAGATGATGGGCTCAGAACAAAAAGTATTAAGCATAAGGCTAACAACAAAGAACTTACTTTATGGCATATATATTTGTCTAACTAATATGTTGTATACCTTTCACATTGAATCTCAACCTTGCACAAACAAAACAGTACCGTGGCTTCAACAAAATGCTTATCATCCAATTGAATTAAATTTTGTAAGTGATTTCCATAAATACCATGTAGCAACACTTCTGTAAGGCCTCCATGGCTGAGATATAGCTAGCATTTCTGCTGGTTTTGGAAGTTCTGGCAATGAATATATTTTGCACATGGCTTTTCTTACTCCTAGATCTGTAACAGGCAAAACATCAGGTCTTCCAAGACAGAAGATCAAAAACATTTCTGCAGTCCATGCGCCTATCCCTTTTACCTCCGTTAATTGGCTAATAACTTCTTCATCTGACAGTGTCGATAATTGATCTAACCTTAATTTTCCTTCGACAACTTTAGTAGAAAGGTCCTTTAGGTATTCTATTTTTTTACTTGATAAGCCAATTTTAGATTTTAGTTCAGTTTCTGAGCTTGAAATAATTTGTTTAGGTGTTGGTATCACGTTGCCAAAGTATTTTATAAATCTTCTATAGATAACATTTGCTGCACTTCCAGCAAGCTGCTGATAAATTATTGACTCTAATAAGGATTGAAATGCGTTATCACGCATCTTAATTGAATACTTACCGACAACCTTAATTACTTCAGCAAGTTGAGGGTCTACTTTAGAGAGATATTTGACAGGATCTATATTCATATAGGAACAAATAAAAATCTTAATTCATATCGATTAAATATTCTGATATAAGATTCATCTGATTTCTTTAAAGTGCTAATTATATTCCCGCTATACATAGTTCGGATTTACCTTCATACTGTTTTTTCTTCTATCACATAACAATGAGTTTCAAGTATACTATTATAGGATGGCATCTATTAAGTTGTTCAGCCAAAGAAACTAATGTTGTTGTCTAAAGAAAGTATATAGTGAAGGTTCTAAAGAACCTGATTATAATAAGAAAATCCTCATGTATAATTCGAGTTAACAAAATTCTAGGAGGCAGCAGCCAGCAACATCTGTAGGAATAACAATATGAATTAACAAACAAGACCATCTGAAATGATAGTATCAAAAAAATATACAAAACAAATAGTATTGGTTTCTACTATCCGGTTATTCTAATTGTTATCGTTTTAAAATTCTATAGTTTCCTTCAGAACAAGTATTGTATTATGAGACGCATGATCAGTATTATGTTCTAGATATAAAGACAAAATACTATCTTTCATTGTTGTTTTTTGTTATTATCTAAACTCTTAATTTAGATTCTATATTCATATATTTCCACAAGACAATGTAAATTTTATTGCCTAGCTCGGAGTCTGTATTATTACACCAACTATAGGGGGATCAATTCTGTTGCATGTAAATCGAACATTGCCAATTCAAAGCATTTATAGTATTCAATCTTTATTCGAATATAGTGACTACAGGAATTTTTGTAAATTTACCAGTAAAAGATCTCAATAAAACAATAGATTTCTTTACCAAACTTGGTTTTAGGTTTAACCCTCAATTTACAGATGAGAATGCAACATGTATGATTGTTGGTGAAGATATATTCGTCATGCTCTTGGTCGAAAAGTTCTTTAGAACTTTTACTAAAAAGGAAATTTGTGATGCTTCAAAAAATACAGAGGTGATAGTGGCGTTATCCGTTGAAAGTAGAGAAAAAGTAGATCAGATAGTAAATAAGGCTATAGAATCTGGAGGCAGGGAATCAAGAGAACCGCAAGACCATGGGTGGATGTATGGACGTAGTTTCGAGGACATCAACGGACATATTTGGGAAATAATATACATGGACGAAAGTGCAGTAAAAAATGATGAATGACAATGAAAAAATATCTTCATCAATAACACATACTTCTATAGAGTTTCCCTAGTTTGGCTGAATACTAAAGGATGTCGATACGCCACATACTGTATTTACTGTTCGGGATTTCTTATATCGATGGTCTATTGTTATAGATATTATAATAACTGCGGATGTTCCAAAAGGATGAGATAGTACATTGACTGACCGACAGACTGTAACTTGGTTCTTTTGACAGTGTTACTTTTGCTCTAACCTACCCCCAGTACTATCACCGATACTATCACAATAGCCATTGTCTGGATATCTCTACTGTTTAACATGTTCTTCAAAATATCCCAAAATCCAGAAGCATAAGAATAGATCTGAAACTAGATAAGAACAAAATTAAAAATATAATGGGGTTCTGCTTCCCTATTTTCAATAAATTATCGTGTGATAAAAGTTTCCACGACGACGATATCGCTTGAAGTTTTCTCTATTATATCCAAACCCTGTGCGGTAGGAAAAATAAATGATGAGAATAAGCGTATATGAAAAAAGAAAGTGGCTAAAACAACAATAACGAATATTGCAATGATTATCAAGATCAAAATCCCAGCTGTATTCATGCTAACAAT
>DASQQB010000030.1:0-9871 GCA_035643635.1 Nitrososphaeraceae archaeon | reverse complement strand
TATTGTTTCTAGGAAATGAATTGATAGCAATTTATTTAAGTAGATATAGATATATTGAATGCGTTACTGATGAGTACTAACGACAAGGAGAGCTTGCTAGATCCGGATAAAGGCAGTGATTCCTCATATAATGATAGTAATAATCATACTAGCAAACGATCTTCAAAAGTTGCAAAAAAATCTAAAAAAACATGAACAATCCAGACTGTAGATATGACAAGTTCTAGAAACACATCAAACGATACACCCGATATAACAGATACTCCTGACGTTGCTACTTGGAATAAGCTCACGAAAAACCAAAAGATGATAGTAAAAGATAAATGAAATCAGCTCCCAAATAAGCGAGCCGCATTGGTAATAAATAAGCGGGATCAAATGTAATTAGTAGCAGCTAACCAACCAACAATAGCCTCATCAAAGAAAGGCGAACATAATCATCACATAATCGTTCTAAGAATCTTCTGATACACGTATTTGCAGTTATCTGTTTTACAAAGACATGTGGAAGGAAATGTATATCGTAGTGGGGCGTTAGATGAAGATTAGTATTCGTCATGTATTCTCTTACTGTTTTGTTCCAAGCAATATTTTCCAAATATTAATATGATGAAACCCAGATTATAAAATCAATGCTACTGTATCCAATAATATTCTCTAGTAGCAGCAGAGCACTCCATACAAAAAAATTGCTTACAACCGATGACACCTAAAAATGTTTGAATACATATTTACTTGGTATAAAGAAAGTTATACCTATGAATAACAACACAAAAATAATAAAATTTCACGGCACAGAAGTGAAGAACATAATTATTCAGCATTTGGTTAAAGAGAATTCTAGCCAAGATAGGAATGAAATAATTAATGAATTCAATGCGGGAAATACTGAGCATCAGTGCGAAACTATAAACATACAAGTGGTGGCGGAGTATGTTACTATTACGTTTTACAGAAAAGAAAGTTCTAATTCAATTATTAAAAGGGAATTGATCCCAACACATAGAGTGCAGCATATCCGAATTGAGGATTTAGAATAACTGAAATAACACTATTTTTTTCTATATCATATGTTTGAAATAAAGGCTCAATATCTTGAAGTATGCTTAGCTCTGATTCATTATAGCTGATTATGTTCTACCGTGTGATGTGTGGGCTATGTAACTTTGGAATTTGCTTATTCAAATCTAAATGGATACCATTTACTTCCCCTGTTACGGAATATATTGTGTATGGATAATTAAGAATATGAGAAAACTGAATATCTCCAATTCTCGTAAAACCATAGTGAGTATTATAAGGTAAAGATGAAGACGAATGACCAAAACTTTTAACAATATAATACAAATCACTTCCAATTACCATGCTATCTGGAGACGCCATAGAGTCCATTTTTGCACAACTTTTCAGAGTAGGGCTGAAAGGATCCAATACCTCAATTCTACCATAATCACCAACAATTTTGTAATGTAGAGAAGGTAACCGTTCCACAGTGAATTGTGCATGCATGGTCTCTTTTGCTGCTAGCATTGCTAGACCACATTCTATAACGTCTTTAAAAGTAGACTGATCTGACCAAGAAAGCTCAGAAGTTTTTGGAAAATAGTATATCAGGAATGTTCCAGTATTCTTGAAGAGCTTTGCATTAAAGTTTCTTGCCACTGTTGCAATTGTGTTAATAAATATCGAATAATACCTTTTGATTTTATCAGGGTGCTTTACTATCTGTGAATTTTCGACCAAATCTATGAGGCTAACAAAACAATAACAATACCTAGATGATATGTTAAACGGGGGTATTTCTTTCTCTTCTCCAAGTTCTTCTGCTACCAAATTATGAATCGTTTCACAATTTGGTACTTTTACTTTATTTAGTATACTTGTTGATTTTTCATAGCGTATTATGATGATTTGCGCATTAAATAAATGTAAAATAGCAGTTGGTCTGCTGTAGCATAACTGATAGTCAAAAATATGTATCTCCATCTACGGAAATGCCTCATGACCATACTTTATAGCATCAATAAACCTCATATTTAGTCGCAACACTTAGGCGACTAAGCATTAACTTTTAATTGTCACTACTTATATGAATATATAGATAAGTATCTAATCTTCATCTTCGACAAAATCGTCTGGAATCATAATTAATTATAGTTATAGTGTGCCACTATATCGCTTTATTATAGGCAGGCTATGATGCTTGGTTAGTCTTGTTCTCCTATTATTTGAAATATGACAGTGCGTTCTCTAGGTTTCGTATCCATTTCTAACAATACTATTTGTTGCCAGGTACCAAGCATCAAATCGCCTTTTATCACTGGAACAGTTAAGCTTGGACCGATTAATGACGCACGAATATGAGAGTGTCCATTCCCATCATGCCATGTATTGTCGTGTTTGTACTGAAAATTTTTAGGTGCCATCCTTGATAATATTCTTGGAAAATCACATTTGAGGCCTGATTCGTATTCAATAGTAGTTATAGCTGCAGTTGACCCTAACACAAAAACTGTAACAATTCCATTTTTTACTTTGCTTTCTATTATTGCGTGTGATGTTAGCCCTGTAATGTCAATAATGTCATCTTCTTCCCTAGTTTTAACTTTAGATGTTTTAGTTATAACCACCATGTTTTATAGTATTCTTATCTTTTTATTTTTAAGTTTCAACTATGCATGATTTTTCTATAGGTCGCGTCTAAATTATGTTAAGGTTTTAAGCTTCAAATTCCAAATAAGTAAATTTAACATTAATCCTCTACAGCAATAGTTTATGCAATTTGAGTCGGTGATGGTTATTGGCGGGATCATCGTTGGAATAATGTATACTTCGATTGAAATCTATTTCCATAAAATAGTAGGTTTTAGAATAAAAAAATCATGGAAAAAATAAACTTCTCCAGCATTGATTTATGGGTCCATAGCTAGAGATTAATCTTAAGCTTATGATGACACCAAGATTACACCCTTCATCCCATCTTCTGAGTGTATTGTACAACGATATTCAAAAACTCCGTCGTTGTTGAATTTATACCTCCATGATTCATCAGATTGTATAAAACCGCTATCTACTCTGATCTGTGAACCTGAAGCAGATTCCTTGTAGATGCCAACTACATTATGAGGGAGATTCGAATTATTAATCCATGTAATAACTGAGCCAGAGTTTATCCTAATTGCATCTGGCATGAACATGTTCATACCAGTGTAAATGATATTGGGCTGCAGGATCTGTTTCATAATCCTTTCAGGCTCTTCTGTTATTGCATTAACAGCATGTTTATCCAGATCGACAAATATATTCCAGATGTGTTGATGGGATTGACCTGTCTTGTTTTCAATCTCGTTAAAATTCGCCGTATTAGAATATAAGTTTCCGTCTATATATTGCCAATTAGCAGTAATTCTTATTTGACCTGGTCCCGCAGAACGATAGGTGGATTTATTATCAATGCTTTGTAGAACTGCAGTAGGCTGGATAGCTGCTATTGTCACTGCTTTATCCTTTTGTTCGCTAATTATCTGCTTTATCCTTGGGTCACTCTGAGCTATATGCAGGGCTTCTTCTGCTAAATTATTGACGGTATATATGAAGGTATTATCTCTAGCAGTAGGCGTCTTTATTACTTTAAGATTACTTTTTAAAGAGATTTCGGACAGAGGATTGAACTTCTTTACATTCTCTTCTGGAACAAGTTTGGATGCAATTAAAACGCCTCCAATTGTTAGGATTACGGATATAATGACTATTAATGGAACCAATTCCCTTGCTTTCATGTTTTGTTATTATTTGTTGTAAGAGATTAATATCTGAATCGGATGGCTCTTATAAGCACATTTTTGAGACATGGTAGTTGATAAATATGTAAGGCTAAACATAGTGACAGAGATAATGAGTTATATACTACTAAATTTTTTATTATGAAATACTATGATAATATTTAGCTATCTAGGTTGGCCTACACGATAGATTAAAGAATAACTTGTACTGTTTTAGAATTATTGCTGCTCGTAAAAGAAAGTAAATAGATATTTTGTTCAAGAGAATATATGATGCTTATGTCTTCGCATTCACATTTTCTTGACAAACCTAATTAATATACTGCCAGCCAAGATAAGTAATCCTAATATGGAAATAGTATATCCATTTACTGTCCATTGAGGATTATTGTACATAAATGAAGACTCTGGACCGATCACCGACTTACTTTGTGCTGTAAATATTATTCCTGCGATGATAAGTATGCATCCAAGAGCAAGAAATATCCAAATCAAGATATGTCTGATCTTCATGGTGACTGTCATTATTATTATTGATATATGCATTCCTGGCTAACCTAATGGCAAATAATTCTACTTTAGCCAGGCAACAAAGCAGACTACAATAATAAAGTTAAATATTTGAAAAAATCAATGTGGTGTAATAGGTATAATCAATTTCCGATTAAAAAAGAGTTATTTATTCAGTCGCATTCGATCCTTGTACTCCTATATCTACACTAATAGTGTCGTTTGAATCAAGTTTTAAGGTCGGTCCAAAGGTTTTCCCGTTATCATTACTTACTTTCAAAACAGCCGCATTAAGTGTTCCATTTGTTTCACACCATGTTACATAGACGTTATTTCCTGAAGCTGCTAGTTCTACTTTAGATGAAGAATCCTTAGAGGTGCTGAGGTTTATCTTATTCCCAAAGGTTTTTCCTCCATCTGTAGACGCCCTAAACATTACTTCATTATTTCCTGTCGTGTTGGTCCACCACGCTATGTATACGTTATTTCCGGAAATGGCTATTGGAGCAGCCATCTTATCTTTACCAAAGTCTGAAGATAAAGCAGTTGCCGATGGTGACTGTTGTATTAGAAATGAAGACGCCGCAGACACCAGAGTTGTTGCTACAAGAGATATCCATAAGGAAATTCCTAAAACTAATTTAGGATGGTTCACGGGAACTTATACAAATATTCTGCTATATAAAATATCAATTAAAAGAATCCCTTGTTGATACCTGATTATACGTTAACTATCTCAGAGATCTCTTTTGCAACAACTTACCGGAAATTCTATCAGTCATACAAAAATATAGATCGTCAAGCTTAAGTAAGCACTACGCTGACCATTTACTCGTATTTCGAAGACAACTTACTATTCTTTTACCTACTATCTACTTCATCACTTCTTAATTTATATACTTACAAATGTATAGTAACTAACGTCATGGTGTTAAAAAAAGCAGGACTTGTTTGCGGTTTAATTAAATCAGATAAACGATTGCCCGATACAGCGGCCCCAAATGAAGAGGGGCTATTGAGACAAAGAGAGTATTACATAAATAGAATATCACAGTTAACGGATTTTAATCAAGCATTTGAACTAGTAAAGCTAGCAGTTGAAGATAAATTCAAGATGCACAGGGCTGGACTAGGTTTGATAATTCAGGGACTGCCTACTAATCTTGGGGCTTATCATGTTCTTGGCTCAAACCTAATCATAATAAATAAAAGAATTTTAGATATAATAAAAAAACACAAGAAGGCAGAGGAATATAATTCATATTTATTTATGGTATTAGCACATGAGTATCTGCATAGCTTGGGTATAGTAGATGAGATCCATGTTAGAAATATGACATATAGTTTAATTGCTTCATTAGTCGGAGATGACCATATAGCTGCCAAGATGGCAAGATACCAACCTTGGAATGTATTCCCAGAATTAAATCTCTTTTATGATACCAGCTATGAACAAAAATTCGAGATCATAAAGAAATTTGACATGACAACTCAATCTTATATTGGATAGATTTATACTCATCAATATATTTTTAGACGATTCCGAGAAGATTGGTAAAGCACTTAACAAAACCATATGATGCTGTCTCAATATAGTTTTAATAGCCGATATCTGCGTCACTAGAAACGGCTCAACCACTATTCTAGAAGGTCAAATCTAAATCTTGGATAAGTGGTTAAATATCTAATAGTGGCAATGCGGGGTCTAGAGGATAACTTCACTTCAGTACTCACTGAAGAATATTTTAAATTAATGTCGAGGCTCGTCAAAGATAAATAGAATGAATATAGTGCCCCACTGATTTATCAGTTATTAGGATCAGGCAAAGTATTTGATGGTCATATGTTGAGGTATCGTATGACAGGTATTTATCGTGTAATCGTATTGTTGCTGCCTGAATTCTCGGCACTAGTAAGATTATTGATTAGTTGGGGCTGGCCTATATGAGCAGATACTTCATAGGCTGCGATAAATGGAACTCCACCTAGTGTTCTGAGTACTACCGAGCTGGCAACGAATGGAATAGATGCAGAGAAGTAGGGTGGCGCGGATCCTTTATAATCTGGCTTGATGACAGTAGGTGCTGACAATACGTATCCTGTGTTTGGATGTATTGGAGTTACAAGGAAGAGATCTCCGAATTTTGTCCTATCCATATTTGTTAATTTCTCATCGATATTGAGTCTATGACCAAATAGTACTTCTACAGGCTTACTTGCCGAAAATGTCAAAATTCCAGTATAGTCTTTTCCATCTTGTCTATGCTGCAAAATTATAGTTCTTTGAACTTTCAATTGTTCAGGCTGTCCTGGTTCGG
Source organism: Nitrososphaeraceae archaeon (assembly GCA_035643635.1). Classification (GTDB taxonomy): domain Archaea; phylum Thermoproteota; class Nitrososphaeria; order Nitrososphaerales; family Nitrososphaeraceae; genus DASQQB01. The sequence goes on along the minus strand of DASQQB010000030.1, from coordinate 3,261 downwards.
AAGAGATTATTCCTCTATGAAGTATGTCCTCTTTAGTGTTCGTATTGTTGTTGTCATCATTAGGATACTTACCGGTAACAGATTGTTGAATTAAAGGTACAGAGCTTTCAAGAGGAGTAATGGTAGTTGACTTTTCAACTTTCGCCTGGGCATTCATGTGCATATTGGGAAGCAGTGGTATCATAGATACCCACACTACAATTAAGCCAAGAGAAAGTATTGTTAATAGTTTTTCATTTGTGAGCATACCTTACTTTCCATACGAGAATGATATTGTATTTAGTTGTTGCTACAACTACCAAATTGGTAAATTTAATTATATGATAGCATGTAATTTTTCTTTCCCTTTATCTCTGGTGTTGGGTGAGTTGAATTTGTTAATTCATTAGTTGTCTCTTTTACTACTTCTTTCTTTCTCTAGAAGTTTGGGATATTAACCAATCGATCATCTTTTGTTGTGATAATAGTAAAGCCATGAATAAAGCTTCAGGTGGAAAAGGTTCGCCTTTAGAATTAATTGCAACAGAATATTCGTAACATTCATTTAACATCTTTTTGAATAACTTTCTGTCCTCTTCTGTTTGAAGACTATCTGAAAATCCACTCCATGATTCTATTTCTTTTCTAATGATATCGTATTTTGGAAATAAACTCAATTTGAAATGTTTAAACTCCTGCTAATATTGGCTTCATTACTTTAACACTAGTTTCCAAGATTGTTTGCATTTCACTTTATGGTACCTAATAAAGTTCTTAACACAACACTGTAAATATTGAAATTAAAATAACCTCCTTATTTGACAAATGACCAGAATTATTTCCTAGCTTTTCAAATAATCAAAATAGTTCTGCGTTGGATTGTGATTGAACTAGCTTTTGTAAATCCCTGAATGTCACAGTGTTTACTATGTATATATTTAGAGTGGCTGCATTAGAAACTTCGATTCACCAATTCCTTTGAACTATATTGTAGAGAATTGTTTATCATGAGGAATCTAGGAAAGGACACATTCAGCATATTAGTCAACAGGGTGACAAGCATAACAACAAAATGGAAAGACTAAACAGAGAAGCAAGAGACAGAGAAAAAGTAATGAGGAGATTAAAGAAAGTAGACATTCCAATTCTAACGGTTATCAAATCTTCATAATTACATTAGATCACACTAATGACTGAACAATATGACACTACCTGAAGCATCAGAGATAAAGATAGAAGGTGAGAATAAGTGGAAAACGTTAATAGAATATGCACAAATTAGTTGACTTGGTTAGTTTATATCAATATAATTTCTATATCCCACGGTTAAATAATGAAGCCACCAGTTTTATTTTCTAAACCTATCAGACAAGAGTCATGGTATCTGCAAATTAAAGAAAAAATAGGAAAGAGTAAAAGGCCAATAGATAATATGTCTGTTGCTCAAGTAAGACAAATCTACATAGACCGACAATTTATATGTGATTTGTGCGGCAAGATACTTCAAAATCCAAGTAGTATTTCTTTAGAAGAACATATTTTACATTTGATAAATCCTAGTGTTGAGTGGTCTTGTAAAGATTGTTTTCAAAGTGATTTGAGAAATGGAAGAATTCTTGCTATGTCAGAAGACCCACACGCTGAACAATGGCAGCAAGGAATCAATAAGATACTAGACTAAACTTAAATAGTATAATTCTATAAAACCGTTATGCCAAAGTATATTATCGAATGTCTCATCAAGAATATTCACGGGGTTGTTACTCAAGTTGGCATAGACGGGCAAGCTCACGATGTTGAAGAAATTGCAAATTCCATTTGGAATAATCAACATGAATTTTATACAAAAACTCCAGACGGATTAGATACAGTCCAAGTTTTTGCTAGAAGAAGAGAAGATACTGCTAGACCTTACTTAACTACGAATCCAGACGGAAGACTACCAAACAATTTGGATTCTTTATATGAATGTAAGTACTAGCTTTACGATAAGTATATCAACTGAAATTTCTACAACTTCCTAAAAAGGGACATAAACCGAGGATTTGACAGAGCCCAAAATATCAATACTTATTCATTAATTTTTCTTGGCAGTTAATCATCACTCTATTTTACATCAATGAAAAGTTAGAAAATTTTTTTTATGGTAGTTATTTCTCCTATTTCTTCTACTTGTTTGTCAGGTAAATCTTTCTTATTATTATTAAGGCTCCTCAGATTCTTGGTACTATCTTCTTTCTTAGGGATCAACCTCTTGCTATCGCTACTAAAAGTCTGATACAACCCTCAAAGCATCCATCATCCACCACAGTAGCATTAGTTAATAGATCAAGCTTCATAGAATAACATTCTTTTGCTAATGATAAAGCATGTATTTTCTCTCTTTTGTCTTCTGTATTTTGTGAAATATTCTAGGCTTCTCTTAAGATAGAAGTTATCACTACAATACACGTCTAGTATTCGTTTTGGAAGTATTTCGTCTATGTATTTCCGAATCTTTTGTTGGGATTGTTGTTTGAGATAGATAAATCCTTATTGACTGTGCCAAGACTAACCTGCAGTATTGTAGATATGTCTCTTTGACTAACGCCCTAGCCACTTAGCTCAATGACTTTATCCCTTGGCCATATTATTGATTGTTCTTCTTGTTGATTTTGATGTTGACATTGATTTCGATATTCCATATTCAAGCTCAAATGTTTCATTCTTATCGCATTGTTTTATAGGGGTGTTCCATTTTCACGCTCAGCACACCATCCAACTCATCATTTATTGTGAAGAAGTTAGCTTTACGCGTTACGGATAATTTTTCTTTCTTTTTAGTTTAAATCTGGAGGCGGTTTATCATGCAAAAAACTGCATGTATATACGCATCAATCTACAATACAGTCTTTAAAACTTAGCTCCAATTGTGAATGATGTTGTACGTAATCATGACAGTCATCTAAACTATCAAAATGGATTGCCTTACCTATTCCAGATAAGTGATCTATACGGAATATGTTGTCACCATCCTCATTATCATCATCATTATCATATGCTGCTACAGGTTTTATAGCAACAAATGCTATTGCTCCTGTTCCTGCTATACTTAGTGAGATTATTAGAAGTGTGGTAAATACACAGTAGTTTTTCATCTAATCATCCAAGAACCTTAGTGGAAAGTATAAATAGATTTAGAATAAGTTTCATATGACAATGTGCTATTTTGTACGAATTCACCAGCTAGCGAATCAGTTATAGTACTTCCGATTAGGACTTAACTTAACGGAATGAGGCATA
>DASQQB010000029.1:0-7010 GCA_035643635.1 Nitrososphaeraceae archaeon | reverse complement strand
CTCTTGCTTTTTTTAGTGGGTCATCAACTTTAGCAATTTCAAGATTAAGATATGCTCCGGCACAGGCTGTAGGCATTAATCTGTAGTTAGGTGAAAACATGATTGAAAACCTTATGAGACAAGCAGTAGTAAAACAAAAAGGATTGGAACCATTTGTTTTAGAACTTGGAGTTAAAGCTAACAAGTTGGAAGTTATTCATAGAAACGATAGAATAGAAATCAAGCCGACAGAATGGCTTAATGCAAAAACGTGGAGAGAGATTAATGAAATTCTAAAGAGTCATGAATTTACGTGGCGTTCTCAGGGTAGAGATAGTTGCTGGATCAGATATAAATGAGATTATCTACCTTCAGTGATTTCTATTATCTCATCGAAGGTACGATTTCTCAATTCAGCATCCAAAATTTGGTCATGAAACAGTTTAATCTGCAGAATATACAAGCGCGGCAATTACTACAATAGCCATATAGTATCATTCAGAGAGTTTAACAACATTACTATACAAGAGAATCATATCCATCATATCCATCATATTGTAATTTTGGGATTGCGCAATATTATGCTTTAATATTTGGATACTGTAGAGTTGATTTCTATGTGCAATGGCTTGAATAACGGAGAACAACCTTACAAATAAATCGTACCTCTTAATTGTATTATACTATATTGAAAATCTTCAATGCAAGCCCAGGATTTGGTGCACCATTAACAGAAGGTGAGGTGATCAATTTTTTGACAAATAGTAAATTGAATATTCATATTGGTACAGTTGATAAGAAAAAAGAGCCAAATATACATCCAACATGGTATTATTTTGATGATGATAGTAAGAGATTTTATATTGAAACATCCAAGCAATCAAGGAAAACGGAAAACTTGTATACAAATAATAACATTTACTATTGTGTAGATGAACCTAATCCACCTTACAAAGGTGTTAGAGGTAAGGGAAAAGTGAAAATTCATGAAGACATTAATCAGAATATCCCTATAGCTGAAAAGATAATGGTCAGGTACCTCGGAAACCTTGAACATCCAATGGCGAAAGCTCTTATGAGTAGCGTCAAAAATGGAGATTCAGTTATTTTAGAAGTTTCTCCCAGCTATTACTCAACTTGGGATTATACCAAAAGGTAATCGAGCACAAGAATTACTTGATTATCTATTAACCTTAGACGACCTAGTTAAGCCAGATTTTTAATATATTCAATGTATATTTCTTATACCTTATCGTTTTATCATAGGGCAAAGATACAACAGTAGAAATGTCACAGTAGAGCAATGAATATAAATTCTTGCTTCTACTTGATTGAATTTCTTAATATCCATTTCAATCTTTTATTTCCTTGTTAAGAACAAGAACAATTGCCTTGTTGTGCTATGGTATTTATTTACCTTCCTGGTTGCGCCTATATGGGTTCTGCCATGTTCTACTGTGATTATTAAGTAACCCTTGTTTTTGATTTTTAGTAAGCCGCTCAAAGTCTGTTATATTATAGTAACAAAATATTTTCATTTTATTACGGTATATTGAAGATGATAAGGATAAAAATAATCCTGCTTCATGCTCAATTAGATCATCTATTCTATTGTGATCAAAGAACAAGCCCATATCAGAAAATATAGCTAGTCCACTTTTGCCTAGTTTAGTCGAGCGCTGGAGTAGCATTTTTATCATTATCATTATGTCTACTAATTCATTTGTTAAACTGAAGTACCCCTTCTTTGCTTCTACAATTACAAGTGAACCTTGCAACTTATACTTTTGTACATCTAGATCAATGTTTTTCAGACCATGAAAAAGATTACTGACAGATTCATTGTGAGGCAAAAGGAGAACCATTTCATTTAATGATTCAAGTGCAGTTTTGCAGTATTCTAAAAGAATATTGCTCAGAGTAAAATAATCCTCAAACAAAATTAAATTATGTTCACCAAAATTACTTTGCTTGATCTTATCCAACATATCAAATCTATAATTCTATTATACCTATCCTTTTAGTTTGCTAGTCACTGGCTCTCCTCTCCTCCTCACATCCCTGAACGTCATCGCTACTACTTTATCCAATTCTCTAGTAACGAGACTTATGAGAAGATAGCTAGAACCACAGTAATTGCAGAGACAAATTAGGAATGCGCACCAAAATTGACTGAATTTTTCCACCCAAATTAACAGCCCGTTACACCATCGTGGCGTTCAAGAGTGTTTAGATAAAGTAACCGAATGAGCGGAAAGGGTATTAGCACTTGGGAGCAACCACTTCCCTGAACGATATCAATCATATTTGAATTGAAAATGCGATCTCTATAATTGTTCCAGTTATCCATCTGACAATTTCAGTATTATGATAAAAAGTATTCATTGATCACAAGGAATAAAAATTCATAAATAAGATGGATAGGGGTAACAATAGTGACGAACAAATGTTATCTTCTGTTGTTTCATCAGTAAATGGAAGGTGGGAAGTTAAAGAAGTTCCTACTCCACAAGTTGGTACCAATCAAGTGCTAATAAAAATCCATGCTAGTGGCATATGCTACACAGATGTTCATACTACTAATGGTGATCTAGGAGTAGAGTTTCCGCATACTATAGGCCATGAGCCTGCCGGAGAAATTGTTGCTTTGGGCGAAGGTGTAACAACACGAAAAGTTGGCGATAGAGTAGGGGTTCCTTGGGTACAATCAACTTGCGGCAGATGTGAATGGTGCCAGCGTGGTAAATTGTTCTTCTGTCCAAGCAAGATAGTGACTGGGATAAACATTGCAGGGAGTCACGCTGAGTATATGGTTGCTTTTGCTGATGCTACCCAGATGATACCATACGGATTGTCGTACGATCAGGCTGCACCGGTATTCTGTGCCGGCTATACTGTATACAGTGGATTGAGATTTGCTGATCCAAAGCCACATGAACGTGTTGCAGTAGTTGGCATAGGAGCACTAGGTCACCTTGGAATTCAATACTCAAAAGCTGCTGGTTTTGAAACTATTGCTGTTACACATTCAAAAGATAAGGAAGAGTTGGCATACAAGCTTGGTGCCGATAGTGTTGTTTCAGATGGAGAGGGATTGTTAAAAGAAGGACGCAATGTTAGTTCAGATGGTGCTAATAGTGGTGGTGGTGGAGCAGATGTTATACTTGCTACAAGTAATTCTTACAAGGCTACTGCAGATTCAATTAAAGGTCTAAGACCAGATGGACGCTTAGTTTTGATGGGATTTTCAAAAACAGAGCCCTTTACAATATCTCCAGAGATCCTGTTCAACCATTCCCGCATCATAGGGTCTACACAAAATGATAGAGAACACCTGTATGAGGCACTAGACTATGCTGCAAGAGGTAAGGTAAGAGTAATGACGGAAATATTTCCCTTAGAAGAAATTAGCAATGCATATGACAAAGTAGCTAGTGGAAAAGTACGGTTTAAGGCAGTAATAAAGCCTATTAAATAAATTAACTTGCTAATGTAACAATAAGGAAATAGTAATTGAATAAAAGTGTCTAATATAGTAGAACCGATCTGAAAGCTGAATTCTGAATAAAATGGAAAAAGCCTATTTCAAAGTAGTGGGCATGTACTGCATATCCTGTAAATCTATTGTAGAAGGACAACTCACAAATGAAAGTGGCATCAAAAGAATAGATATTGATTATATGACAGATAGCGTTATCATAGAGTTTGATCCTTCAGTGATAACAAAAGAAGAAATTAAAGTTAGGTTGGAAAAGTCAGGTTACAAATTTGTAAGAACCACACGTTAGTCTTTTGGAAGCCCTGCTTAGTATGCATATATGCTGGGATTCTGATCCACTAATCCTAAATATTGTAACTTTTTGCTCATACCAACGCACTTGCATAAATTTTCGTACTTTCGGTGGAATGCGAACCAAAAATGGACAATTGCTAGGAAGTCCTATCTAATCATCAGATGCTTTTGCTAAAGCTATCTATTCATTGTCCAGTAGATAATTTCTGTTAGGTAGCAGTATTCTAAATAGTTCTGTGCACATCTTGCTCCTATATTTAATCAAAACACGTAACTATACTTCAGGCATTTGATGTAGACAAAATTGCTTGGATCAAGTCTGAGAGCTATGAATCAAATCTTTGAATGAGATTACATATGTAACCTATTACAATAACTGCTAAATATCACTAGTCAAAGGTAGGCTAAAGTAAAAACTTGCTCCCTTTTCGTTAGGATTGTTCTCAGCCCAGATTCTACCACCATGAGCTTGGACAATACCCTTACATATGAACAATCCCAGCCCAGTACCTCCTGTTTGCGAGTTGGTAGCAAATTTTGTAAATAATCTTGGCATTATTTGAGGATCTATTCCAATACCATTATCTTTTATGATGACCATAACCTGATGATTGCTCTTGTATTCTTTCCCTTCTACTTTCTCATTTTCTACCCTGACAGTTATATTACCTTGACCTTTTGTGAATTTGATAGCATTATCTAATAGATTGTGAATGACTTGGATTATCCTTGCCTTATCTGCATATACAAAAGTATCAACCTTTTCCCTTGAGACAAAATCCAACTTTATTTTTTTATCTTTGCTTTCACTTCTAAGCTGAGTTTTAAAGTCAGCTAAAATCTTTCTAGTTATATCCTCCAGATTAAATTGATTTTTATTCAATTTTAGTGCCTGACTTTCTATTTTAGAAACATCCAGAAGGTCTTCCGTTAGTCTTTGAAGTCTTTTTGCGTTTCTGCTAACTACTTCCAATAATTTTGCTTGTTCTATATCTTTAGTCTTGGACAGAATAATTTCAGATAATCCAAGTATAGGCTGTATAGGAGTTCGAAGCTCATGGGCTGCTATATTGATAAACTCCTTTTGCATCTTATCATGCACCTTTAGTTGTTCATTTGCTTTCACTAATTGTTCGTATAATTCTAATTGTTTCCATAGGTTTTCGAATATTGCCACATAAGACAAAACACCTGCCTTACTATTAGAATAGGTGGATAATCCTATAGCTTCATAGAATGAGAATTTAGTATCATCTTTTAATTCCATTACCAATGACACTTTTCTATCTACTACTAAGATAGTGGCTTTAGTCTCTGACATTTGGACAATGTATCTAACATCTATTATATTTGAGGAACGACAATACTCTTTTAACTCCTGAACTTTTTGTTCAATTAAACTGCTCGTAGGCATCAATATTCTAACTCTTACATTCTTCTCTTTTGCTGCTTCTTTTCCTAATGATATCGCACCTATATTATATTGACGGATGAAAGCATTCACAGTAGGAAATATCCATAGTATTTCCTCCTTTGCAGATCTTACTATATTCATATACCTCTCCTGTGCTTTAGCTGAGTTTGGAATGACTTCAATATCAGCCAAATCAACTCCTATTTCAATATCTCTTATTCTCTCTGTAGCATCAATTCCATTTTTCCATATTTCCTCAAAAATAGAATTGTAGTGGCTAACGTATGCAGGCTCATTACTAATTAAGAGACTTTTCATTAATTTACCTCCCTCCATCTTATCTATAGTAGCGTTGAAGTTTTTGTTATCAACAGCAAAATCTACATGTATTAGATTTTTAACATGTCTTACTTGCATTCCTGAATCCAAAAATATCTTAATTAAGTCTATACTATCTTTGTCTATGGAAGTGATCCATCGTACTCCTTTGCTTTCTTTTTTTCTTCCTCTACTTCTATCTACTATTTTTTTATATTCACTAAAGAAAGAGTTATAGACTAATTGCATTCCACCAATTGAACAACAAGTTGATTGTTCGTCTGCATTCTCAGCAATAGACTTCATATAGCTCAAAATCTCTACTTTGTTTTTTAATACTCTTGTTTCTGGGTGTTCAAATCCTTCTTCTATCTCCCTTATTCTCTCCTTAGCATCAATTCCATTTTTCCATACTTCCTCAAAAATAAATTTGAAATGTTTCACATAATGAGGCTCATTACTAATCAAAATGTTTTTGGCTATTTGACCTCCTTTCATTTCATCTATTGTTGCGTAGAGTTCTTTAGAAGAAATGGCAAAGTTCATTAGTGGTATATTTTTGATATGCTTGATCTTCATTCCTAAATCAAGGTAGGCTTTAATAAGATGTATATTGTCTTTGTTTATTGTTCCAATCCATCTTGTGTTTTTGCCTGCTCTATTACTATCTAATAGTCTTCCTTGGATTTCAAAGTCTTTATTGCAGGTCATCATTAACAATCCATCGAAAGTTGAGCATATTGACCAGTCATCGTCAGGCGTATTGATTAGTTCTTTTATCTGTTCTGCCACTTCCTCAGGATTTTCTAAAAACCTTGTTTGATAATGCTTTTCTACGCCTTCTTCTATCTCTCTGAATCTCTGCTCTGAGGATAGGGCCTCAGCCCAAAGTTTATCAAACACATTTTGCTGATGCCGTACAATTTCCTTTACGGTACTGCATACTATTTGTGGAGATATCTTTTCATTCTCAAATAAAATCACAGGAGCAAGATATTGTAATTCATTTATCATAAAACTTCCTTTAACACCATCTAAGTGCCGCAGCTCATCAACAACAGATAGCAGCTTTTTACAAGAAGAAATGTTATCATGAGTAATTTCAGTTAGATATCTCAATTTTACACCTCTACTTTTAGCATCAGTAAAAGCATTCCATATTTCTTTAAGTGAAATGGCCAAAAGTGGTCTTGTATAGTTCATACAAGTATCGATTCTGCTCTTTGAATTAGAGAAAAAGTGTAATTCTGCATTAATTACATTGTCAGTACCATATAATATCTTAGTTGATTTAGAGATTGATTTGTCTAACGTTGATGCCGCTAAGTCAGAGTCCAAACAAAATAATTATTGGATTAGTAAGTATAAAATATTAACTGAAATTTCCCTCTTAATATTTCATATCAAAAGAAGAAGAAGAAAAAAGGGTTTGAAATTAACTTGCTGTTATGTAGCGAAAAATGTCGTTTTTTACAATGTATTTCATCGCGTGTGGGGCTATAGTAA
>DASQQB010000028.1:0-82911 GCA_035643635.1 Nitrososphaeraceae archaeon | reverse complement strand
TCCGGTTTGCTCCCCCAGCTTTCATCCCTCACCGTCGAGCGCGTTCTGGCAAGCCGCCTTCGCCACTGGTGGTCTTCAGTGGATCAGAGGATTTTACCCCTACCCACTGAGTACCGCTTGCCTCTCCCGCCTCCTAGCCCTATAGTATCTTCCGCAGCCCATCTGTTAAGCAGGTGGATTTAACGGAAGACTTGTAGGACCGGCTACGGATGCTTTAGGCCCAATAATCGTCCCGACCACTCGGGGTGCTGGTATTACCGCGGCGGCTGACACCAGACTTGCCCACCCCTTATTCTACACCATTTTTAGAGGTGTCAAAAGATCTCCTTAGCGGAAACCACTCAGAGTAACCCTGTCAAGCTTTCGCCTATTGCAGAGGTTTCGCGCCTGCTGCGCCCCATAGGGCCTGGGCCCTTGTCTCAGTGCCCATCTCCGGGCTTCTCCTCTCAGAGCCCGTACCGGTAACAGGTTTGGTGGGCCATTACCTCACCAACAGCCTGATCGGCCGCAGTCCAATCCAAGGGCCATATAGATTTTAATCATGAACCATTCCAGGAATCATGACCTATCGTGGTTTATTCTCAGTTTCCCGAGATTATCCTCGTCCCTTGGGCATGTTGACTACGTGTTACTGAGCCGTATGCCACGTATTGCTACGTTAACTCGCATGGCTTAGTCCCACTCTGATAGCAGTCGGGTCCGGCAGGATCAACCGGAGTCAATCCTTTTTTTATTAATTATACATGAGTACGGCCGGACAACTTGTTTATGTGCGGGTCGTGTGACCAATGTCGGATTCAATTCATATAATCGAATCTCCATGTTGTGAGCGCAACTGGAGGTCAGTGAATCATTAGATGGTACTATGACCAAAGATCATCCCTGACGCCGCCTTATATCGTTACGTTCAGAGAATTTCTTGTATAATTAGAATATAAATCTTGCTTTAGAGATGAGGAGAAAATCTAAAAATAAAAAATGGCGAAGTCAAATACAATTGATAATGTTCGCAAACAAATAAAAGATTCACTCAACGCAATTTCCATCAATGCAGGTTACAAGATTGAAAGAAATCTATAAGAAAAAAACACGACTATCTCGTAATCTATACACACGTTCTACTAATATTTTTCCTGGAGGCGTCAGTCATAATATCCGTTATTTTGAACCTTATCCTTTTTTTACTACTCGAGCAAGAGGCAAGTATCTGTATGACGTTGACGATAACAAGTATACAGATTACTGGATGGGGCATTGGGCCTTAATACTGGGCCATTCTCCTGTACAAGTCGTCCGAGACCTATCCAATCAAATCAGACACGGCGTACTATATGGTACCGCTAATGATATCAGCCTTCGATTGGGAGAATATATTCAGAAACTTATGCCTAAAGCGGAATCGATGAGGTTTTCCAACTCTGGGTCTGAAGCCACTATGTATGCAGTGCGTGTTGCAAGAGCAAAAACTAAAAGAAGAGTAATAGCTAAAATTATCGGCGGGTGGCATGGATATAACACCACGCTATTGCAAACAGTAAATTATCCTTTTGAGGTCAATGAGGGAACGGGACTTATACCTCAAGAGCTACGATTCGTTAAATCAATCCCCTTCAATGATCTAGAACGATCATTGGAATTGTTAAGACCGATTAAACACGACTTGGCATGTATAATTGTTGAGCCACTTCTAGCGGGATCTGGATGCGTCCCGCCTGTTGAGGGGTACTTACAGGGATTGGAAGAATTTAGTCATAATAACGAAAGTCTTTTTATACTCGATGAAATAGTTACCGGATTTCGACTGTCCATTCAAGGCGCAGCACAGAAATTTAAGTTAAATCCAGATTTATTTACCCTTGGGAAGGTAGTAGGTGGAGGCTTACCCATTGGAGTATTGTGTGGCAAAAAAGAAATAATGTCTATCTGCGATCCGACACTGCGAGTTCAAAAAGACGAACGATGTGCGATTGGTGGAGGTACTTATTCGGCAAATCCTATAACTATGACTGCCGGGTTATCAACTCTCAGGTACATCGACGACAATAGGAATGTCATATATTCAAAAATTGATAAAATGGGAGAATATGCCAGAAATGGGCTTGCAAAGATATTTACTGATGCTAAATTAAATGTAGAGATAACAGGAATGGGATCCCTATTCTTAGTACATTTTTTGAATAGTAGGGTTGGTAGAATTGCAAGTCCATCAGACGTTGCTTTATCAGATAGAGCAATGCTTGTGAAATATCACTTTGAATTACTTGCAAAACACGGAATATTCTTTTTGCCGTCAAAAATGGGAGCGTTCTCTTTTGCTCATGCGCAGACTGATGTCAATAGGATGCTAGAGGCAACCACATCTATAATTGAATCAGGAGCTTTGAAGTAACTTCAAAAAGTCTGCTGTTTATAGTCGACCTTTGGATAAACTTATTTCGATTACGAGATTATTCCCCTTGACTAATTTTTTATGAACATAAGTGCTCAGAGATTTTGTTGTAATATAGTCAAAGATTTGTGTTCATGCCAAAGTATAATATAAAGAATTTAATTAAGAGTAATCAAAGAATTGGAATGACCGAGTCTGAGAAGATGTCCGAAAAGCAACATAATAGATCGGATCATGGAAGCCTCATCCTAAACAAACAAAATTCTAAAGATATGATAACAAGTACAAACAATAATGATGGCCAAAGAAGAAAGATCTGGATAGAGGCATACGGATGTTCTGCAAATATAGCCGATTCTGAAATGATTGCAGGAATGCTGAAAAGTAATGGTTATGATATAGCCAGTCACGAAAGAGAATCAGCCATGAATTTAATTGTCACATGTTCTGTAAAAGACGCCACAGAACATAAGATGCTTCATAGAATTAGTACTCTTTCGGAAACACGAAAGCCCATTATTGTTGCAGGCTGTTTGCCTAAAGCAGATCGAGACATTGTAGACTCTATAAATCCAATGGCTAGCCTGTTAGGGCCGCACTCCATTACAAGTACTATCGAGACGGTGAATTCTGCTTTTTTGGGTAAAAAGACAGTTATGCTTGAAGATTCCATCCACGACAAAGTCAACATTCCTAGAATGAGGCAAAATCCTACAGTTAGCATTGTTGAGATAGCAAGCGGGTGTATGAGCCAATGTACATTCTGTCAAACCAAAATAGCCAAAGGCTACCTAAGAAGTTATAGAATAGGCGATATATGTAGACAAATAGAAAATGATGTGATTGACGGCTGTAAAGAGATTTGGCTTACCTCTACCGATAATGGTTGCTACGGAAAAGATAGCGGATCTAACTTAGTAGAGTTGTTAAGAGCAATTATCACGATTAAAGGCAGCTACAAGATAAGAGTCGGAATGATGAATCCCATGTATATTCCCAGCATGATAGATGATCTGCTAAAAGTGTTCTCAGAAAACGACAAGATTTTCAAGTTTTTACACATACCCATACAATCAGGAAGTGAAAGAATTCTAAGGAGAATGAAAAGAGGTCACACTGTTAAAACTTTCTGTGAAGTGGTTAAAATTTTCAGAGAAACCATACCTGAAATTACAATTGCAACAGATATAATAGTTGGTTTTCCTTCTGAGACTGAAAGTGACTTTCAAGACACAGTATCTGTTATTCAGAAGACTGAGCCAGATATAGTAAACTCTTCTAAATACAGTGCTAGACCGAGAACTGAATCAGCTAAATTTTCAAAAATCAATAGTGACGTAGTGAAGCGAAGGACCGGCCATATACATAACATAATAAAACAGATAGCTCTGAAACGAAACTCGATGTGGCAAAAATGGATTGGCGATATAATTATTGATGAATATATCCATTCCAAAAAAGATACACTAATACAAGGAAGGAATTATGCATATAAACCGATTATTCTTTCTGCAAACTCTGGTTCCTCTAACCATGAGGTATTAAATGAATTTCGATGCAAAATTGGAGATGTTGTTAATGTGAGCGTGGAAAGTTTTTCATACTACGCATTGCAAGGTAAATTGAATTAGAATTGCGAGAACATATTATCAACTTTTTTCAACAATGTACATTTGCCTATTATATCATCGAAACTTTTAACTGTTAAAATCTTCTATAGAAGGGGGGTTAATGACTTTTGAACAAAAAAGATGACATGAATAACGATAACTTAGATATTAGGCATCCTATACTAATAATCGGTGTCGGCGGAGCCGGAACTAAACTCGCTGCTAATTCTAGTAAATTACTAAACTGCCAATGTCTTCTAATAAGTAATGATAGAAAAGATCTAAAAGAGGAGTATCCTTCAATCTATATTGACACTCAAACATGGATCAATCCCTCTAACCATAGATTAAGAGCATTTGTACAAAAATTTCAAGACCAGATCAAGATGGCCATTGCGAGTTTTAGAACTATCATAATAATGGCCAACCTAGCAGGAAAAGCAGGAATGGCTATGGCCCCAGCTATATGCAAGATTGCAAGAGAAAATCCCACTTCTAGTAACGTCTTATTATCACTTGTAATAATGCCGTTTTGCTTTGAAAAGGACCGTCTATTTCATTCTGGAATTTCATTAAGAAGAATAAGAGACCTATCTGACGCAACAGTAGTAGTGGACAATGATGCCTTTTTACAAAACAGTCCTGAATTGTCTCCTGACGAATGCTACAAAATTACTAACGGTGCAATGTATGAAGTAATATCTTCCATATACGACCAAGCAATAAATCCACAGATGAATTTGCTCTGTACAGGCAAAGTTGATTGCGATAGTACTGTTGAATTATTGTTAAAGGATTCAATATCAATGTTATCTCAAGATGCAGACGCAGATTCAGTAAAGAGAGCTATCCTTTATATCATGAGAGGTGATAAAGTCCCTTTAGGAACACTTAATTCTTTAAGTAATAATCTTCATGCTATTTTCAAACATCCTGCAAGTACAGAAGTAGTTTTGGCGATGGTTGGCTCTAGCAAAATCGCGGTCCACTTGATGGCTGCCGTCGAAGAAAAAACTAGATTCGACGAATATGATCCTCTTGGAGAAATTATTCCTAAAGAGAACACATTAGACTGGGATGAATTGGACTCATGCCCCGAGATCGATATTAAAATTCCAAACTTGGAGTAGACATTTGTCCTCTAAGACATATAGTTGCTTGGAAAAACACTATCTTGCATTAACCCATTTCTTGAACGATTGATAGCAAGTATATTCAAGAGGATGTATACATAGAGGGGACGATATCTGAAATGTACTCAAGAGGACTACAATTATTCTCCTCCTTGGTCAGACTGACTTGTTATTATTGATGTGTGTAGTCTTATTTCATATAAGCAGACAATTCAATTTTTTCGTCTTTCTTCCTTTATTTCTTTATAGGCTCTGATACAGACCCCGGTTCAGTAGATGCCAAAGCTCTCTTCGTGGGCTCGTCATATGTTGATACTATAACTACGTCGTCTTCGTCCTTTGTCATTCTTACACGTATTTTTCTTGGCGGATTAGCTTTACCTCGACTCCAGACATGACGATTCAAATCTTGGTCTATTTTTACGTCGCTACTCTTCATATTTTTTTTGGCAAACTCCCTAATAATATTTACTACCCTATCAGTTCTTCTGTATTGTGGTGTTAACCAAGCTTTCCCTAGATTTATTGTATAAACTCGAGATAGATTTTCCTCAACATTAGACATTTAGATATCAACCTCCATCTATCCTACATTCACGTCCGTTCTTCTCCATAATCTTCGTTTAGGATTAGTTCTTACATGCCTGTGTGTTCTGATTATTACCCAAGCTGGCACCGGCCTATTCTGTGCTGTACGTCTTAGTAATCGTTTTTTACGAGATGTATTCTTATGGGCAGGCATAAGTTTTATTTCATTAATCCTCTTTTTAAGTGTTAGTTTGTTCCGGCCATGACACAAAACTAAAACTATTGAATTAATTCCTGCAAAATCAGATCCCTTGCTAAACGTTCGAAGAATCCTTGGTTGAGTCTTTGATCATTCTACAATGTGACCGCAGAATTCATATGCGTCCAATTATCTCTAGTTAAACCTCTGACGTGGTAGAATCTTTAGAACATAGATTTTTTTTAATTTAGTTAACTCTTTGACCTGCATTCTCCGTCAACATGTTTTATTGTACGTACCTAATTATATGAGGAGAAGATGGATTGAATATTGAATTGAAAATAGCATCGCTTTATTCAGGTGGGAAGGATAGCACGTTTTCCATTTTCAAATGCTTGCAGTACGGGCACGAAGTTGCGTGTCTTATTACTTTACATCCGTCTGCTGATGATAGCCTATTGTTTCACTATCCAAATAGTTGGATAACGAAACATATTGCACGCGCTATGTGTAAACCTTTAATTGAACTTGAAATACCTGGCATTAGTTGCAAGGAAAATGAATACAACGCATTAACAGAGGCTGTAGTACAAGCAAAGTCAATTTATAATATTGAGGGGATTGTACACGGGGGAATTTCAAGCAGATTCCAAAATAAGATATTTGAAAAAGTTGCTGTTGAAAACCAACTTAGAGTCTTATCACCGTTGTGGAATATAGAACCGTCTAACTATATGCGTTTATTAGTTAATTACAACTTTGATGTCAAGATCATCAGTGTATCAGCAATGGGTCTAGACAGGTTATGGCTTGGAAAATCTATAGATCTGAGTTCTTTAAACAGATTAGAAGATCTAAGTAAAAGATTTGGGTTTAATCTAACATTTGAAGGCGGAGAAGCGGAAACTTTGGTTACTGATTGCCCTCTTTTTAAATACAAGATTAAGATCGAGAGGGCAAATATCCTGTGGGACGGTCAGCGTGGAATATTTGAAATACGGGAAGTTTCACTAGTACTTAAGTAGAAAAGAAAATGTTGGATAATCTACGTACCGGACTTCGAAGCGCTTTAAATAAAATAGTAGGTGCGCCAGATATCAATGAAGAGCTAATTGACTCATTATGCAAGGACGTACAGAGAACATTGCTACAATCGGATGTGAACGTTAGGCTTGTCATATCTATTACCAAGAATCTAAAAGAGCGAGCTATGACTGAACAAATACCCAAGGGCTTGTCTAAGAAGGACCACATGGTAACGATTCTTTATGGAGAGATCTCCAGACTTCTTGGTTATAGTGGTGAAATAACAATTGCGGATAAGCCTCAACAAAGCGAAGAGCAAGTTATCAACTACAGTCCTAACAAAATGAACACAATCATGATGTCGGGAATTCAAGGAAGTGGTAAAACCACTGTTACTGCAAAACTGGCCAGATGGTTAACAAAGCACGGATATCATGTAGCAGTCATCGGTGCCGACACATGGAGGCCTGGGGCCCTGACTCAATTAAGGACGAATTGTAGCAAAATCAACGTTGAGGTTTATGGTATTGAGGAATCTGTAGACCCTATTGAAATCGTAAAGAGCGGTTTAGCCTATTTCAGTCCACACAATCCAGATTTCGTAATCATCGATACCGCCGGGAGACATAAGGAAGAAACTGGTCTTTTGAAAGAAATGAATAGCATTTATGAGATTTCAAAACCAGATTTAGTGATACTGGTACTTGACGGAACAATTGGTCAGCAGGCATATAGTCAGGCTAAAGCATTTCATGAGTTTGCGCGAGTAGGAGGAATAATTGTAACTAAACTCGATGGAACTGCTAAAGGAGGAGGAGCACTTGCCGCGACTGCAGCAACAGGAGCTAGAATTCTGTTTATAGGAACAGGAGAACGCATTGATGATCTCGAACAATTTTCGCCTACTCGTTTTGTAGGCAGGATGCTAGGCATGGGAGATATCAAGGCCCTCCTTGAAATGGCAAAAGCTCTCGAAATGCAATCAGATGAGCATCAGGCCAAGAGGTTGTCAAGTGGAAAGATGACAATCGAGGATTTTTATGCGCAGATGGAAAATGTGGGAAAAATGGGGTTTAGGAATATAATCGACAATGTTCCAGGTCTCTCATCTATGATCAAAGACGATCAACTTGATGAACTTCAAGAAAAAATGGAAAAATGGCGCTTTATTATCCAATCAATGACGTTTTTAGAAAGGAAAAATCCTGATACCATAAATGATTCTAGACGAAAACGAATTGCAAGAGGTTCAGGGATGACAGAACACCATGTAAGAGATTTAATAAAACACTACAATAATTCCAAAACAATGATGAAACAAGCAAAAGGTCGCCAAATGCATGGAATGCTTAGGAGACTTGGTATTGGTCAGTAGAGACAAATCCAGAAGGCAAGAATCAAGCAAACAATTAACTAAAGTATACATCCTATGTGAATATTGTTCAGTCCGTCAGGGCATGTTCCATTCCGAATCCCGAGAGTTACGGGTCCACGATGAAGATTGCTATATTTGCCAAGGTCTGATGAATCAGTTAGACTCTATTGTTGGAAATATAATTACAGCGATAGATCGAAGATATGAATTTGGTACATTTCTAATAGGTGCAACTTTGCCAACAGAAATATACGAACGCGAGGATGAACTGAGGGCTAAATTCAAGATTCATGGCGTGGAAAATATTAAAAATCAATTAACAAGAATCCTTAGGTTGAAGTTTGCAAAGCTAACCACGACAGAGCTTGATTATCTACTGCCTGACTTAGTAGTTAATTTGTTGATCCAGAACAAGTATGAAATTAAAATTAATATCAACTCTCGTGCTTTGCTTTTGGCTGGAAGGTATACAAAGAAATGCCGCGGAATAGTACAGAAGCAGACTAAATGTCACGAATGCAAGGGAAAAGGTTGCAATTCTTGCGATAATTCTGGTTTATCAGGGTATGACAGCATTGAGGGGATAATAGCAAAATATTTAATGGCAATAACTAAGGGAGAGAGTCCCAGATTTACGTGGGTTGGTAGCGAAGATCGTCAAAGTCTTGTACTAGGTAAAGGAAGACCCTTTTTTGTTAGCATTTCTAATCCGAAAAACAGAAAATTCAAAGAAATTGTAAAAGTCGATAATCCGTGTATTTCTGCCAGTGTAACGGATAAATTTACACAAGTTACGATTGGATGCGCTCTTAAATTTGTAACGAAAACAAGAATTTTAGTTTCTAGTTCACAAAGTCTTTCTCCAAAAGAATATAATAACTTAAAAACACTCAACGGTGTTAACGTAAGTTTCCATAGTAAATCTAGGGTTGCTATAAAAAAAATTTATTCTGCATATATGGATGAATGTGCATCCAATGAATTCTACCTAACAATAATAGCAGACGGAGGATTGGCTATAAAACAGTTTGTTGAAGGCCGTGAATATATGAAGCCTACGGTCTCCGAACTGCTCAGTACCAATTGTGAATGCATATTATTTGACGTACTCGACGTATGGCTTAGATAAGCTTTTTTAAATCAATACAGCCAGTGAATGCTCGGGAATGTGTTTGCTGTAAATGGATTTGGATCCTCTACTAAAGTTAGAAGAGTTCAAGAATAAAGGACGTATTCCTTTCAAAATTTATCAGCGAATAAAAGACAGATTTCCTCTTGCTAGTAATGGAATTAAAAGAATAGAAACAGCTTGTAACATAAAATATCCATATTATTATATCGAACCAAGTCTTATTGTATCTAGGTCTGAGGTTGAAGTTAATCATTTTGGGATTTTTTTTGCAAGGACTATTCCAGTAATAATCAAGTCCACTAAGCTGAATGTTATTATTCAAATTACTGCCCCATTACTAGCATATGGTTCAGTTGGAACTATTCACGCAATTCTTGCACATGAATTTATACATTATTTAGACCTTCTCAATAGAATTATGAATATGAACATAATTTCGGATGAGGTCTCCAATACCCTTTTTGAGGAAAGGTATTCAGATAACTGCCGTACGTTGGATGCACGAATCGTCTTCAAACGAGATCGCGGTTTGATAAACCACATAGCTAATAAGTTTCCCGAGGGGTTTAAAGACAATCGATTAGAAGAAAGGGTAATTAGTGACTGGATTAAACGAGCATTACCCACTGTACAAATTCCAATTCATTCTAATGCTACAAAAATACCTATTGAACTAATCTCGAAGTTAAACATTGATCAAATTGTCCGCGATAAGATTCTTGAATTTGAACGTTTAAGAGTAAAATTAAATCAAACAAAGAGCAATTTCTAATGTCCAGCGTTTCAGCCGATAATCTAAGCATAATTAACAATTGTCTTAACAAGATTACTCGACACTATTCGCTCATAGGTGCTTGTTTGTACGGATCCAAAGTTGCAGGCTATTCTAAACCCGGAAGTGACTTTGATATCATCATTGTTCTTGATAAATATCCTCGTATAGTAAAATACGTCTATATGAAGCAATCCAAAATAAGAATTTCAGCCCTTGTAGTTGACCGCAGGTCATTAGAAAGGGATGCGAGCTCAGCATTTCTTGGAGAATTCGTTATAGGAAGATTGCTTCACGTATATGAGCCATTATTTAATGATAAATTGTTTATTTTGCTTGAGACTCTTTACAAGAAAAGAGTAATAATGGAGGAGGTCATCCGAATCATCAATTCCATCAAGGTCCTAGGTAACGAAGTGATTTTCCCGTTAGAATTTATAATGTTTTCGAAGATTAAGCGCAGGTCAATAATGTACCCTAATGCCCTTTATAGCTATTATAAAACATATACAGGCCCTTATGCAGCGAAAAACATAAGAGCTGCCATAGCAGGCTACAGACGTGCATTAAACCAAATATTGTTGGACCAGAAAGAATTTTTGATACAAAGACCTTCCGATTCTATGTTGCAAATACAAGAGAAATGTATGTTTCTAAAAAAAAGAGATGATACTTATGCTCAGAATTTAAAGACTGCAAGGCATTTTCAGGGCCTCAGTTCATACCTTGTCCATGTCTATGCAGGAAGAAAAACATTTCAACACATAGTAAAGGAAGCTGAATCTAAAATTACGCGTCACAGGAGATCCGAAATCATCCTACCCAAGTTCATGTCGTGTCCTTCAGAAGAGTTCCTGAAATTGCCAGAAGGTATTATTATTATTGATGACAAAAACTGGCTTGATAAGGTCTCTATGCATATCGGTTTTCCTCAATACGAAGTTTTGAATAAACTTCATTTAGGAAGTCTCCATGGCAGGTCCTTCTGCTACACTATAAGAGACGATAGTCAATCCGGTCTTAGGAGATCTATTGTAGTAAAGGAGTTAGCAAGAGTAAAACCTTTGAAATGGCCACTATACGATATCTTGGGTTCTTACAAGAGGGGATCAAGGTTTGATCCTATTTCTAGGTTGGGTGTCGAATACAGAGCGTTAAGATATATTCGAACCCTTGGTCTTAACAGTCCTACGATAATAGCCGTGGTTATTGGAAAGAAACTCCTTATCACTGAATATATACATGGTAAAACTATTTTAGATATCGTTAAGAATTATTCCAAAGAACCTGATTATAGTGCCAACCCAAGTCTATACTGGCTGAAAAGGTCAGGTGAACAAATTGCAAAAATCCATTCTGAAAAATCAACATTCGGTAACTTAAGCCCAGACGGTCTTATTGTAAGCGATCAGGATCTTTACTTTACGGGTCTCGAACAATTTAATTTCGGATCAGGAGATCCTCTTTGGGATATCGTATATTTCATCTGCTCTAGTCTAATACCGGTACGTCACAATATCCATATAACAAGTAAACTTACAACGAAATTCTTAGAGGGTTATTCAGAGAATATTAATCGTAACAAAATCAAAACTAATTACAATGACCTGAGACATTATATAGAATCATTCGAGCGAATAATCCCTTCACCAACGTCAAATATAATAAAAAAACAAATATCGACATATTTAGGGTGATTTACTCATGCCGGGATTGTTGCCCTATTGTTGCTTTTTGGTGCCTTTTTTAGTCTCCTTTTGTGAGAACTCAGTAAACCCGCACTTGCCGCATGAGAATCGATCCTTATGTTGAGCCATAAACACTCCTTTACCACACCGTGGGCATTCACGTTTTGTCCTAGTAACCTTATTCTCCTGTATATTGTAATACTTGTACACCGCAACTTCTCCTTTAGATGATTTCGTTTTTTTATTCTCCACCATTTCTATTTCTTTCCTTTGCCAGACTTTGTTTTAGATTTGGATTCAGAATTGGTGGATGATTGCTTGGCCTTTAAGTTCTCCGCTTTTTCGCTGTCGATTAGCTTTTTTCTATCATCTTTGCTCATCTTTCTTAGGAATCTATAACGCGGAAGGTCCCTTTTCGCTTGTCCCTCGTTATCATAAATATAAAATTTACCGTGAAAATCTTGTTTTCCGGTTTGACATAACAGAGACATTGGAATAACCGTATTTTTATCTACGTTATAGCGTTTCGCAATTAAATCTGCCGCATCTATTCTCTTTAGCTTTCCTGCGGCATACTTCATTATTACTTGGATCTCTCTACGATTTAATAGGGAATTATTATGATCTCTTACGATTAACAGATCCGTGCTCAATTCTCTTAGGTACTTAGCTACAGCGTATATATGTATTGTTAATTAGTCTAACAATTAACACCGAATCTAATTCTCAAACCATCTATCGCCTTGCCGCAGCAGTAGTCGCAGTCATTCAACCATAAAATGCCTCAGCGATAAAATTTACTGTCATGGTTCGATATTGAGTAGAGACCTTTCTTGCTGTTGATTATTATAGGTCGTCGCCTTTTCTTCTTTTTAAAATTTGCCAAATTGTCGGTTTTCTGATTTACTTCTTAAAGCGGGTTCGGTGGGCTTCGATCCCACGATAACTGGCTTCGGAGGCCTATGCTATGTATTATAATCAGCACCCTGTCCTGACTGGATGACGAACCCTGATTCTTTCTCTGTAAGTTGTCTATATAAATCGTCTTTTGTAGTAGGAGTATAATTCGCACTAAAGCAATGATCTGCTTAAAAATGTACTAATTCTATTTTCTATTCTGTACATAAAAATTTCCCTCGACGATAATTATAGATGTCATTGTATTTAGTAATGGATTTGAGGAGTCAGGGATTTCACATAAATATCATTGGCTGACGGTTACGGCGATGAATACAGAATATAGAAGCTGCGTATTGGAGTATATTACAAATATCTGTTAGTATTTATATGCTAAATCACTGTGTCTATAATTCTATTGAAATCTGTCAAGGTTTTTGCAATAGACATTGACGGCACCTTAACTGAAAACGGTGGAGGCATTATTCACTTGCCTGCACTTTCAAAGCTAAGGTCACTCGAGGTACTAGGTTATAATGTGGTCTATGTCACAGGCAGGTCATCCTTAGAAGCTTATATCCTTGCAGTATTCGGTGGTACCACCAAGATCGCTGTGGGAGAAAATGGTGGAGCAATAACAAGAAGCCCGCAGGAACATATACTCTTAGGTAAAAAAGAACAATGCATAAAGGGATACGAGATATTAAAAAAAAGTATTGACGGAGTTAAAATTAAACCTGTTTTCGATCGATTGACGGAGGTTGTGTTATTTAGAACATTCGATATAAAACAAGGCCAGCGGATTTTAGAAGAAAATAATTTACATCTCAATCTGACTGACAGTACTTATGCATTCCACATCAACCAAAGAGGAATAGACAAAGGAGTAGGACTCAAGGAAGCTTTGAAGCTACTGAAAGCCGATCCAACAGAGACCATTGCGATCGGTGATAGCGAAACTGATGTTCCATTATTTGATATCTGCGGATATAGCATTGCAATGGATCATTCTGAAGAGAGTGTTAAAATCAAAGCTAAACATGTTACAAAGGGCGCTGAAGGATACGGCTTGGTTGAGGCGATTGACTTCATTGCGTTAAATCACTTAGGGATCATAGGCTAGCATGACATTTAGAGCGTTAAGGAATGAGATTCTTGATACATTAACTGCAGCTGTTCGAAATCTGGCATATGATATAGAAGACTTTGATATCTTAGATTCTCCAAGAAAAGAATTTGGTGATGTAAGCTGTAATATTGCCTTCAAACTAAGTAAAAAGTTTAACAAAAGTCCTTTCTGGATTGCCAAAGAAATAATCGACAAACAACTTAAACCGATTTTGGAAAGTAGAGGGAAATCGCTTATAATGTCTGTCAACGCCCATTCCAGCGGCTATATTAACTTTAAAGCGAATCTTGCCAGATTAGCCTCGGCAACAATTGATAATGCGCTTGAATATCCAGACTATGGTTATTATAATATCGGGGATAACAAACTTGTAATCGTTGAGCACACTAGTATAAATCCCAACAAAGCCCTTCATGTTGGACATATCCGCAATGTAATACTTGGAGATTCCTTGTATAGGATACTGCAGGCGACAAGGCACAAAACTCTGGTTCTTAATTACATTGACGATTCCGGATTACAGGTAGCTGATATAGTAGTCGGTTTTAGATATTTGGGGATGCCCTTGGAACCAGAAGATAAATCAATAAAATTCGATGTATACTGTGGCGATCAAGTTTATCTTAAGGTTAACGAACTTTATAAAAGTGATCCTAGTCTACAAGAAAAAAGAAGAATAGTTCTAAAGGAAATTGAATCCGGAAAGACAGATATCGCTATGTTCGCATCCGAAATTACTGTCAGGGTTCTCAACGATCAATTAAAGACTTGTTGGAGGCTGAAAAGTCACTATGACATATTAAATTTTGAATCACAAATAGTTGCTTCAAAACTGTGGGAAAGTGTGTTTGAATCACTCAAAAGGAAGGGAATAGCTACTCTGCAGACAGACGGCAAGAATAAGGGCTGTTGGATTATAAACACTAATCATGAAGATTACAAGATATTGGTTAGGAGTGACGGAACGGCTACTTATATAGCCAAGGACATTCCCTATGCAGCATGGAAGCTGGGAATAATTTGTGATCCATTCTATTATTGTAAATTCGCAGAACAATGGGATGGATCTATCGTGTGGGCAACCACATTAGACCCCCAGTACAATAATCAAAACTATCATCTGTCACTCAAGCAGGTCGAGAGAGTTATAACCGTAATTGACAACCGACAAACACGACTGCAAAAAATAATTTCGCAGATATTAGATCACCTGGATATTGACATGGGGCATGACAAGTATTATCATATGGCCTATGAGGCAGTAACGTTAAGTTCCGGAACTGCGCAAATATTAGGTATCGATGTTGGAGACAAACAAGCTATGCCTATGTCTGGCAGAAAGGGTGTGTATGTAAATGCCGACTATGTTTTAGACAAACTACATTCCAAAGCCTATGATGAAGCAAAAATTAGAAACCCCGCTCTCTCGTATCAAATTCTCGATAATATTGCAGAAAGTATCGCAGTGTCAGCAATTAGGTATACTATGATAAAACAAGATCTTGATAAAACTATTACTTTTGATATAGTAGAATCTTTAAGCCTTTTCGGAGACACGGGACCCTATTTACAATATGCTTATGCTAGATCTCTCAGGATTTTGGAAAAATCAAATGATAAAATTATTAGCGGCCATTATCCGTTGATGGATACAGATGAAGAAATATCGCTTATCAAAGAAGTAGCGAAATACGATCTTGTACTAGAAGAGGCAGCCACATCACTAAGTCCTAAATTACTGGCCAGATACGCGTATAGACTTGCTGTTCTATTCAATGTTTTTTATGAAAAAATACCCGTAATATCAGAATATAGTTTGGAAGTACGAGTTGGAAGGTTAGCGCTCGTAAAGGCATTCTCAGTAACGCTAAAAATTGTTTTAGATTTATTAGGTATTCCAACTTTGAAAAGAATGTAAACGATGTATTGATAACTCTAACAGATTAGGCCATCAGTAACATAATTAACAGATCTCGGTTCTTCCTATAATCATTTCTGTACTTGCTATTGTTATCCCAACCTATTCGACCAGATGCTATATTTTTGCTAACTAATCCTTTAAATTTAGATGGTCATAACTCAAACCATAGCTTACGGTGGGGTGGCAGAGCGGTTATGCGTTCGCCTGCAGTATTGCCGATTTACCGAGAGCGAATTTATAAGGGTTCGAATCCCTTCCCCACCTTTCAGTTCCTACTCGACAAGCAATAAAGTAACGAATGCATGATCCCTAGGATGTTATCTTACCGTCACTGACTTAGCCAAGTTACGCGGATAATCTGGGTTGGCATTTTTCTTGAGTGCAAGATAGTATGCTAGCATTTGAAATGGTATTACTTCGACAATTGGATACAACGAATCTTTAACCTTTGGTATTGGTATATAGTAGTCATAAACATCATTTCTCTTATCGGAGAGTGCAATCACGGTTGCTCCTCTTGCCTTTAGTTCATGAGCGTTGGATAAGATGTCATCAAATGTTGCATCATGAGGATTGATTATTATTACAACAGAAGTAGTATCGATCAAGGCTAACGGTCCGTGCTTGAGCTCTCCAGCCGCAATACCTTCTGCATGAATGTAGGTTAATTCTTTCACCTTTAAAGCACCTTCTAGGGCTACTGGATAATGCAGTGATCTGCCGAGTATGTAGATGTCCTTGACTTCTCTAAGATGTTCAGTTATTTTTATAATGTCGTCCTCTACTAACATCACCAGATCTAATGCTTTTAACAGCTCTTTATCAGAAGAAATTCCAACTGAGTTATTGGACAATACGTCAGCAATGTGATATATTAGTGATAGCTGGGCTGTGAAGCTTTTAGTCGCGGCTACTCCAATTTCAGGTCCGGAGTTTAGGTTTAAAAAACAATCGCTCATTCTTGCCAACGATGATGTGGATACATTCACGATAGAAAGAATCTTGGATCCCTTTTCCTTGGCTATCTTCACAGATTGTAAGACATCTGCAGTCTCACCACTTTGAGAGATGGCAAGTAGGACAGAATTATTGTCGATAGACTCGGGAGCGTATTGAAACTCACTTGACATCACTGTCTCTGCTTTTAGCCGAACATACTTTCTAAGAATATGCTTCGCTATTAATGCGGAGTGATAGCTACTTCCACTCCCCGTAATGTATAAGTTCTTTGAATTTGAGAGAAGATCACAAAAAAGTCGTACCCTCTTTTCCTCTTGGTCTAATGCTTTCATTATGGTGCGGTTCTGTTCGTGTATCTCCTTTAATGTATGATGCGCATATTTTCCTTTATCTGCAGCGCCTAGTTCCCAGGCTACCTTAGTAACCTGACGAGATACGCTGACACCAGTTGAGTCAAATAACTCTAGTCCCCCTCCTGTAAATATTACCATGTCCTTATTATCCAAGAAAATGGCTTTGTCTGTGTATCTTATGAATCCCAAGACGTCGCTTGAGATAAAAAACCCATCATCAGCGATGCCTATTATAAGAGGCTCATCGTAGCGAGCCCCGGCTAGGCTCCCACACTCGAAGATTGCAACAAAAGAGTACGCACCCTTAATCCTTCTACACGTTTCCATTACTGCGGTTTTTATATCACTTTGTTTATTGTAGTTCGATTCTAGTAAGTGAGCAATAACTTCACTATCGGTATCGCTTTGGAATTTATGGCCAGCTCGGATTAATTCTTCTTTTAACTCCTTGTAATTTTCTATTATTCCGTTATGAACAATGGCTATATTCTGGTTGCATGCATAATGAGGATGTGCATTCTTGTCGAGTATTCCTCCATGTGTTGCCCATCTTGTATGCCCAATTCCCATGTGCCCGGGCATAATTTCCAGATTAAGATTACTTGTTACTTCGGCCACTTTGCCTATGCCTTTACGAATGAGAATTTTTCCGCTATCAACTGTGGCTAGCCCTACACTATCATAACCTCTATATTCCATTTTTTGTAGGCTTTCAACTAATACTGGCGCAACCGCAGATAGGTTGCCCTTATATCCTATAATTGAGCACACAAAGAGTATAAACCAGTTAACCTTAAAACGATTATGTAGTATTGATTCATACCGCTACCTAAACCAATATAATGGTCTAAACTACTTCTTCTGCTACACTCCTGGTAATAAATTAAAAACCACCATAAATCGGTATTGACCAGTAAATAACAATATATAATTCTCTTGCTGGAAGTTTGACAGATGTGGAAGGTAAAAGATCTAGTATATGAGGAAAATAACAAGATTCTAGGGAAGAAGATCATCGTATTTAATGATGTGCAAAGCATGCGTGTCCTGTCTAATCCTTTGACTTGGCAAATCATGAAGCTAATATCACGGAGGCCTATGTATCCAGCACAGATAGCAAAGGAACTCAGGATACATGAGCAGAGTGCATATTATTACATTCATAGATTAATCAAGATTGGTGCTATACAAGAGAAAGCAGTTAGTCATGTTAGAGGAGGAACAGCGAGAATTTATGAGCCCTCGAGTTATTCTTTTGGTATAGAAATGGAGGCGGGACAAAAACAATTTGAAACCCCTCTAAATATCAAAAGACAATATTTTCATGCTCAGAAATTTTTTAGCGAGTATGCCGCTGACAATTCATTTAATGGCCTCATAATAGTCGGTGCACCTGACTCACATGGACCGTACAAATCCTCTGCAAAAGATGGTCATTATGCTGTACAGTTGGCATTCTTTCTAGGAACGATCTGTAACGTTCCATCTGAATTTGTCGTAAAGTTAGATGTTAACGCGAAGGCAGAGAAAGTTATACATGAACAAAATTTGATCTGTATTGGTGGTCCCGGAACCAATATCGTAACAGCAGAATTTAATAGATATCTCCCTATAAGTTTTAATGCCAAAAATTTTTGGTTGGGATTAGTCGATTCCCGCGGTAAACTATATAATTCAGACAATCAAGGCCTAATAGCGAAGATAAAAAACCCCTACAATCAAAACCGAAGCGTTATTGTCGCTGCAGGCGTAAGGTCGATTGGAACCAAATCTGCTATCATTGCTCTAACAAACTATAGTCACGACATACTAAATACGTACTCTTCTGATGACAAGTGGGCGCTGGTAGTACAGGGATTTGACATGAACGCAGATGGAAAAATAGACTACGTAGATATAGTTTCGGAGGTATAATAGCTGACTAAGGATATAATTTCAAATTTTTGGAGCAATATCAGTTGGCACATGAACCAAGATCTGATTCTCTTCTTCTCTCTTGACAGAATATCCAGGAACGTTTATGATCCGCTCACCAACGCTTACATGACCGTGAACTACTACCTGCCTTGCTTTATAAGGCGATTTTGTACCAAGTCTTTTCATGACTATTGTTTGAAGCCTTCTCTCCAGCAAATCTTCGTTCTTTAGATTTAATATATCATCCAGTGTCGCTGATTCAGTGACAAGACCATATCTATTCAGATATCTAAGCAATTGTACCTCTTTATCATGCCTAACATCAGGGGGTAGAGCTAACAATGCTCTGGCTTGATTCCTAATTCTGGCAACTTTCGTTTGTGCTTGCCACAATTCCCGTTTGTTCCTTAATCCATAAGAACCCAAGACGTAGAGCTCAGAATTGAGCTGATCGGTTGTCCAAATTCGTCTCGGCCTACGGTAGGTTTTCTTCGCCTTATGAGGATCTCCCAATATTCATCTCCTTACCATTAAAAATCAAGGTGCTTCAAGACTTGGTCTCCGGCTCTGTCTTAACCGGAGATGCTGCCCCAGTGGAGGCGGGGGCAGCAGCAGCAGCAGCCGAGACTGAAGGTTCTGCTGATGTAGGCCTTGCTAACTTCTTAACACCTACTGCTCCACCTTTTCTTCCTGTAGTTCTAGTATGTTGACCTCTGACTCTTAGTCCGAACATATGTCTATAGCCTCTCCAACTCATCACAGACTTTTCTCTTTCTATATCGTTTGAAATGGTAAAATCAAGATCTGAAGTAATTAGGTGGCGATTAGAACCGGTGTCCGTATCTTTTCTTCTGTTGAAATACCAATCAGGTACTCCATACTTTGTTGGATTTCTAATAGCGGTTTCTATATCAGCTAGCTCTCTGTCGGTTAAAAATCCTACCCGAATGCTGGGACTTATATTCAATGATTGTAGCAAAACCTGGGCGAAATTATATCCAATACCTTTAACCTCACTTAACGCAATGATTACCTTTTTGCTGCCTTGAATGTCCTTACCCACAATTCTAAGGATGTGTTTATATTCTGCCGCAGACAAATTACTAGAGGACGATACTGACGGCAATAAATACTATACTAGCTCATACCTTTCTTATAACCAGAAGAATGTGATAAGTTTTAGTTTTATGATTTATAACCCTTGGCATCAGGACAATCAGATGTATACAATAATTAGCTCAATTCATCAAGATTTATACTAAGCGTATAACAAATCGTCAAATTCCAACTTTTATTCTTCTGTGTCTGAGTACCAATGCAATGATGATAAAGGTGATCAGTAGGGATAATAGAATGAAGAATGTTCTTTCGTCCTTTACAGTTCCCGGTGGCAATATAACAAACATCAATGAAAGAACCGATACGATATCTATCATAGAGATAATGTTACATTCCTTTATTTTGAAGTTTCCGTCACCGTTTAAATGATCGACAGCATGAACCTAGGTCTGCGATTTGATGATTAGATAATGTGCGGGATTGACAATGGAGGGAAAAACTTTAGGTATCATGTCCAGTCTTTTCCGATTTATCCGAATTGTCCTAAAGACGCTCGAATTTAGAGAACTAATGCATAAATGGATTTAGTTGTTAAAAGATCCCTTCTTTTCTATATTGACTTCATATTCTAGTTCAACAGCTTTTAATAATACCCTTCCATTTATTTTTCCCCGTGATTTTAATATCGCCGCTACTGATGCACCTCCAGCTCCTACTCCCTCCTTTACGAATCCCTCTGCAAAGGCTCTAAGGCCGGGCTTGCTAGAATGTTGCATATGCAGATTAGCTGCGTAGATTGGGACGTTCTCACTTATGGATCGGATTAGGAAGAGAAGTCCTGAGGACTTATCGAATGCCACATACGACGTGGTTGCTATACATATTCTTTCAAGAGAACTATGGCTTAGCAATTTTAAGATAGCGATTACTGCTGACATTTGAGTTCCTCCAGCCAATATAACGTTAGCACCTGAATTAATTACTCCACTAGATAGTCCAGCCACAGCAGGCAGCATAGGATCACCAAATTTTGATATCGCCATAAACGGATCGTTCTTCAAGCCACCGAACAATATCTTTTCTCTTTTCATAGCCCGATCTATAACTCTGTTTTTTATCGTATGAGGATTTTCGTGCATGCTACTACTTGTTTTAAATTTTGCATCTACTCCAAGAGCAGTCAAGACTCCTAATGCAGTTGTAGTGCCTCCAGGAATGCTCTCGCCTATTACAATGGTATTGTTAGTTTTGGATAATTCTTTGCCTAGTAATACTCCGTAGTCAAATGCCCTCATTACTTGTTCAACACGCATCGCTTCTCCATAGAGAATATTTTTACCATACTCAAGGTCAAACGTAAGACAAGGGATTCCAGGTTTTATCTTGGAACCAGCATTGACGACTAAAAATGGGATATCAGCAAGTTGTAGCGCGGCTTTAGTTATTATTGCTGGAGTAGGTTTTCCGTCCGGTGTGGCTGGAACATTATCGGTACATCTGCACCGAGCATAATAAAGAAATTCGGAGTCTGCCGCAGGAGTATACTTTATCAATTCTGGTCGGGAACCAGCTGCCGTAATGCCAGAGATCTCGCTGGTCTTGGTATAAGATATAACACATATAAAAAGTGGATTGTCACTAGAAAAGTTTTCGATTGAATGAGAACAGTTATTTACGCACAAGATATCAGAATACTTTCTAATGTACAAATGCTAACCATCGCTTTTCATAAAGGACAGAAAATCCTCCTTAGAGCTGTGTTGCAATACATAGTTGGCTTTTTTTTCACGGCCTATCGTCGATTTCTGAAGCTCTCCATAATCATGACCTGGATACACAACAAGTGACTCGCTTAGATGTAAGATTTTATTGTATAGGCTATCATACATTTCGTTAGGATCACTACCAGGTAGATCTACCCTTCCACAGTTACCTACGAAAAGTGTATCGCCGGTAAATATGTATTGATCATTGACTATAAGACACATACTATCTTTTGAATGTCCAGGAGTGTGTAGTACCTTAATTATGTTTTTTCCCAATGTTAGGGAGTCACCTTCAGCTACAGAGATATCTTTATCGTCTTTAGAGGATTTGTGCTGAACAATTTTTGCTCCTGTTCTGTTGGCAACCTCTGCATTACCCAGAATGTGATCGAAATGACCATGGGTATTAATAATATATTTTATCTTACTGGAATTTTCTCTCAGAAAATCAAAGATCTTTTCTAAATCCCAAGAAGGATCGATTAATATGCACTCGCGAGTTGTTATATCCACAAGAATATAGGTAAAATTAGCCATTTGGCCGACGGGAATTTGTATGACTCTCATGTTATCTGATGATTCCTTTCTCGGCTACCTTTGGTATTCCAATATTTTCTATAAAAATTCTACCGGTATGTTTTTTGTTGTTGAGCAAGCCCTTCTTTAGTCTGTGGAAAGTGACCGTATATTTAGCCTCTACGCAAATGTGATAAACTCTACCTGTATTTGGATCAAGTCCCGAAGGTATGTCTATCGATACCTTATACGCTTGGCATCTGTTTATAAGTTCAATCGCTGATGCATATGGTTCACGTATTACTCCTTTTATTCCAGTACCAAATATTCCATCGATAATAATGTGAGCCCTGCTAATAGCGACCTTGACAGCAGGCGTTAGCATGTTGGTAAACATGATTTTTATTGATGACATTTTGTTGATGATCTGCCAGTTTGTTCTTGCTTCTTCAGTCCTGAGATCTTTTGGAGACCCGAGTAAAATAGTGGTCAGATTTATCCCATAAAAATCAGCCAGATGACGAGAAGCTACAAATCCATCTCCTCCATTGTTTCCGGTACCGCAGACAACTACAACTCTCTTATTTTTCAATTTGCCTTTAAATTTTAATATTATGAAATCAGCAACTCCATGTCCTGCATTTTCCATCATATGTGACTTAGTTATCCCAATCTCATTATGTCCTCTTTCTTCAATTCTGTACATCTGTTCCGAAGTTATTGCCTTTTCTTTCATTGATTGTATAATTTTTCTGGATAATTAAACAAAATAAACCTTTATCTTTTGCTGTATGGCCACGGCAGCACAGCAACTCTGTAGAGTATTGTTCAGATTCTAGTTAAAATGAATTTCGTCATTCTCATTAGAAAGATTTATGGATGTTTTAATTGAAAATTATTTCTAGCATGAAGTGGAGTCAAGTTTGATTTGGGTATAGGAGGTCCTATCGGCTACATAATAATTGGGGCGATTGCACTAGTCGTCATTTTTGCTGTAATTGTCGTTATTCTAAAATTGCTGTTTCCTATTATTATATTTCTGGTTGTGCTAGCCATCATTATCGGATCAGGGTTTTTAATATATGGGAAGATAAGACGTAGATAGATTATAAAAATAAATGTCTAAAGCGGAGTTACAGGCTTATTAATATAGGTAATAGTATTACATGTGAATATTTGCTTTTGGCTCTCCTTGAAAGGGCATTTCATAGTCTTGAAGTCTAACTGTAGCTGCTCTGTTTTTGTATATGGCAAAAGATGTCCCGTCATATACGCACTTTACAATAGGGTACTGATTGGTTGTATAAATAGGGTCGGCTAATTTATAATACTCCATCAGTTTTCTGTTTTCATACGTGACCTTACCTTTCTTTCTTAATCTTTTTTTTCTCATGAACTTGAATGCAAGTATGACATGTCTTATTTTATAGTGACTGAACATTTCGCTAATGAGCATACAACGTTCTATTTGCTCTTGCGGTACGTAAAGAATATCCCCTGTACCTGACTTTGCTTCTATTGTTAGTAAAATAGCCTTCTTGTTGTTCACTGCAATGATATCGGGTAACCCGGTGCTTGAACCTCCTAACCTTCTCGCATGCCAATCGTTATTATTATTTAATCTTTGAACTAAACTATGTTCATAGCTGTATCCCCTACTTCGTCGAATGCTGCCCATGCAATACGATCTTAAACAAGAAACTCATCATTAATCTTAACGTTACCGATAAGAATCAGCGGACGTTTATCTGACGGTTATTGATATCATTTTATCAGATTCAAGAAAATTAAATATTTCTCCCTTCATACAGATAACATACAGTGTAAGGCAGTAATAGAGGAAGGTCTTTATTGCTTCGGAAATCTTAACAACTCATTGCTTAGCGAAGTTCAGAGCTCGATAAATGAAATAATCTTTGCTTTAAAAAGCGTAGAAACAAGACGCGAAAAATTAATTAGAGGCACTCGTGATGTTGTTATGCTTTGTAGTAAGTCAATTCAAGCGTTGCATAGTAATGAAATCCCTGATGCCAAGCTGAAAATAAGTGAAGCGAGAAAGATGTTGGAAAAATTCAGAGACTATGCCAAAGATGACCTTCACAGATATCTTGGAGTCGCCGAGCAAGAATTAGTTGAGGCATCTGGACTAATGTCGATTCTCGAACACTCCCAGATACCTAACCTTACTGAATTAAACGTATCTGGCCCTTCATATATTACTGGCTTGTTGGATTGCATTGGAGAAATAAAAAGATTGGTTTATGATATGTTGAGAGAAGGAAAATCGGCTGAGGCGGTTAGATCATTTTCACTTATGCAAGAACTTTATTCACTAATATATCCTCTTTCAGTTTACGATAACTTAATTCCTGGATTAAGGAGGAAGATAGATGTATCTAGAATCCTCATAGAGGATGTTCGATCCGTCATCACGGAAGAAGCCAGGAGAGATACCATGATAAAATCAATTGATGATTTGCAGAGTAAACTTGCGTCACTTTAATCCTAGTCACTTAGAGAGTATGAGATCTATTGTGCCTATATTTATCTTAATTAATACATCTAAACTTTTCAAAGGCTTCCGTTAACATCCATATCAATTTTTTTTGCCACTCTACAAACCTTTCTGGACGATCTGGATAGTCATAGTAGTGTTCCACCAGCTTCTTATTAATATTTGCAGTATACTTCAAATCTTCTGCCAATTTTCTATTTAAAGCTCCTCTGACAATTATTGATAGCTTATCTACGGTGGTAAATTCAGGATGCTCTCCATTTGCAATTTTGTCGATATCCATTTTAGAAAGAAAATATTTCATTCCGTAGTTAATCTGCTCGTTCGTTAGCCCTTGGAGCATTCTACGAAAAACTTCCAGACCTGCAGTCTTATAACCGTAGTCATTGATATAGTCTTTATTATAATTCCATAACCCCCTCTCTGTTATATCGCCAGTTTGGATTGCACACACGGCGTCCTTACCGGCAATTGTTGCAGCCACGATTGCTGGCCCTATGCCTCCGGCGTCGAGTGGCTTTGGCATCCATGCAGCATCCCCTACGATCATATAACCATTTGCTACCAAGCAATCATTTTGTCTTCTTACTGAAACTTGCCATGTACCCCATCCGTTGCCTTCGTCTATTCCTTGCTCAGCAATTATAGGATGGGCTATCACAGGATTGATTTTTACATATTCATCTATCAGAGTCTTGAGGTTAGTATGAATGCCTATTTTCTTGTTGCGAAACTCAAACGCTTTCTGTTGTACGCCAAGGCCAATATTGACTTTGTTTTGTCCCTTCGGAAAAACCCAGCCATATCCTCCGGGCGCCAAATTTTGATCTAAATGGATGATACAATAGTGTGGATCAAAGTATGTTTGGTCCACTTTAGCAGCTTCAAAATTATAGATATATCTTCCTGTTGCTTCAAGATCATCCCTATCGATTCTTCTTTGAATAAACGACTTTATTGGCAAGGATGAACGTAGAATTGATGTCACCCCTGTACAGTCAATGACTAATTTTGAGGTCTTTTTGAAGGATGCCTTGCTCGCAGAATCTTCCCCTTCAACCCCAATAACATTATTATTATCTACTAGTAATGAACGCAGAGTAATTCCATGCCGTATTTCGACTCCAAGTTTCATTGCATCATTTAGCTGTTTTCGTGGCAAAAGACGCCTGTTAAGGAGGTAACCTTCTCCATCAAAGGAGATGCCTGTCTTGTGGTCCGGTGAATAAGCAACGACGCCGTTGACAGAATGTTCTATTTCGGGATATCCCCACTCTATACCAATCCTACTTGACATATAATCGACCGTATTTTTGCCTACCGCATCGCCACAAATCCAACCTGTGAGAGTTTTCCTTCCCAGTACTTGGGACTGATTTCTATCAACAACTAAGATTCTAAGTGACTGCTTTGAGTAATATGCAGAAGAAGTGGCTACGATCATGCCTGCTAGGCCGCCTCCAGCTACTATGATGTCATAATCTCTTTCTTCAGAATACATCTAACCAGACAGAGCGTGAGATCATCATACAATATTTAAAGCTAAGCTAGCTCAGGAAAGCGACGTCTGATAACAGAGTCTTTAATGCTAACCTTACGCATTTGTATGATACATCCCAAGAAATCCAGATATGAATTAGAGTAGTGGCACAATATTAATTTAGACCAGCCGCTGTAATCAGTTAATTTATATAATCCGGGAATAATTAGCAATCAAATGTCTACTATCAGTAAACAGATAACAAGAGAAATAGACAAAATAAACGGTATCGCTATAGGAGTACTAATCACAGTTTTAGTATTTGGGATATACACTGTAGGCTACGATCAAGGACAACTCTTTAGTCTTGTACAAGGACAAAAGGCCTTTGATATAAAATGGATGCATGAATTTTCTCACGATATTAGGCATGCTGCTGGTTTTCCGTGCCATTAGAATAGGTATTGGATAGATGCTATCTGCCTATTCTTTGGATTAACATCCGCTTTTTGATATACAGCCGTCTTTTTGCCGGACTGCATTGATGGTTAACAAATAATAACAGAAGAAAGTCCGACAGAAAGGGGGCTTTGTCAGGGCGTTGCTCAATATTATTCTATAGATTCACTTTGTTTGTGATCGTATCACCAGATTTTTGCACAGACATCACTGGTATCGAGTGAGTATGCGTGACGTCTTCGATTAGTTCACACCTTCGGCATACCCAACTGATGTCTTCTTTACAAACTGTACAAGTGGAAACAGGTGTAAGATAGGTACCACAAGACCTGCATTGACTACTCATGTTGTAATAACTCCATCATTTACCTTGATAAATTGTAATTTCTCTATTCGGCAATATAAATATTGGGAAGCTAATCTATCAGGTTTCTATAAAAATTATATGGTCATATATTTTCAACAGCAAACATCCCCTTACTTGGACTGGTGCGTACGACATAGATAATATCTAAAGAATTAGTATTAATATTAATCCATGGATATTATCAAACATTCTCTGATTAAGTACAATAGATGTATAATGTAAATGGCAT
Organism: Nitrososphaeraceae archaeon; assembly: GCA_035643635.1. Classification (GTDB taxonomy): domain Archaea; phylum Thermoproteota; class Nitrososphaeria; order Nitrososphaerales; family Nitrososphaeraceae; genus DASQQB01. Next base: position 55,491 of record DASQQB010000028.1, on the reverse strand, counting down.
ATAATATAGGCTATGAATTTCAATTTTAATTTTCTGTCTGCTATTGACTGTATTAAATTCTTTTGTGTAGTCCGTTGTCTGGCTGTAATACGTTTAACTTAGTTGTATGGGTTTGATGATAAAGGGTTAAAATTTAATGATATAGTCAAAGCTCAATTGGTGCAGAGTAAGTATGGGCAAGAAAAACGCTGAAAATCCTGTTATATGACAATTGATTGTTAACCAGTCCCTATGACAGTGCTCTATATATTTTTGGCAACGAGATATCATTTCGGTAGTTTATATTCATATGTCCATCGTCGAATTCTTCGTAAAAGTGCTTTATATTCATCATTTGTAACTTCGAATGAAGGATCCTGCCGCCGAAATGGAGATTATATTCATCCTTGATTCCACAGTCCAAGTATAGTAATTTAAGCTTCTTTAGGTTACTGCTGTACTTGTCAACCATTCTAATGGGATCCCATGTGAGCCAGGTCTTCCATACGTCGTCTAATATCTCCCCGGTCTCCAAGTTGAACGGTAACTTTAGGCCTAGCTCCTTTGATCTTGGATCAGGAGAATAGTGAGCAGCCATCGCTAGAACATTCAAGGGAGCGCTATCACTTGTTCTGTGGCGATTTGATTTGCTCCAATATCTGTTCAGCCATTTTTTCGGACCACCGGCTTCTCTAATAGCATCAACTGCTTTTGGAAAATCTGGTAGGTAGCAATATTCAAATGCTGCATCTCCGGAATGATCGACTACTGCTTGAAATATATCAGGATGACGCATTCCCAAAACAATTGAGCCGTATCCTCCTGATGATTTTCCCAAAAGTGCATGGAAAGCAGAATTGTAATTCTTGTCGATGAACGGTACAATTTCACCTATGATATAATCTTCATATCTGCCTGTTGCAGAAGAGTTTATGTATTGATTTCCCCCGAACTTTGTAAAGCAATCCAGTAAAACCAGTATCATAGGCCCACATTTCCCTTCTGATACCAGGCGGTCCATTTTTTGTTCTATATTTTCGCCTAAAGGATCTACGTTTAGAAGACTTCTTCCACTTCCCCTAAATCCTGCTAGACAAAAGACTGTAATATAGCCTCGTGAGCTACTTTTATTATATCCTGGGGGTAAGTAAATGATTACATCTCTAACATATGGGTCGTTTAAGGGATTTTTTTTGAGAATAACGCTTTCTAACCTTTTTATAACTATTTTACCCTTCAAATGGCTAATACGTATTATTTACTCATCATTAAAAAGACTGTCGTCATTTTTTAATAGATTATCCCTCCTTGGCAAATAAGACTTTATAATAAAATTTTGGTTCTTCTTAGATCACTCGAGAAAGTCAATTCTTTTTAAAAGGTCTATGTAAACAGGAGATATTTTTTCATTTATTACGTGCAAATTCCTATAACATATAGAATAGCACTATTATTGATATCATAGGGTCTTTTCTGATTTTACTGACCATTTGCCTGACTTTAAAGAGATAGTTAGATTTCCCACTAGATTTCCTCCGCTGTATACCTTAGCAAATTCTTTATTCGTCCCAAACATTCTTAAAAGTATACTACTATTTTTTTCATGGTATCCTCCTTCTACTACTTTCATGTTTAACTTGCTGCTAGCTCTTCTTATGATCTCTCTGGCGACCGCCCAGTCCCCCTTCCAGAGTATCATTTCAAAGACACCGAACCTATTTGTAACCAAGTCATATCCTTTAAGAATACTCTCAAAATCCTTGTTATTCGCATTGGCATATGAATTCATCCATTCTATAGCCCGATCTGCTTTCGCTTTTTCAACCCCGAAGTCATGACTACTAGCCAAATCGTTGTTTAGAACATGTTATAGATATTGAAGATTTTCTTTGTCATCTTCCTAAACAGTAGATAATAATAATTGCAACAAATCACTCAATCCGATGAAGATACCCTTAAGATTAGATTTGTTAATTTGGAAGAGTTTATTCCCTCTTAAGCGAATAACTAAGGTTTGCTGGAATGTCTGCAAGCTAGTACCAAGGAAAACCTGCAACAGCCTCTAGCTCTTTCCTTCTGACTTTTTTATAGTCCCGAATAATTCAGGAAAGGTTATGAACTCGAGTTTGACATACTCACTCCTACCTGTTGTGCGACAGCATTGGTGTATATCAACGAAAATTCATTTAACATATATAGTACATGGTGTCTGGTAATGAAACGAGCAGATGTGGCAGAGTGGTCTTCTCAGAAGAGAACACAGTAATGCGTCGGCCTTGAGTCAATGGCTGAAAGCAAGCCGATTCGCCCTCGGGCGATCAGGAGTTCAAATCTCCTCATCTGCGTGATCTTAAAGCCGTTTTATCAGAAACTAAAATGTATTTCTGACTGAACTACTATGTTGTCTATCACTTATCTTATGACTATGCTCGGATCTTATCCTTCTGTCAAGTTTTGATATCGTTTTTCTACATGCAATTATGGGATCATAACCTACTGCCTTTGCATCAGTTATGCTTTTGCCAGCGATTATTCTGGCTCTTACTGAGTATTTACTCGTCTTGTGTTTGTCCACATAAATAACGACGTTTTGTATATTTTCAACTCTGTTGTGGATTTTTTTTAGAAATGTGGTCATCTCCGATGCGATTTCTCTTCGCGCATCATGATCCTCAATGTGAGCAATATGAATGGATGTTTCGGATTGTTTAGGAAGTATTAATTCTAGCACATCCTTTGGGGTTACTATGCCTATTGGCCTTTTATTTCCTATTACGACAATTTCATCGTTTGTTCTAAAATTCTCTATAATGCTATTTAGACGGGTACCCGTTTCTACAGATATTGGCCTTCTCATAATATCTTTAATTTTGATATCCCTAATCGTTGCCATTGTTCCTATACCCGGTGATTTACTTGCTCTTTCTCTTGGTGTAGCAATGAGCTTTGCTATATCGAGGATATTGATAATTCCTATGAGAACACCGTTAGCATAGATCACCGGAAGTCTAGAAATATTATATCTGCGCATCTTGGATAACGCATTGCCTACTGTATCGTCTGATTCTATTACGATGGCACCAGACATGACCTGGTCTACTATAGCATGACCAGGATCTGAAGCAACCACGAGATCAGTATCAGTTATGATACCCGATAATCTTTCATTTTCAGTAATGGGTAATGCACGATTGCCTGACGTTATGACTTGCTTCGTACATTTTTCAAGGCTATCATCGCCATCTAGAACAGCTGTGTTAGTAACAAAGCTTTTCAATTTTGAATCAGGCATTGCATTAACATTGAGGAATTCCTTTGCAAATATCATACCTGCGTACTTTCCAGTATCGCTATTGAATATTGGAATTTGGTTGATTTTGTTTTGGTACATCACATTTATGGCTTTTGCAACTGTATCGTTTAGAGAAAGAGAGAGTGAATTATCCCTGACAATGTCAGAAGCTTTCATAATGTGGATAACAGACAATCTTGATATGTCATTAAAAACTTTACCATCATATCCGACAATAATAGAATTATAGATATGCTTCAATTCATAAGAATTTTATTGTTACAGGATATATTCTTTCATCCATTGATTGAAAACCAGATTAAGCTCGTTTTGAACGAAAGAGATCATCATTGTTATCGTTTCTTCTTGTTGTGTGGTTCTTGTTGCCAAAATTCTTTTGTACCTCATAACTAGGACTTTGAAGTACTGGTAACAAATTATTTTGACTCGCATTCGAAGCCTCTCCCCAATCGATAAAGATGGTAATAATTGGTTAATGATAACCGGAGTTGAGAGTCTCTGTTCTAACAGTTAACTTAGACTTTAAGTAATGAAACTTTTGTATTCGAAGATTCACAGAACTTTTATCTTAGGCTAACGTGCCAAAACATATCACAAATGGGCGGGAGGGTTAACTTGGTATGCATTCTGTGCAGAACGAAACTTACATTTAGATATAAACCAATGCCACAGTGGAATATGTCAGGCGATCTGTGTGGACAATGTTATGGTAAGAAATTAACAGAATATTATATTCTACCTCATCGTAATGAGAAACTGAATAGGGCGTAAGTTAATTGTATTTGTCATCCAACATGAAGCGCACAAAATGCGAGTCTACAGTACACATCATCACAAGAGTATGTAATTCACCGGTACGACTTCTGTTTTCTACGCCTTGCCCCTGGGCCACCGAACTTCTTTGATTCAGTCTGCCTGGGATCGCCTGCCAGAAGGTGTCTGTCGTATTCGGTAATTTTCTTTTTAATTTCCTCACGCAGGTTCTTGGTTAATGGATGATCTTTTGGTTCTCTGCCTCCCTTTCCCTGACCTGTCAGGGCTCTAGAGATCGCAACTGCACTAGCAAAAGCTTGTCCCATGAATCCTCCGCCTTGTACTCTTACATTGATATCTATTCTATTCCTCAATTCCCCTATAAGATTGAGAGGAATCAAGACCAACTCCTTTGCAACTTCAGGAGATAATAGCTCTGCTGGAATATTATTTACTCTCACCTTACCATTTCCTTTCGAAATGGTCGCAACTGCTCGACACGTTTTTCTTTGACCAGGATAAAGGTCTATTTTGCTCATACTGTATTTTCTCCTTCTAGCGCTTTCCAGCCAATTTGTTTTGATATATCAGCTATCGTCACATAGTAGGATGGATTTTTTGTGATTTTTACATCATCAAAAGATTGCTTCTCCTTGCTACTTAATTCTTTAGGAATACCAATATACACTCGTAAGTGTTTAAAAGCTTTTAGACCACCCGGTTTACGGTATGGTATCATTCCTCTTACCATTTTAGTCAAAATAGTGTCCGGTCTTCTTGGATGAAAGGGACCGTGAATTGGATTTGTCACAGAGTTGATTTCTAGATGCTCTTTGTACTGTCTAATTGTCATATATCTGTCTCCAGACAGCATGGCCTTCTCGGCATTTACAATACTAACTCTCTTCCCGCTAAGTAATAGTTTTGAGACTTTACTACACATTCTACCAGCAATGCAGTTTGTTGCATCAACCACTATTTGTGGGTCCTCTTGGTTGCTAACCAATAATACGCACTCCTTTACCCTCAGGATATTTGCGAATCAAATCATCAAGTGAAATAAATCTTCCTCCAGCCTGTGTTATCTTGGTAGCTGCCTGTTCTGAAATTGACAATGCGTAAACGGTTACCCTGTGGCCTATAGATCCAGATCCCAGAAGTTTGCCAGGAATAGCGACTATTTCGCCATCTTTAGTAAAATTTGCAAGTTTGCTAATATTGACCTCTGTTCTATTTGACCTTGAAGTCATAAGCCTGTTTTCTAAATCCTTCCATATTCTAGACCTATTTTTCTTAAATGCAGTTCGCAAGATCCATATTGGTTCATATGCTAAAGTATAAGCAGACATTGTTCTATACTAAATTGCTTATTTTAAACCCAAATAAAAATACACCTATGCCTTCTTTGGTATTTCTAGGGATTGAATTATTTTACTAAAGTTTTTCAACTTTAGACTGAGCTTACTTATTGCCGCCAATATCGTTTCTTCTGCCGTAAGTGCACCATTCGTTTCGATTATGAGTATTGATTCATTTTTATCGCCTCCATCCTTAACAACAGCTGCAGAAGTAGGTTGCCATTTAGCATGATCCTTCCCTACTCCAAGTCTTGCATAAGCTTCAAATTTTAGCTTTTGTCCGGGAGCCAAAACAACAATAGGAATGTCTTTGCTAATTGGCTTTACCTGATCGTCCTCTGACAGAAGCTCACCAGAAGTAACCATTTTGGTTTTATCATCGGCTTCAGAATCCAGAACAATCAATACTCTACACTTTGAACAACCCAATGTACTCTTGCAATCACAATCGTGTGGCATTACAAATCTGTTTAAGTCTGTTTGTAACGGGATAAACCCTATCCGGTGAGCCACTGCCTCATCATGCATTACAGAAGAATTTTCCAAGATTACGACGTCATCAATAGCTAGAGTCGGGACTTCACTTATTGATATTCTCCTTAAGGCATTTACATATACTCTAGGAACGTTATTAAACTTTATACTCATCCTTTCGTTTGTCTTTTCAATTATATCGATGGAGCATGCGGAAGCCAATTCCTTATTTCACTCCATTTGCTTCACCGGTCCTTAAAAATCTACCTCAGTATCGATTCCTATTTTAACAACCGGGTTCGAATCTTCATTTCTCTATATTTAGATATCAAAGTATTGTAATTGATTTTATTTTATGTTTATCATGACAAGATAGTTTCTTTGTTAACGTTCATACTAGAGAGATTGTTTTTGTGATATTTATCTTTTATCAGTATTGATTCATAGTTACATAAATTGTTATTATTAAATTATAATATTTTTTATATTTGCTGTTAGGCAGTTGCTATATAAAAAATGCCAGATAGATCAACCCTGATACTAATCGGTATGTTAATGTCCATAACAACATTAGGTTCTAGTATGGTAGTCAACAATGCATTTGCCTACACACAGAGCGATCCTGCCGTAAAGTTTAGCTGCTTTAAGCATCAAGGCGTATCCAGTGATAACCCTAATGGTAACAAAACACAGCCTTTGTTGGTAGATAAAGATGGAACCGTTACTCCCTGTGATATAGACAACGGGGACAACGCTTGGATGTTAACGGCCTCCGCATTGGTCTTGATGATGACCCCTGGTGGCCTAGCTATTTTCTACTCAGGATTATCAAGACAAAAGAACGCTGTAAATACTCTTCACATGGTGTTTATCACAACTGGTATAATAGGAGTCCAGTGGGTGTTGTTCGGATACAGTCTGGCATTTGGACCAGATGCAATGGGAAATGGCTTTATCGGCACCTTTGATTGGGTAGGTCTAAACAACGTTTTACACGATGTGCCGTCAGATGTGTATGGTGGATTAGCTGGTCCAACAATTCCACATCAAACGTATATGGTTTTCCAGATGATGTTCGCGATCATTACGCCAGCGTTGATAGTAGCAGCTTTAGCTGAAAGAATGAAGTTTAGTGCATTTGTAATTTTTATAATACTTTGGGCTACCTTCGTCTATGACTTCGCCGCCCACTGGACATGGTCATTAGGTTCAGGCGGTACTCACGTTGGTTGGACTGGAGCGTTGCCTTCTCTTGACTTTGCTGGAGGAACCGTCATTCATATTACGTCAGGATGGTCGGGCTTAGTTATAGCGCTGATGCTTGGTCGTAGGCTGGGCTATGGAAAGATTCCAATGGAACCTCATAATATTTCTCTAATAGTCCTCGGCGCAGCGCTACTATGGGTTGGATGGTTTGGTTTCAACGCAGGCTCTGCTGGCGCAGCTCAAACTAATGCGACAAGCGCATTTGTTGCAACTCAGATAGCGACATCGATGGCTGCAGTTACGTGGGCGTTAATATCATGGGGTCATACAGGAAGGCCTTCTACAGTAGGGGCGGCTTCAGGTGCAGTAGCAGGTCTTGTGGCCATCACTCCTGCCTCAGGCTATGTGGGACCAATGGCATCGATAATTATAGGTATCGTGGCTTCGATCGCATGTTATGCAGCAGTCATATTTAAGAATCAGCGAAAGTGGGACGATGCCCTTGATACGTGGGGAGTGCATGGCATTGGAGGTCTTGTAGGAGCGTTACTTACCGGAATATTTGCGCAGAAGATATATACACCCATTGCAGATGGGCTGGCATTTGGAAACCCACAACAACTTCTTAATAATGCGATAGGAGCGTTTGCTTCACTTGCGTGGGCGATGGCTATAACCGCGGCATTAATCAAGATCATGGATGCTGTATGGCCAAGCGGCATTAGAGTTACTCCTAAGGAAGAAGAAATTGGACTTGACTTGTCTCAGCATGGTGAAAGAGCGTATGTAACCGAGTAAGAATACTTTTTTTCTTTTTTTCATCTTTTAGACTGTTTAAATAAGTATGAGGAACTTTGCCTTGACGCCAGAGCTTTTTGAACTGTACAATACATTGAACAAAGAACCAACAAATCTGAGTTTAACGCATTATGAACAAGCTGTTGAGCGATGTATACTGCGATTGCCTCCTATCGCCATCACATTCAGATTATCGAACTGATGGTATTCTAGGCTCCCCCGTAATTCCATTTTTGCCAAAATTGGTCAGTTCTTAAATTAAGCCCCTATTAGCAAAGATACAGATATCTATTTAGGCAATTTATTATCATGTAATTGATGGCTGATACAAAAGTTAGCACCATTCGTCTGAGTATAGATAACGACAAATTTGAAATTTTGGTCAAACCAGATCCGGCATTAGAGTATAAACAAGGTAAAAGAAAAGATTTAACAGCAGTCCTGGTTTCAGATGAAATATATTCCGATGCAAATAAAGGCTCCAGGGCCTCTACTGAGAAGATCTCAAGATATTTCAAGACAATGGATATGATGGAAGTCGCTAAGCAAATCATTCTGAGAGGAGAATTGAACCTTACCACTGAACAGCGTAGAAAAATGGTCGAAGAAAAAAAGAAACAGATCATTCAATATCTCAGTAAGGGATACGTTGATCCTAGGACTCATCTTCCCCATCCTGCTGTGAGAATTCAAAGTGCTATGGAGGACGTTCGGCTTGTTATTGACCCTTTTAAAAAAGCTGAAGACCAAGCTAAGACTATTGTTGACGCTCTCAGAAAGATTTTACCTCTGCGATCCGAAACCGTACAATTAACTGTTACCATCCCAGCACAGTTTTCGGCACAGTCTTTCAGCGTTTTGAAAAGTTCAGGCGATTTTAAGGCCGAGCAATGGCTTTCAGACGGTTCGCTCAGAGTCATAATCGAATTAAATGCTGGAATGAAAGGGGCTTTTATAGACAGACTAGCCTCAATAACAAAAGGAACAGCCCATGTAAAAGAATGATGATAATAATAATAATAATATTTATCTGCTTAACAATTAAAATATAAGGCAGATCTAACTGACCAAATGATAGATAATGAAAAGAAGCTTTGCACTGAAGATGGCTTTTACCGATCGGACGGTGATTTACTAACTTATGCAAGAAATTAAGAGAAGGTATGTCATTCCCGGCGATATAATAGTTCAAGGTAATTTTAGGCCTCTAATGAACGTAGTAAAAACTGACAATTCAATTATAGCTACTAGGATTGGTGTTGCAGAGGCTGGAAGAGATGGCATAAAGGTTATCCCTTTATCAGGTGTATATATTCCTCGTGTAAACGATGTGGTTATAGGAAAAATTGTAGATCATTCTTCTTTATCTTGGGAAGTAGATATACAATCCTGTTTCTCTGCGCATTTGCCAGCGCAGGATGTTTTTGGAAGAGACTTTTCACCGGCTAGAGACGATATGGGAAGGCAACTTCTAATAGGGGACTTGATTACCGCTAGAATCATCGCGTTTGATAGAACAAGAGATCCGATGTTAACAATACAGGATAAGGAATTGGGAAAGATTCCACGTGGGGAGTTCCTTAAAATATCTGCAACAAGGGTTCCTAGGCTCATTGGGAAGCGAGGTTCGATGATACAAACAATTGAACAAGCTACTCAAACTAGGGTGTTAATAGGTCAGAATGGAATTATCGTTGTTACAGGAAGAAATCTTGAAGGCATAAAATTGGCAGTTAGGGCAATCAGAATGGTTGAGGATGAAGCTCATACGGCGAACCTTACCCAACGAATAAAAATTCTACTAAATGTACCTTCAGACTCTGCTCAGCAATCAGAAACCGGTGCAAATAATGCAAGCCTGCAAGTCCAAACGCCAAATGACCAGAAAAATAAGGAGGATGAGGTACAATCGACTATCCATGAGGTGGAAGAAGAGCTTGTAGAAGAAGTAGAAAAAGGTGAAAAAGAGTAATGAACCAAATAAGAAATCTAATCGACGAGAAAGGCAAAAGGACAGATGGTCGAACAGCAGACGAATTGCGTGGAATAAAGATAACTGTAGGCAGGATAAAAAATGCAGACGGATCTGCTTTAATAGAATTTGGAAATAACAAGATAGTAGTAGCTGTTTACGGACCAAGAGAGGTACATCCAAAGCACATGGCTATGCCTGATCGATGTGTCTTGAGATGCAGATATCACATGTCACCGTTTTCAACTGACACTAGAAAGAATCCTGCTCCATCCAGAAGGGAGATTGAAATCTCAAAAGTGATGAGGGAGTCGTTGGAGCCGGCATTGATACTAGAGGACTATCCTCGATCTGCGATAGACGTGTTTGTCGAGGTATTGCAAGCAGACGGCGGGTCAAGATGTGCCGGTATTACAGCCGCATCTGTAGCATTAGCCGACGCTGGCATTAATATGCGTGACATAGTTGCCGCTTGCGCTGCTGGTAAGGTTGACGACAAAATTGTAATTGATATCAATGACACCGAGGATAAAGAAGGAGGAGCAGATATGCCAGTGGCATATATGCCTCACCTTGAACAAGTCACCCTTTTACAGCTTGATGGCATATTAACACAAGATCAATTCAATGAGTGCCTAGATAAAGCAATAGGCGGATGTAAAATGGTTTATGATATCCAACGACAGGCTTTAATGGAGAAATACTTCGGTAGCGAAATGGAGTTAAAAGAGGAGCAATGAGCTCATCAAAACGTTCGACTATTATCGTGGAGCACTTGCGAAAGCAGCAGATGTGGGATGCTATTTCTAAGGGAAAAAGACTTGATGAAAGAAGCCTCGATGAACTAAGAGCGGTTGAAATTGAATTGCATGCTATAAAGAAAGCTAACGGATCGGCGAGGGTAAAGCTGGGAGACTCAGAAGTTATTGCAGGTGTGAAGGTGGAGACAGGTGAGCCATTTGAAGGCCTAGAGAATAAAGGTGCGTTGATTGTGTCTGCTGAAATATTGCCTACGGCGTCGCCATATGTTGAACCTGGCCCCCCTGACGAGGACACGGTAGAACTGGCGAGAGTGGTCGACAGAGGCATAAGAGAGTCAGAAATGATAGACCTTGAACGACTTGTCTTGGTACCAGGAAAAACAGTTTATACGATATTCGTTGATTGTAGCATTATTAATGCAGATGGTAATTTGTTTGATGCTACGTCATTTGCAGCAGTTACAGCCTTAGCTAGTAGCAAGATCCCAGTATTCGAGATGCAAGATGGTAAAGTGATTGACACTGGAAATACGCAAAGGCCACCTGTCACCACTCTACCTGTCTCAATTACTGCTTTTAGGATTGCAGAGTCAGTAATCTTGGATCCTACTGCTGAAGAAGAGGCCTGTATGGATGCTAGAATTACCATCACGACAAATTCTAGCGGCGACTTTACTGCCATACAGAAGGGGTCAACTGGTGCGTTCACAGTTGAACAATTAAAAAAAGCAGCTGGGGTAGCAAGAATTAAAGGAGAGAATGTAAGAGCCAAGTTACAGGAGTTGATCGAAGCTGGTTAGCAGAAAAAAACAAAGTCGCACCGCGCTCAAAGGGTTGGGTATAAAATTTGGAGCGACTGTCCGTAAACGGTATGGGACGGTTTATCGAACACTGAAGCAAAAAAGGAAATGCCCTTCCTGTGGCTCGCAACGATTTAGAAGAATAGCATCAGGTATATGGTACTGTAGAAAGTGTGATTACAAAGTCGCCGGAGGAGCTTATGACATAAATGTTGACAAATTGCAAGGCACAAGTACGAATCGCCTTTAACCCTATATTGCCTCGATCCGTTCACCTCGTTAAATCCATTTATTCTGCGTTAGATCCAAACACTCTGTTTTCTGGTCATCCAGAAATAAATTCAACAAGTTCAGTGACGAATGAACATGACGTGCGTAGAATAAATTTAGATATTCAAACCCAGAGTATCGCAAACCTACGCGCTAGTTTAAATTCATATTTGCAACTTTTTGGAATTTCGCTTAACGTAATCAATCGTGTATAATATTGCCTACGTCTGAACAACGTTTGTGCTTACTTCCATTCATATAGGTAGACTAAGGTATGGAAAAAGATGGTTTAAAATAATCGTGGAAATTTAATTCTTGTATGCCGACTACACGGCATATAAAGATTTGGCCTTGGAGATAATTTTAACTTTAATGTACGGAAAACTCCTTTCGAAAAAGGTTATGGCTTCACTATAACCTTATGGTCAAGATCTCTGTGCTATCTGAAGATGTATGTGTGTCTTTTTCACACACTAAATGTTTTCCTATTTCATCTTTATCCTCCAATATTTTTACGCGTGCAGTAAATTCACCACCCAATTGTATGAAACCTTTTTTTGCTGCTAGAAGTACTTCTATGGCATTGTTATCATCATCTTGAAGTGAATTTAGCAAATTGGTCCCTTCAATTACCTTGTTGCTGTCGTACCGTCGGGTGATATCACACATACTTTTACATTACCAACAGAGTAATCCAAGCCTACTATTTTTACAATTAATTTAAAATGATCGGCTGGTTGGGATTGGCCAGAATTATTTTGTGCTGCCTCTATATGCCCAGAAAGTGCGTACAACGCACACAAACAGATCAGAATACTCGCAATTATTGACGTTCGTATTCCGGCTGCTATCAAATTTCATCGTATCCACTACAACGTTGAAATATCTAACCTTCTAAGATTTTATTAGATAATGGAGTCACCGTAGTCTCGATAGTTTAAATGTTCTATATATCTTTCTTATGTATTCTTTCGTGTATAATTTTGAGTTTATAGATTCATAAACTACACTAAAAAAATTGAAGCTAGCTACTATCCGTTTTTACTAATCAATTCTGCTTCATGTTCCGAACAAATATGTTCCAAAATTATCTGATGATTGAATCGATATTTGCAACCACACTTGTAGTATACTTCGTTTAATCTAAAATTATCTTTAGTGTTGGGACATCCTTGTAGTCTCGCCGTCATAGACATATATTATGAGATAGTGTATAATAAAGTTGTTCTCTAAATACAATGCATTTGATTAACTGAAGGCGTCAGAGGGACGCATATTATTTTTGTACTTTGACCTCATAAATGAAAGTTCACGTTCCGGTTTGATACTATAACATTACAAAGTGCATCTTTCTTTAGTACATGCGAGATTAATTCACAAAATTATATATATACATCAGCTAACCGTTAGGTGCCTATTCTCTTGGGAATGTTGTAAAACGAGCTGCAGTAGACAAACCAATATGTAAAAAAAAGAATAATAGATATTACGAGCCTATATTTTGCTAAAGCTGTTCTCTTATGTCTTCGCAATTATCTGCGTGTGTATCTCCTTGCAGCGGATTGAAATCAACTATCAAGTCTTGTCCGTCACCACAGTCGAAGTAATCCGCTCCTGGACCACCTTCTAGGATATCATCTCCGAACCACCCGTACAATTCATCGTTTCCTGGTCCTCCATTTATGTAATCTTCATCAAATCCTCCAAATAATATGTCGTCACCGTGTCCTCCATACAATTGATCCGCTCCTGGACCACCTTGTAAGTTGTCATTGTCGTCGTCACCATAAAGCTTGTCATTTCCATTATCACCAGACAAAGAATCTCCCCCACCATGTCCTTGCTCAATGTCATTCCCATCAAGCCCTTTTATCACATCACTATGCTTTGTGCCTGTCAAAAAGTCGTCCAATTCTGTTCCTATTATCAGGTTGAACTTGGAGTTTCTTTCATCGTTGTATTCATTGTTTGATGCCTGATGTGTCATCGCAGTTCTAAGTGTAGCTGCATCTGTCTGTATTGTATGCATTATAATTCCAGATAATAATAAAGTTAAACCGATGAGCATTACTACCAACGTTGCAGTATATGACTCCATCATATTACTGACACCCTATCATTTATAATGGCTGCAACATGACTTCAGATATATATATTATATAATGGGCCGTATTTTGGTTTTAGTCCCTAGCTGACGGCGCTCCAATATATACCCCCTAATCAACTGTCCGGTCTGGCGTCACACGGTAAGGATTGATGAACTAGGATTAAAAGATTATATATGCGCCACAATTTTGGTCTTTCTTTTCGTTATTAGACTAGATGCGAAGAAATACAACGAGCACCTTAATACACGAGTCGCATACATCTTTTTCCATGTATCAGTCAAATGACCCTTGCCCGCGGGCCCACGATTTAGGTTCCATATATAGTATCACAGGTTCAAACGCAGAATGACTCAATCATCGTGAACTACAATCTTTCCCAACATGGTGGGGTGTAAGCTGCAGTGATATTCAACAACTGCCTGCTTGTCAAAGGAATGCCGAAATGTTCGGCCTTGAATTATTAACCCCGAATCAAATCCATTCTGAGGTACATTATTAGCTGGATTTCCCTCAGTTACCGTATGTACTGCAGAATCATGGTTTATCCACACTATCGCATTTCCAACTTTAATATTAACAGGATTCGGCTGATAAGCTTTATCGGCTAACGCAGATGCGCCTTGAACTATTGATACGTTAGTAGAGCTGCTGCTGCTGCTATTTGTCGTATTGGCTGAAGTCTGCTGAGGTGTCTTTTCATGTTGATCTACTGCAAAAACAGCGGGAGAACAACAGTATGTGAACCCAAATATGACCACTACAAGCATGTAAAAATTCATGGAGCCAGTGATAGAGGTAAGGCTATGTACGATCATCAACGGCTTTTGATGGGATTACATATATAACATACGTTCATTACGCAAATCCGGACTCAGATGACATCCCGATGTCTAGAGAAACATAGAACAGTCTTCTAGAATCATTAAAAAAGATAGTCCCTATACTAATCTATTGTCTTCAAATACAGGTAATAGAGAAGGACCTACAATATTGTGGAATATGCTCAAGAATAAGAAAGTTACAACAAACGACGGAAAGGATGTAGGTGAAATAAAGGAGATTTCACAAAATTACGTACGCATAGAAAAGGGAACCTTACACAAAGACAAATTCTGGATTCCCAAATATGTTGTAGATGCTTTCGATGGCAAGAGAGCTTGGCTCTTGATAAATGCTGAAGAACTTTTAGGCAGTTATTTCTACGGAAGTGAACCGCCTGGAGACCAATTTACTAGAGATTATGAAGCATTTAAACAAACTCCGTATGGATTAAAAAGCAGTATGTCACCAAGTAACGACAACGTTAGGCTGACTGATGAAAGGACCGTTGGAGTTCCAAGTGAAGGAGAACAAACAGAAACTGGGTATAAGGACATCCGAGATACTCAGTAACCGGAAGTGGCTGAGGTAACTTTCCTTTACGGCTTTTTTGTCTGATTTATCCGTGTGAATCTCTGGATGCATCCTAAAGCATTAAGATTATTACTTGACCTGGGTCATAGATACAACCGTGCATGATCCCAAGCATATAATAAGACAAAAAGTGTTATGGCTTGCCTTTATTTCGTTGGGCTTGATATATACGGCTATGTTACTTGGGGTATACATTACTGCATCACATCAAGGATTGTCATGTCCCAATTGGCCACTTTGTCCGAATAATTTTAACTTTCCTCCTGACAAGTATTTGTTCGAGCATTTCCATAGGATGACTGCATTTGTTGCTGCTTGTGTAGTTTTAATAATGTTTGTTTATGCAATACGGCGCGCAAAATACGTGGGACGGACTATCATTGCAACAGGTATTGCAGTTTTAATTCAAATTCTATTGGGAATGCTAGTAGTAAACACAAAATTGCAAGCTTTGCTTGTGGCGGCTCATCTATTGAACGGGGTTGTTCTTTTTACACTTGCCTTAATTACGTTTGTATCCGCATATCGTAGCTCAAAGTTAAGCCCGGGGACTTTGTAGGGAATTATTCAACCCCGTAGACATTGCACGAAGAAGGTAACCTAGCCCCAATAACAAACTGGGGAAGATCTCAGTGTTTATAGAACTGTTGTTGCTGTACTGAAAAGAACGAAGCCCATGCTTTTGCTACATTGGTGTTGAACTCTGTAAAGGAGTCGATAGTCCTATCATATATTTTCAAGTTGTCTCTTGCAGCATCCAAGGTGTTAATTGTAAGTTGATTATTAATATTTACTGCTCTAATGGCATTGTTGGTCATTTCGTTAGATTGTCTTGTAAACTGTTCTGTGTACGGTGTTGCAGTCACCATATTCCAATTTGCGTTTTCTGCTATTTGTTTCTGTGAAGAGATTGTATTCTGAACTAGGTTTTTTATAGTCTGAATATAGTCTAGTTGCAAATTAGAAATTGATTGTGAGCATTGTGGCTGCATTTTTGCCATTTCGTCTATAGTTTTAATATAATTCTGTTTCATCGTATTGTAAATATCTTGTACGTCAGTTGAGTTGATAAATCCGCGGTCTTCTCTGGATTTGTATTCTGCCATCTTATTAGAATAATTACGAGATCCACTATATAAAGTTTGGTTTTGAAAGACATATGTTACCATATAATACCAGTTATGACCTAAGCGTACAAATATTGAAGTTTATGAAGACGATAAAAAGAGTCCGGCGGATTTTGGGCCTCAGCATCCTTAAATTTACATTTCCTGATGTAAGCGAAGTTAGCATTACCTGATTTCCCATGGTGTTTTAGACACTGTTTTATGACAAGTGATCACGGTTCTTGTGTGATCTCGGTCTACTATATTTCGTATCTAAAAAAGTTTCTACCTGTGGGTGTTTCACCAGAATTTACCCTTTATTTGCTGATTCATAACAATACAACAAAATAATGCTTTAATTCTGTCATTGTGAGCTGCTTTGACGATCTTAATCCGCCAAAATGTGTGATGGCATATTACCATAAATAAATAACAAATTGGAATAATGATCTTGTATGCATATCACAATCACTGATTAACGAAAAACTGAGTATGATTGGTTTATAATTCGATAGTGCTAATAACGATACCTGTCTTGAAAATAGATGAATTCCTCTCTACACTACCACACACGGTCTTGAGCGGAGAAGATGTTTCACTTCCCGATAACGTAATAATAAAAATATTAAATTTTGCTGAGCTTCAAAAGGATGAGGTGTTTTACCACCTCGGCTGTGGATTAAATAATGCTGTTAGAATTGCTGCTAAGCATTATAAGACAAAGAAATCAGTTGGAATTGAAATTAGAAAGGCAGTTGCAACCAGGGCGCGTAAAAAACTCATAGGCTTAAAAAATTGTCAAATAATACATGAGGATGTAATGAGAGCTACTATCTCTGATGCCGATGTCCTGTTGTTCTGGTTTACAGATTCTAAAATTGTGCATTATATGGTCAAGAGATTCGAGAGGGAACTTGACAGTGGGAGTCGCATTATAACAATCTGGTCCCCTCCCGATCTAATGTTACCAACAAAGGCGGAATTTCCCTTTTTCATGTGCAAGAAGCCCTTTAAGTATGCTGAAAATGTAGGAGATCAAATAAAAGCAATATATGGAAATCCTTGCATAGATTTTACAGCAGCCTGGTTGCTTGCTGAGAAATATATTAATAGTTTAGAAGTGGTACCAGCTCAATATCATAGGTTTGTAAATATTTTACAAAGCATGGTGATTTGGATAAACGCGTGGAAAAGTGGAGTTAGTTGTGAAAAGGAAATTCCTCCTCCGGTTCAAACTTATGTCGGGATTCTGAGAACTTTCTTTAGTATTGATCTTTCTGACATGATAGCAGAATAACCCTGATAAGAAGAAGATGCTAATGAAAAAGAGCTATCTTATCCAAATTGATTTGTGTAATTGTTCAGCTATTCTCTTCTCCGAAACTTTATAAATTATTTGTTACAGTATGCTAAACATGCTAAATTATATTAAATATCAACCGTATTTAATAATCTTAGGAGATATAGATGCTCCATGAATATAATTTTTCGAAATTACCGACATTACTTAGATTCCATTACAAACAAGAACGATTGTCCAGCATCTTCACTTGAATTGCTGGGCAAACCACTAATAGTAAGAAATATAAAAATTCTGGAAGAATTTTTTAATATAAACACGATCATGCTTCCTTCAGAATTTAGCTCTACATCTGATTTAATTCAAGAAAACTTTCCATCAATGAATCTTAAGGAATTCTCTGATGATATCAATCATGTTCCCGCCGGTGCTTATCACGGCAGGGGTGATCTCACTAAAGATGACGGTAGTCCTATCAAAACAAGAAAAACAACGCCAGAAGGAGAAACGATCACTAATATTAATAGTGAATCCTCATTTTCAGCCGGTAATGGTATTACTAAGAAAATTGCACTTAATAGAAGTGAGAATTTTTTCGAAATTCCTCTAAATTCAGTTTTATGGCGTTCTCAGGCAACTGAAAATCTTTTGGTTGATTCTATCGTATATCCATGGAATTTTTTAGAGATAGCTCAAAAAATTATGTATGAAGAAGTAAAATGCACTGTGATCTCACCAAATTCAACTGTCGCACAATCAAGTATAATTGAGGGTCCCTGTGTGATTGACGATAATGTCACAATTGATGATTTTTGTAAGATAAAAGGTCCCACATATATAGGTAATAGCAGCTTTATTGGCATGAGCTCACTTATCCGAAATTGCATGTTAGGCAATGGTACGCGCATAGGATTTAATTGTGAAATAGGAAAGTCATATTTTGTAGGTCATGATAAGATTGCACATCAGAATGTAATACTTGACAGTCTGATTGGAAAAAATGTATGGTTTGGCGGGTACTCTGGAACAGCGAATGTCCTCCTTACCAGAAAGAACATAAGATACGACATAGGAGATGGCGAGCTAATAGACACTAAAACTGATCACTTTGGCGCCCTGGTTGGCAACAACTGTGCTATTGGTGCATCAGTCATAATTCTTCCCGGCAGACATATTATTCCCAATACAACGATCCAAGCGGGCACTATAGTAGGAAAAAAAGAAGAATAAAAAAGAATTGAGTAAACTAATTTCTTGCATGAAATTGTTCATCAATTGAATACTATCTTAGAATTCGATCATTTGGTAGACATGCTACAAACATATATAATTCAACGTGAGAATCTTCTTTTTGAGTGAAGTGTTTTCTAGTATCATGATTATTATTCTACCGCTGCTTGTGTTTACTTTTATTGTACTTTTTGTATTTTACTCTGTTACTTTTTTTTCCACAGCAAGTGCATACGTACCAGTACTACGCTTTTCAAAACAAGACTCGTTGCCTCAAATCAAAGACCCTCACTTGAAAGTAGAAATAATAGCTAATGGATTAAAGCTTCCTACTAGCATCGCATTTTTAGGACCTGATGACATTTTGGTATTGGAGAAAGACAATGGCACTGTAAAAAGGATCGTGAATGGCAAGATGCTATCGCAGCCATTGCTTGATGTTAATGTTGCTACACAAATAGAAAGATGTATGTGTGGAATTGCGATATCAAGGAATGATCTTAATAGAACATATGTTTTCTTGTATTATACTGAAGCGGCTGGAACAGATGGCGGACCTGCTATCAGTAATCGTCTTTACAGATATGAGATGATTGATAATATCAAGCTCACAAATCCAGTGCTACTTCTGAACTTACCTGCTCTTCCTGGACCTCGTCATAATGGAGGGGCAATTATAATTGGACCTGATAATGATTTGTATGTGCCGATTGGGGATGTTGATGGTCATAGAACCAAGTCGGAGAATTTTAACAATGGTCCTCCAGTGGATGGCACTGGAGGTATACTCAGAATTAATCAGAATGGGAGCCCCGTATCAGATAACCCACTTGGAAATACATACCCATTAAATTTGTATTATGCTTATGGAATAAGGAACAGCTTTGGTATAGATTTTGATCCAATAACTGGGAAGCTTTGGGATACAGAAAATGGACCAGGATATGGTGATGAAATAAATCTTGTTGAGCCTGGATTTAATAGCGGGTGGAGCAGAATACAGGGGTTATTTACAAGTGATCACAACAGTAAAAGCAATCCCATCTATGGAGCAGATGACTCGCAATTAGTAACACAATCACGCACACTACCCTCCATTCCGAGTGGCTTGGTAGATTTTGCCGGGAAAGGAGTATACAGTCCACCCGAATTTACATGGAATCACACTGTAGGTCCCACCGGAATAAAATTTTTCGGTTCTAATAAATATGGACCAGAATATGAAAATGCTCTCTTTGTAGGAGATGTTCACAATGGGAATCTCTATCTTTTCAAACTAAATAGCAATAGGACAACGTTAGCTCTTCCCCCGACATTACGGGACAGAATAGTGAATAATCCTGCAGATGTTCAACCAATAATCTTTGGAAAAGGATTTGGTGGTATATCCGATTTAGAGTTGGGTCCTGATGGAAACCTCTATGTCGTTTCGATAGGGCAAGGAAGAATATTTAGGATAGTTTATGATAATTAAGGATGACATATAATGGTATATGTATATGAGGTTTCTATCATAAACCAGTGTGCGTACGGCATATTATAGAAACATATTAAAATTAGATATACGTACTTTTTCAAAGACTCACAAATATACCAATTCAAGGATGCTGTCTTATTACGTCTCTGCATGATATTTTAATAAATTAAAATAAACTTCAAACATCAAAACATGGTTGTGTTCAAAAATTGTCGCTGAAATTTCTGTTTTTTTCATCTACCTGATCTTGTATGGACGGTGTTTTCTTTTTATGTGCGTGTTCACTCTTATGAGTTCTATAATCTACTTTCTTGTCGTGTTCTTCTCTCACATGATGTAGCCTATCTTTTTCATGAACGAATTGCTTTCCACAGCCGTCGCATTTTGTAATCACTTTATGGTGGATATGCCTAGCATGTTCAACTAGTTCTTCATTAAGCGAAAACTTCTTGTTGCACTCATCACAGATATTTCTTTTCCGTTGAAATAAATGCATTATTCATATAATCTTAGGTTAACTCGTTAATCAAGTTTATTGTGACTTACCTAAGAAGCGGATATGATGTGATATTTATTAGTATGAATTCCCAGATCTCACAATCCTCTCTAGATTAACGTGAAGCTCACTATTTAGTATATTTAGATGCAAGAATAGATCATGCTAGGTTATAGTTTATGAATCAATTCATATACTTCGAAGCACCATTTCCATCATTTTTTATAGATCCGTGTCGTATTATATATCAGTGTCAGAAGATCGTTATGAATCAAACAATTCTATGGATGATATCCTAAAGGAATTGGATAAAGAGAATGCCCGTATAATTATATCTAAAGACATACGAAGGTTTAGAAAAATAGTAACTGTAGTAAGTGGCCTACAAGGAAGAAGTGATGTTGAACTAATAACTAGAGAATTAAAAATGAAGGCTGGAACTGGTGGTACCTACAAAGATGGCCAAATTATTCTCCAAGGCGATCAACGCCCTTATATTAAGGACCTACTCATAAAAAAGGGATTTAATGAAAAATTAATCGAGGTCAGATAGGGTTTATAGCTTGAAAAACAAGCTAATAAATCTGGACTATAAATATCTATTTTGTGTTGTAGCTATAGCCAGATATGTGTCCGAATGCGCTTGTGATTATTTCAATCAATTCAAACTAGTTTATCATTGATTCTGACTATTGTTTATGCGTCAGTGTCCTGATACCGTGTACCTTTTCGCAGATTGGTACGATATAGAATTTAGTTTTGATATCTGTGCCGTCCTAAGTATGTACATTAAGACGTAAAAGAAAATATAATTCAAGTCTATTTTCAGATCTTAAAGACTGAACCAAGACATAGACTATTTTGGTTATTGAGGTAAAATTCGATGGATCCAATCTTGAAATCTCTAACTTGAATATTGATTGGAGCATACTGCAACTGTCAGGCTTGAATGTTTGTAAAATGGCCATACCGATTCAGACGAGTAAATGGCCGCTATTGTTCAGTTTGCAAGGTTCCTCAATTTTATGTTTTGTCTTTAATTATGGTAATAGTCCCTGTCTACACTAATGATATTTTTCTGTTGCTTTTTCTACTACTTCATTGCAAAACCTGCTCGCTTTCAGTATGATGATTTATGGTAATGTTATTGGTTGTATCGATATTTGTAACAATAATTTCACAAAATATGGTTAGTAGCTTTAAGTCGAGAGAATAGAAGGCTAGCTCTCAATCCCATAACACTAACGGATATTAGCAAAACCATAGTGCGGGTGTGACAAGAATCCTAGGAACTCAAGGTCTTGATTATAGGCAAAGCATTCTATGATATGTTGTTTATGCCCCTTAACTATATTAAGCAAACGAATCTCAAGACTGGCAAGAATTATAATCATAGATCTTTTTCTCAATTGATTGAGATAGTTTGCAATATGACGTTGCCTCTTGGTTATATTGGTGACCGAGCCATAAGTAATTGCATTGCTTAGCCAACATACACCAGGTATGATAAAACAAGAAATTTCTTTCTAGTAGCAATTCACTAACCCGTAATTAATCTATACTAACCTCTTGTAGAATACCATAACGACACCAGGACGAGATAGAATTCAAAAGGCTTGAATAGAAAGCGGTTCTTATAGAATTTTTAGTGTTATATGCTAAAGTACATCTACGTCATGGGGCTGGCTTTCAGCGTAACCAGCAGAAGTTATCTTGATGAATTCGGCATTTTGTTGCATTTCCGAAATCGTTTTCGATCCACTGTAACTTAGGCCAGATCTCAATCCGCCTACAAGCTGCCTAATAATCTCCACTACACTACCCCTGTATGAAACCATGGCTTCTACTCCTTCAGCAACATAGTCATTTAGGTCGTGGGCTTCATATAGCTGCGAATCATCTTCTCTAAGTTTTCTTCCAAGATTGGCGTAAAATGAGGCCATTCCTCTATACATTTTGTACTTTTTACCATTTTTAACTAGTGTTTTACCTGGGCTTTCATCAGTTCCACCAAATAAACTCCCCACCATTACAGAACATGCACCGGCTGCTAATGCTTTAGTTGCATCTCCAGAAGTTCTCACTCCACCATCGGAAATTACAGGAACATCATATTCTTTTGCGACTTTAACGCTATCTATTACTGCTGTTAATTGTGGGACTCCTGACCCAGTAATTACCCGGGTAATACATATTGATCCAGAACCAACTCCTACTTTTACCGCGTCTACACCTGCCTCAATTAGATCTTTGGCTCCCTGCCCAGTTGCAACATTGCCTGCAATAAGTTCACAATTTGGAAATGCTCTCTTGATCATATGGACAGCGTTGATGGCATTATCGCTATGCCCATGCGCTATATCCACTACTATTATATCGGCTCCGGCGCTCAAAAGCTCCTCAGTTCGTTCCAGAAAATCCCCTTTTACTCCAACTGCGGCTCCTACAATGAGTCTACCTTTCTTATCTTTAGATGCGTAAGGATATTCCTCCATTTTCAATATGTCTTTGCTAGTAATAAGGCCCAATATTCGTCCCTTATCATCAACTACTGGTAATTTTTCGATTCTATGGTTGTGAAGGATTTCTTTAGCCTCACCTATCGTTATTCCATCTCTTGCAGTAATAACATGTTTTTGCATCACGTCCGAAACCTTGCTTTTGTCATTCTTCTCGAAGGTAATATCCCTAGTGGTGATAATTCCACTGAGCTTTTTTGTATCTTCGACCACCAACAGACCTGAAACGCCAAATTCATGCATCATCTTCTTAGTTTCAAATACGGATTTTGTTTTTTTGATAGTATAAGGCTGTTCAATCATCACCGATTCAGAACGTTTCACTCTTAGAACTTCATCAACTTGATCTTGAATAGGCATGAACCTGTGGATAATGCCAATTCCACCTTCTCTTGCTAATGCAATTGCCATTCCTGATTCTGTAACCGAATCCATGTTAGCGCTGATAAGCGGTATATTAATAGATATATTTCGCGAAAGCTTTGTTTTCAAATCAGTCTGTGACCTAGATACTATGTGTGACCGTTTCGGAACAAGCAAAACGTCATCGAAAGTTAGTCCGTCTTTAATATCCAATATTCATTGAAATCTATCTCATATCTAGGATTATAAGCGTTTTCCTGACTTTCAATAACATAGAAGCCATGGTTCATATGATGGACGTTAATCCTTCACATGTATTGTGATTTATCCGACCGACCAACAAATTAAAATAATGTTATGCTTAACCGTCAACTATTCGTAATCTCAGGAGATAACAACTTGAAAAATGAAAGGTACAATATAGCAATCTTCGATACCTTCAAGACTCAAAGGGCCAAATTTACTGGAGAAGCAAAGAGACAGCGCGGAATAATTGCTCATCTTGCTACGGAGCAAAGTCCAGAGTTGCGGACTAGGACTTCAATTGCACATGTCATCGCAAAAAAGCACGGCATTTTATGGCAAAATATCTATTCAGGTATTTTTAAGGACCTAGATGAAGTTCTCATTCCCTCAGGTGTAGTGAGGGAATGTGGCAGACTGCCATTGAGACGTGGACCCAAGGCTCTTCAGCTTGAGGGTGTTCCTTTTTATGAATTAACTGGGACTGGTTTGCTTGTTGCCTCCTCGATAGAAGAGATGGGCGAAGATAGAATGAAAATTCTAGAGACATATCTAAGAAGTATGTTGGTTAAAGACGAAAATGAAAAAATATTATATAATGGCATTTTACTTTTGGTAAGATTTGCGCCAGCTTTTGTATTTAAAATTATTAGCGAGTATATCTATGCATACAGTACTGGTTCCATAGATGCAATATCTCCAATAGATATCAAAAAATTCCAATCAGCAGTATCAAAGCAAATAACGATGGAATGTCAACTCATTGAAGCGTTTGATAAATTGCCGCCAGAGCAAAAAGATTTAGTTAGAAGATTTTTAAAAACAATAGGATGCTACTGAGAGTTGCTATTCTTGTTTGTACTTTGCTCATTTGGTGGTCATCCGTTCACTCTAGTCTGTTGTCGATAAGTGGAATTTATTGAAACGTCTCCTTTATTTATTTTGAAAGTTACTGTCAACACTGGCATATAATCCATTAGAGCGTCTGAACTACATGACTATATATGTAATATAGATACGCTGTTGAAATTTTCAGCTGTATTTGGGTAGAACTACTTCACAAGCGTTAGCCAACTTTTACTGAATTTCCTGTCGTTGCCATGAACCACTGATTCAAAAAGTCTTTTCAGTGTTCGCGTAATTACGCCAGTTCTGCCATTCCCGATCATTCTTTTATCAATCTCAGCGACTTCCTTCACTCCAGCTGCAGTGCCAGTCAAGAACACTTCGTCTGCTATATAGAGCTCATCCCGAGAGATGTCACGTACTTCACACGAGATTTTGGAGTGTTTTGCGATTGCGAGTATGCTATCTCTTGTTATGCCATTTAATGCTCCAGAACTTACAGACGGGGTAAACAAAGTGTTATCTTTTACTATGAAAATGTTTTCTGCACTAGCTTCTGTAACGCTGCCCTGTGAGTTAAGTAAGATCGCTTCGTCATATCCTTTATTTAATGCTTCTACCCTGGCTAGCGCAGAGTTGGCATAGTTTGCAGTTGCCTTAGCATGGATAGGCATAGATCTGTTATCGATCCGGATCCAAGACGAGACAGTTAATCGTAATCCTTTTCCATCATTGGCAGTAGTTTTTTTTATGTATTCATCCCACATCCAAGCTATTATCGCTACCGAGACTTTATTAGGGATTGGGTTGACACCCATTTTACCATAACCATAGTATGCAATGGGTCTTATGTAATATTCCTCTCTTTTATTTGCATTAATAGTATCCAGCACTGCCTTTTGTAATTGCTGCTTTGTATAACCGAGGTCCATGAAGTAGATTTTTCCACTATCTAATAATCTCTGGATATGATCCGACAATCGAAAAAGTGCCAATCCTTCTCTAGTGTGATAACATCTTATCCCTTCAAAGACACCTGTACCATAGTGTAAAGCATGAGTAAGAATATGAATTTGAGCTTTATCCCATTCTACAAGCGATCCATCCATCCAAATTTTTCCTTCAGTCATACTAGCTTACTACTGTGTATCTGGCCTCTTTTAGCATGAATTGCCTTGACTGCTTCAGCAACGTTATTGTCCCTGTCTTCAACTACTATTAGTATTCGCGATGTTTCTTCTTGAGCATCTAAGTTCAATATGTTGATGTCATGTTCTCCAACAGTACTACTAGCCGTCGACGCGATTTTTGGGATACGCCACATTAAATCACCAATCAATGTAACAACTCCTCTGCCATAGACAATCTCTATTTTTTGATAATATGCTCTAAAATGACGCTCATTTCTTTTCACATAGTCTGCATCAAGAAAAAGTAATCGTGTAATTTCCGTGTCGTCCCTTTTGTATGGAGACAATTTTATGAAATCATGATAGTGTTTATCTTTTTCAAGAGCAGCTATAAGATATGACGCAGCGATGCTTTCCATTCTAACAATAGCACAGTTCTTTTTTCCAGTAACAATCTTTACCAGATTCATATCTTCAAAAAGGGGAGGCAATTTCTTCTGAATTGACGTAATATTGTGTACATCATTCATATTTGTAATAACTATTGGAATGTCTAAATTATTATCGTCTATCTCCTTTATGGCTACAGGATCAAGAATCTTCATACCAAACATTCCTGCTAACTTTGCCTCATTATATGAAAGATATTTTATATAGGACAGATCACGTTGCACAATCTTTGGATCTGCACTCAATACAGCATTGTCCTTTTCAAAATCGAGCTGAGTAGCATAATGTCCGTGTAAAAGTATTGCTGCGTCAGCCGCCGTTCTATCTGAACCACCGCGTTCATAGGTGGTTTCCAATCCATCAATAGTTTTTCCAACAAAACCTCCAATAGAAACTACTTCATTGTGTTCTACTAGATCAAGTAAGTAGTGTTTACGTCGTTTTGATTCTTCAATAATAAAATTAGCAGCTTCAAAATTATCGTCAGTTACTATAGGCCAATCTTCTATTTTCACATGACTTGATTTAATTCCATAGGTTCTCATGACATAATCCATTAGATAGGACATGGTAACTTCGCCGCTGTAAGCAAGAGTTCTTGACCTAATTACGTCTACAAAGCGCTTATTTTCAGCAGCCTGTTTCAATGAGATTATTACTTGTCGATAGAATTTATCGAGGTCTTTCAGGAAATCATCGATATATGTTGTGGCTACGTGTTTACGTGCAATCCGTTCGTAAACTTCTCGTAAAATCTCAACTTCAACTGGATTAGATGCAGCGTAACTTTTTCCCACTTTTATCGCAATATCAGTCATCGAACTGGTTTTGTCCTCGTAGTATGTCAATGGTGCAGAAAAAATAGCAACTACTCTATTTTTATGTCTTAGTTCTATTATTCTGTTAATAACTTTCGGAATTAAGTCACCATCTATTCCAAGTGCGCTACCACCGAATTTAGCTACCGTGACAATTTCCAAGTGCTCATTCGCTTTGATGCAGCTGTTATCTCCAGGTATTAATATTATGGTCTAATGGTGGATATATGTTTTAAAGATTCCGTCGTTAAAAACGGATATTGCCCAGGAAATACACATAACACTAAACCCTTCTTGAGTTACTTTACATATTATTTTCAAGGCAGCTTCTAAATAATGAGTAATGAGATCAGGTCAATAAGGCTGGTTTGAACATAGTATATGGAAAGATGTAAACATTAAAATTCATTGAGGTAAAAAAATTTATATGGTCAGATAGGTAAAATCTATTATACTTCTTGGTAGAATTAAGATGAAAATGCTTATGAATCGGACACCTATTTCGCTAGAATATGAAAACATTGATCTGTTATGGAAACAGGTCCCTGATGTTGGGGTGGAAGCCTTGATAGCGTTTCTAGCAATGAAAGAATCGGATCAGGAAAGTGTGGCATTCAAACATAAAGTAAAACTACAAAATCAAATACAAACTAACGGGGTATTAAAGAATCGTAATTTGTTAGAAGGAAGGCGACGACTTTAATCACTAAAATTTATCTTGACAAGCCTTTATCTAATGAGTAATTTCCTGAGCCGCGCGCCGGCTGGCGCTCACTTTAATACGTTAGTAACGACAAGTTAAATGTCGTGAGTTTATTATTGCGTGCACAGTATTTAATAGTTCTTTGTTTGCAATTGGTTTTGGAATAATTATACTTCCATCTGAATCACCAGAAACATTAACCAGTCCTGTTAAATTCATTTGACCTGCTGTCAGAAAACAGACCTTAACTCGCTGATCTATTTTTCTTATTTCTTGGTACAATTTAATCCCGCTTATTTGTGACATGAAAATGTCTAATATCAACAAATCATATAGGCCGCTTTTAAAATTTTTTAAAGCTATAATTGGATCGTCAAAAGAATCTACTATGTAATTATAATTTTCTAAAATTACTTTTAATGTCAAGCTAGTATCTGATTCATCATCGACTATCAATATTCTATTTTTCATATTCTAATTCTCCATATTTGTGCATCTATATCTTATCCAGTAAACCTTGTTTTACGGAGCAAACAATTCTTCTCAGCAGCTTTGAATATAGAGTGAATCCCAGTTCTTTTTCCAATTTGAACCCCGACAAAGGCATTGTACCATGCTGTTACGGTATGGTACCTAATAAATATCGACTGAAAGCTTCTTTAATAACCTCTAATAAATTGTTTTTGACAAAAAGAGCATCGTCACAAACCGTCTAATATAAGCGCTGAATTTCGTGTGTATATTTCAAAATATTATCCTTCGTTGCGTCGTCAATATCGTGGATATCACTATAATAGACTTTACTAGACTAACTATTTCTTGTTAGCAACAACGTATGAATCCATATAAGTTAGCTCGTGTGGGTATCGGAATACAAAAGGGAAAACCGGTAGATCTATAAGAAACTTTCCGAGCATTCTCTAGCACGATGAGTATAAAAATAAAATGGGTTTATTGATTGGGGGAAATTGTAGATGCTAGATTGCCGATAAACACAACTAAAAAAGGATAATGGATATAGTAGCCGCGGAGGATCTTTTTGTAAATTTAGAATCATTCTTGCTTCGATGATGAGATATATATCACTATGCTCTTTATTGCTGGACTGACAAAATCTAAAACGATCTAGATTTATATTTTGACTAAATTCAATGTAACCTGCAGATCCTTATCCCCTTTAGATATATCTGCTACTCAATCTGAAAGATTACTACATTATCATTTCAGTTCAACATAAAAAATGTATTCATAATTTATGCAGTGAAACAGCTCTGAGTTATAAAAGGTGTTATGTAGAAGTTACTATTCCATTACTAACCGGGTTATGGGACTTTATGCGATCAGCCAATACTTCGAAATTGGCATATTAATAAATCATAAAAAAGGGCTATCGCATCGACTCAGATAAAAGACAACTGATTTAAAATAAAGGATTTATACTAATAAGACTTACATAAGGTAGTATGGGTTTAGGACAATATATGGCTAAAGAACTAATGAGAGAATTAGGTAACAGATCAAGGGAGTTTTATGAATTTGTGATGCCAGCAGTTGACGTAATAGAAGACGGAAATGATTTGGTAGTTATGATTGATTTACCCGGGTTTGCAAAAAAAGACATCAAACTAAGAATACTAGGAAATGTTCTCTCAATTAACGCAAAAAGGGAATCTGAAGCCAATACCGGAACAGTATACTACAAACACAGACCTATGCAAATCGATAAAAAAATAATATTACCCGTTTCAATCAGTGACGACGAAAAGGTAGTTGGCACGGCAAAGTACTCTGAAGGAGTTGTGACTTTGAGAATTCCTAGTCTAGCGTCAAATACAATACCAGTGACGTAATTTACATTATCTAATAATGCCATGGCTATAAAAGATTATGAATCGACGAACAGCCGCCGTTTATCAGATTTATGGGGGCATGCTGTTGTTATTATAGCAGAGGATACAAGCAATTTTCGCTTATCAATTCCCATTGCACTTACGTGTGAAATATAATAATATCATAGCCGGCATGTGCTGCATTGCAGGCGCATACTTTGAGTTCTTTCTAGAGTAATTATGGCGGAGAGCAGGTAATCTACAAAAAACCTTGCAATGGGAGATCTATAAGAATTTGCTAAATTAAAATATTTTTTCTTTGTCATTATTCTGGTTGCCTGAGAATTTCTCCAAATTTGCCATAATTTTTCCAATCCGTAAACTTCATATTCTTTTTCTGGTGATTTTCCGAAATATATTTGTGACAAGATAATTTGTTGTCCCTGATATTATACCCGCGACTAGTCCAGCTATCATACCTTCTTGTAAACTAGCTGGTTGATTTTTCCCTTTTGTTTTACTATGAGTATATACAGTATAACCCACTCGTTCTCCTACTATTAGAGCAGATAATACACCTATCAGATACTCTGGAGCATCGATTAATAGGTGACCTAATGGATCTATTTTTGGGTTGACCTTGTCAAGATGGACAGCATAATGATCATCATATTCTCGAATGTGTAGATTACCGTACCGAAACTGTTTAGTAGCTCCTATCTTACTTCCTAAATAAGTTTCTTCGTACTCTATAATAGGTCTCACAGATTTAGGCACGATTATGGTCCCTTCATTAAGGTTATTGTACATATAACAGTATAACTTTTATTCCCCCATACCATATAAATTGGCTTACTTTTACAGACAACAACGGTATAATTATGAGAAGGGTTGCTTAATATCTGTAGACCATCGAATTCGACAAAATTATTATAATAAGCCGTGTAACAATCTGATATTTACTATAATATGACAAAAAAAGTAGTAAAGATATTACAGAGCAGAAAGATTTATTCTGGAGATATTTCTATGAGGATAGATAAGTTTAAGTTAAGTCCCAAGACCACTATTGAAAAAGAAATCGTTGAACATCCACCATCGGTAGGAATTATTCCAATAACAAACCACAATCGTAATATCCTTTTAGTAACTCAATATCGTCATGCTGCAGGACAAACAATGCTGGAGATACCTGCAGGCACAATAAAAAAAGATGAAACTCCTGACAAGGCTGCTTTACGCGAGATGGCAGAGGAGACTGGATATACTGGTAAGTTATCTTTGATATTACGCTTGTACTTAGCTCCAGGATATGATACCGAATCTATATATATTTTTATAGCCACTAATTTGAGGAAATTAAATAAAAATCTAAAAATGGATCTAGACGATGATGAATACAATATAAAAGTAAAAAGTGTTAATTTAACTGATGCGGTAAACAAATGTGTTCAAGGCGAGATCGAAGACTGTAAGACAGTAGCATCGATATTAACTTACTCAAAGTTATTAGGGTTTCTAAACAAGAAGTGTTAATGCATAAGATATATTCTATCTATTTACCACAGCGATCAAAAAACAATCACAATAAATATGGCCATAAAATTTTTATGAAATCCTAAAAGATATTCTCTAGACTGTATTTCTATTTCTAATTATCAATCTTTCTTTTTCACTGTTCTACAGTGCCTAGTAAGTCCTTGTTATTTGTTATTTGGAGCGTTAGTTCATCAGGTGTACAGTTTATATATCGCACCATAAAATTATCATTTTCTGAATCTTCAATCTGTATATATTTTTGTAAAACCACCATTTGAATGGTACATAAATTGTTTATTCGTTTTGGTATAACTGATTGATAATTCTTGCTAACTTTACATCGTAAGTACTTACCCCATCGAGATCATGGGTTATTAAGTCAATTGATACTTGATTATAAACATTAAACCATTCCGGATGATGATTCAATTTCTCCGATTCAATTGCAACCTTCGTCATAAAGCCAAAGGCCTGGACGAATGTACTGAATTTAAATTCTTTTTTTATTTTACCGTTAGATAATCTCCAGCCTTCGAGATTTTGTACTTCCATTTCAACTTCATCCCGTGACAGTTTACGATATTCATCTTTTGACATGTAATCTCTGATCTATCTGCTAGTATTTATTAGACTATGCCACTCAACTTGACGGATCACCTTATTTAATAGCACAAATTAAGATTAAACATTTACCTTCGCTCATCGTTAAAGAAACCTAACTAATAATAAAAGCCAGGCCACTATACGAATGCTAAATATTAAGGATCCTTTCATTTTTTGGCTAACAACGCTTTGTCTCTCTTTCATGTCTAGACAGCTCGTGATATATCATTGACTATCAGTGTCCGTGTCTGAAATTGTCAAGTGTGTGTCTTGATTTGGATTAGATTGATATATAATTAGCCAGATAGTGATTAACCTGAGCAACTTATTATTTTTTACAAGTCCTATTGGTTTAGGTCATGCTACCAGAGATATTGCAATCGCTAAAAAACTAATTAAATTAGATGTGCAAATTAATTTTGTAAGCGGTCAAGCAGCCTGTAGTTTAATTTCGTCACAAGGATATGATGTAGTTGATGCATACCACCCTAAAAGTTTTTTTATACAATGTGGTCAACTACGCCGCCCATTAATATGGCTTCTTCGCTACTTAACATATTATAGAGAATGCAAGGGAATCTCTGAAGGTATTGTTAATAGCAGACAATGTGACATAATAGTTAGTGATGAAGATTTCGCTTCAATTCAGGTTGCCAGCAGATTGAATAAGAGGCACATACTAATTTCGGATATAACTGAGACCCATTTCACCCATGGCCTCTTATCCATAGTTGAAAAAAAGATGAACAAATCTATGCGTAAAATAATGAGTAAATGTGATCGCGTTATCATACCTGATTTTGGAGATGATGAAGGGAACGTTATTTATGTAGGACCAATAGTTAGAGAAGTTAGCTCCGACAGAGAGGCTCTGCGAAAGAAGTTAGATTTTCATAAGAAGACGATTGTAGTAAGTGTAGGCGGTACAGATGCTGGACAACAACTGATCGATAAATCATTAGAAGCATTTGCTAGACTCAGAAAAAGATTAGATATTGACCTTGTTGTCGTTACTGGTCCAATGCTTACACCACCTATAGAACTTTCGCATAATATCCGTACTAACGGATTCATAGATAATCTACATGAGTACATATATGCTGCTGATGTTGTAATCTCGTTAGCAGGGCGTTCAACTATCGATGAATCGATAGTATATGGTACGCCGGGTATTTTTATTCCCATAAAAGATCATTTTGAACAAGAGTGGGGGGCTAAACGTCTGGGATATAGATATCAAGACATTTTTAGACTAGAAACACTTATCGAACAAGCTCTTAATTTAAATCGTAATGCATTTATAGAAAACGATGGCGCCCTGAAGGCTGCTAAGATAATATTAGATTTAATGTAAAAGTTGTAGTATCTATAATAAAGTAATGATGAGAACTGACTAATGAAGATTCATCCATACAGATCCACACATAAGATAACGTTACATAATTAGCAAAACATCCAATTCGCATTTTATGTAAGTTATATCTAGGAAGCACTGAGAAGCCTGGCGCAAAAATTTCGCTATCAGCTGAATGGTTATCGGGTAATCTTGTTTAATAGTATGATGACTATACTTCCATTTAGGGACGCTAATATACCAGTCGGAGGTTATGGCTATCCTCTGTGTTCCTGCTGTCTATGTTCGTCCAGATCAATTTCGTTCTTAAATTTTTGTCCGCAAGTGTCACATTTGTGTTTTTTTCCGAATAAATTAAAATGCATATTATAACGCTGCCGACATTATATATAGGCTTTATGAAAATTTAGTCTGCAATTATTACATAATTAACTATTAGTATTTATTAAATACGTATTCAATAACTATTTGAGTCTAGTTCTGTATGTTGCACACTCACCCCTCATCAGCGTTGTCTTCGCGGTAGATTGCTAACTATCCTATAACTGTGACCTACAGATATTTACGTGAGTAATGTTATTAATACTTATTTAAGGCGAACAGAATTCATAAAGATACATCCAACATGTCAACAGCATATGTTTTGATCAACTCTGAACTGGGCGCTGAAGATGAGATCATTAGACAACTATGGGATTTGCCTGGAGTAATTGAGGTAGAAGGGTCTTACGGTGTGTACGACATAATCGTCAAAATTAAGGCGCCGACGATGGACAACATAAGAGAAACTTTAACATTTCATCTCAGAAAAATAGAGAAGATTAAATCAACTCTGACGTTAATTGTGATAGAAGGTCAAGGCGAACAAAAAAACGTTCCGAACCATAAGGTATAAAAATTCATGACAATTAATTCAGCAGCGTTTGTATTTACTCTGCCTTGAAGGTGATTAATGTTAATAGCTGTTTACATAGGTATGAGTATTCGTGTCTGTAGTAGTGCTCTCCACACTACTCCCATAGTTTCTGAAGATAGTAATACTAAGATTATAGTTTCATAATATGATTAAAAAGCGATTCTCGATGGCCAATTAGACTGATGGGAGTATGATATGAGATATACTACCATGATATCAATGCAACCCATAACTCTTGCTTCCTTTGTAAACACCCCAGCCACACAGGCCGGTATTAATATGAACCACCAGCAAAGATTAGATCAAGAGGCGATTCTCAGCTCATCTAAGATATGCAATAATAAACAAACCCATTGATAGTCCCATTACGCATAGCCAAGTAACTTTACTCCAATCAAATATTTTTTGTCCATCCAGAACACCAAAAGGCAATAAATTGAATAATGCTATCCAGCCGTTAAAAGATGCACCAGTATAAAGGTATGGGGAATGTGGAAAGAAGTGTGAAGTAATAAGAAAACCGAACCCCATTACAAGGTTCGTTAAGGGTCCAATAAGTGCAACACGACCAAATCGACGTCTGTCTGATATTCCAATCATGACTGCACCGGGAGCAATGAATTTAAATGGAATAAAAGGTATCGCAGATATCGCCGTTACCATTAAACCATACGCATTTGCACGGAATTCTGCCCATGATCCATAGAACTGGGCCAAGAACTTATGGGCCAACTCGTGAACCAAAAATGCACTTGTAAAAATCAGAATAAGTTCTATGTGAATTCTCCGATAGTTATTAAGGGATAATCCTACTAAAACCACCAATCCAGTAGCAACCAACAGATGTTTTATCTCGGTTTTAGAAAACATAATTTTTGCAGATAAGCCTATTTTCCTCATTAAATTGCCGATAACTAGCCCATCATCTGCAGGATTACCCTTTATTGTTTCTTTTTTTGCAATATAATCTTGTAGTCGTCGACAATAATGATTTGGCGGAAGCCTATGCAGATAACAAAAAAGCCCTTCGCAATGATTACACTTAAAAGGCATACTTTCCGTTTTACCGCAAATATCACATTTCATTATTTTGATATTGTATAGATCTCAACAAAGCAATTTAAATCAGTAGCATTGTCATGTGCATTTGTGTCACGTGCATTTGCTCGTATCTAGTATTTAGTTGCAATAAATTTAGCAATATACAAAATTCAAATTTTTATGTAATGTCCGATATTTTCCAATCAAGTTATACATCTTGGATAATACCTTTTTTTAAGAAATAGTTTTTTTACATTTTTTAGGGGATTCGATAACACTTATCGCAATATTATTTCACCCATAATTCAAAACGGTCAGTCGTGGCAAGTAATTTAAAATTAGTATATTCTATATAATATATCATGTTATGCATCATTTGCAATATGGAATCCTAAATAGGCATGCAACTAAAGTTTAGAATGATCAGCTCACATAATTTTAAAGAAATTGCAATTTATAAATCATAAATTAAAGTAAACGTAATTAAATAGCTTTCAATGCGATATCATATGTTATTTGACTTTAACCCCTAAACATCGACTACAGGCGAGAAGAATAACCTCTACGGCATCTCGTTTCTCGCTAGATGAGTGATATTAACATTGATCAAAATGATAAAGACTCTAACTGTAATATCCCTTTTGTAAATAGTGTTCTAAATCATGGAGTATTGGATTTAAAAAGTATTCTAGAATTATAATGACATGCAAACTTGGCGTTTTTACTCGTAAAACTAAAGAGTCGGTTCTTCTCTCATATAACAAGTATCATGGAAAAGAATCAAATTGAAAAGGAGGAATTGGATTATCGACAAGTCAACATTGAAAAAAACGTCTACGACGCACTTGAAAAACGAATTAAAAAAATTTCTCAAGATTCTGAGCTGGATAGGCCCTTTACAGTAGATGAGATTGTAAATAGCTTGATTAAATCAGCATTAATTGAAGATACATCTATGATGTGAATAAATTTATTGGTTTAAAATAGCAGATCTTGAAATGTCTCCATTGCAGATGTTATATGTTCATACATCACAACTGTTATCTGCAATTCCTTTCCGGTAAACTGTTTCTCTTTAAATTCTTAAGTATATCAAATATATGTGCGTACTTTTAACCTGTCATTAGCTACCAGATTATATGAGTACCAATTTAAATTACATTATCGAGAACCGATAATATGTACCATATTTCCTTTCACAGTATGTAATCGAAAATCATTGTCTTCTAATATTTCTTTTACATTCTCAAAGTTGTTTCCATGAACCTCTACTATGATTTTGCGTAAATGTTTTAAAGTAGTTGCAGCGCCTTTCAATGCTCCTACTTCTGCACCTTCTATATCTATTTTCATGACATCTGATTTATATGGTGAAAGTATATTATCTAATGTATCACACTCAACTTGTATTGGCTTTCCTTGAGGTCGAACAAAGTTCGTCTCGTGCAGAAACGTGTCACACAAGCTATAAAAATCAGAACGGACACGGTCATCAATGTGGATGCGCTCGTACATCGTAGCAAGGCCTTTATTGTCTGATGCGGCTTTATTTACTGTTTTAATGATATGATTAAATTTATTTATTTCTACATTTCTACAGAGGGCTTTATAATTCTCTGGATGGGCCTCTATTGCTATCACTTTTATTTTGCTATCTTTGTAATCGTTAGCAATGTTCAACGAATATGATCCGACATTGGCTCCCACGTCCACAAATGTTTCGTTTTCATACATTTGAAGATGGGGTTTTACTTCTTCTTCCCTGGCTAAATAAAGCATATAGAAATCCTGCGTTCCTTTTCTGGGTATAGTCTTTATCCCATTGAAAGAATAAGGTCTTTCTGGCAGGAAGTCGGTGACAGACATTCCAGCCTTTTGGAGGTATACATCTCTTTTTTTCTTCCCCATTTTCATGCGTAGATATAATCTGTATGCAATATATCGATATCTTGCATATTTGAGAAAAAAGGTCAGCGAATCCATTATTATAACTACTTTTCGATAAATTCATGCAGAGAACCTGTTATTTATCTGCTTCCTCTCTTCGCTTCTAGTAAGAACATTATTCTAAAATGGCTAGTCATTGGAAACATATGAAGTTAGTATCGAGAGAAAATATTCATCAGATTAGTCTGAAATATGCCAAACAAAACCAGATATTTTTCCTAAACGATCTATATGCCTCATAAATCGTGGAATAGACAAGATTCCTTAAAACTTCCTTTTTAGTAGTTGTATGATATTCTCTTGCAATATGGCCTTGCTCGATCTGGATCTTTTTTGGAATATATATCACATATGGATCCGGTTTGAAAACTATCTCTGTTCGTCTAATTGAATTTGCATTTGTTTTTGGATAGTGATCTGCAAGGTAATTGTTTACTTTTCTCCATTTTAAACCATGTTTTTTAAAAATATAGCTTACCGCTGCGTCTTCTCCAAAAGGCATATCTAAATTCACACCCAAAACAGGAGCTTTCTTGAGTATTATATTGCTAAATCTTCCATATCTTAGCTCACTACATGATACTTGCACATCAAACTTATAATGTATGGTTTCGCATCCTTCTACTGCATCTACTTGCTTCATGTTCTTTTCCATATCCCTAAACCAACCTGTTCTAAGGATTAGGTCTGAATCAATTATCGCTACCCATTCCGTAGTTGCTATCGAAAAGCCAAATTGTGTTGCTTGTCCAAGATTTAGCTCCGGTTTCACATATATAGCTACATTACTAAAAGCAGATGCAATTTCCAAAGTCCTATCTGTTGAACCCCCATCCACGATTATTAGTCTGTTTAATGGAATTTCTCTATGTATCGCTTGTAAGCATTCTTGTAAGCGATGTTCAGAATTTTTTGTCCTCACAATTACATCAATTATTTTCCGGTCTTCCTGTTCTGACAACAATTCAATAATATTAACAGAAATTGATTTTATAGTTGTTGGCATTCATTGGTTAAAATTCTCTTCTCTTTCTAATAACGAAAACAATATAACAGACAGATAGGTCATATCGAAAAAAGCATTTTCACAAAAGCCTAGTTGATGCATACTATGATCCTGAATTAAATCAAATATTGTGTATTAAGAATTGGATAATGCCAGCTATCTTCGTTAATATATAAACATCTTTTTATCGTCCATCTAATCTCTAGTCTGTTTAAGTAGCAATGTCCTTCCGTTAAGAGTTGAGTTTCGGGCAAATAACGTTAATTCTACAAATCAGAAGCTAGAAAAATTGACATTAGATACTATACTAGACAGATCACAAAAAAAGCAAAAATATAACTGGATCAACAACGATTTTGACTGATCTAAAATATCGTAGAACAAATCTCTTGTAGGGCAGATTATTTAATGAGCTTTGTACCATAATTGCACCCTTATGCTGTAGCTTCATATATCACGCAATTATATGAAGTGTTGACTTACGATGACTTACAATGGGTCGGTTTAAATAGAAATGACAATTAGAGTTAGTAGAATTATCATATTAGGATTTTTTATAATGCTTACGACACTAGCGATATATGGAGCTTTTTCATCTACTTTTGCCAATGCAGCGCCATCAACGTCCACTGCAGTACGCTCATCTTGCATCACCTATGATCCCAAAGATAAAATGATCAAAATATCTTGTGGTGTCGCTACTCTTAGCGATATAGATAAGCAATTAAGAGATCCAGACATTCTAAGTATTGACCATAGCAACAGTAGCACATCTGATAACATCAAGACTTGGCTCTTAAATGCAGGTGTAATGGTAGGTAAGGGAGCATCCTTAAACCTCAGTCCAGAGGATGTTGCTTGGATAAAGATAGTTGCAGATGGTAGAACAGCTCATCCTATACAGGTTGTTGGGAATTTAAAGGTTGATTCAGTAAAAATAACTTCCTGGAATCCAAAAAAGAATGATTATCTAAAATTCAAATATGAAACCTTACCGAGTAGGAAATACGAAAAATCCGGGATTGACGAAGTGCCTAGGCCTTATATAATAGTACAAGAAGAGGCTACTGGAACCGCTAATGTTACAAACTCAGAACTAGGATACCTCGGCTATGCTTGCGGGGGCGGATGTTCAGGCCTTAGCTATTATGGTGGACAGGGCAGTATAATTAAAGGAAATCATATACATCACAACCGATTCGGGTTCTACTCTAATGGAGTTAGTAATATCCTTCTAGAGGATAACCTAGTCGATCACAATTATCTGTACGGTTTTGATCCCCATACAGGAACGCACGATATGACAATTCGTAATAACACCGTTCATGATCACGGGGCCATGGGCATTATTTGTTCGCTAAACTGCTATAACATAATAGTCGAAAATAACACTGTTTCTAACAGTCATGGCTCTGGTATAATGTTCAGCAGAAACATGTCTAACTCGGTTGCTAGGAATAATTATGTATATAACGAGACTAATTGCATATTTGTATCGCAATCACATAATAATGAAATTTATTACAATAGGCTTGTTGGCTGCGATGATGCTATTCACTTATTTCATAAATCTTCTAACAACGTGGTGCACAATAACAGTATTACGGATTCCGGAAATCCTGTGAACACAGATGATGTAAAGGCTTCTGTATACCGAAACAAAGTTTACTCGAACTCAGTCACTTCTTCAGATAAGCAAAATGAGAGAGTAGTCTCATAATCTACACCTTCAGAGTTGTCTTCCTTACTGTATAGAACGTAAGGACGGCAGTAGATAATATATCTATTAAATTCTGTATTTGTTATAGGTGTTTTATTTTTGGATAAAAGATAGACTATAATCTTTCTAATTACTTGCGAACATACTGTCTTGAGTATGACCTATGTTGATACATAGCCGGGGTTGCTAGAAATGACTGTATAACATTATAAATTAATCAGCACTAAATGTTGTTTCAACCCTTATCTTATTTTTTCTCTCTATGATTAGCATTCCGATTACATACAGTAATAGTATTGGAGTGGTAACGAACCACATAGTAACTCCGCTTCCGTCCGGTGTTATAATCGCACCAAATACAGCAGCGAGAAGAACCGCGTACCTTAAGTTATCCCTCCAAAACTTAAAGTTGACAATTTGTGATGCTGTAACAATCCACATTATTATAGGAAGCTGAAATGAGAGTCCAAAGGCTATAAAGAACTGCACCACAAATGGAACAAACTCTTCTACATCAAAAAATGTCGTGACTCCTATAGATTGTCCGTATACGTATAAAAAATTTAGTACGTAAGGTATTACAACTAGATATGAGAAAATACAACCAGTGACGAAGAGTAATATGGCTGGCATAGCAATCTTTTTTGCCCTCTTTTTCTCATGAGGATAAAGTCCTGGACCTATGAACCAAGATATCTCCATGATTATAAGCGGCATGACCAAGATTATTGACAACAAAACTGCAACATATACTTGAGCAAAAAGAGCCTCCGTTGGTGCAGTTTGGATAAGGCTGACATTTTTGGGAAGCAGATTTTCCCTTATAGCATAGATTGACTGAATGGCAACGTTATTCGCCGGGTTGATAGAAAGCAAAAATATTTTATAGTGTAGGAAATCAAAAGTACTAATGCTTAATGTCATGCAGAGAAATGTCATTAGTAGTAGTGCAGTCGTTATTCTGAGAATTCGTGTTCTGAGTTCTTGTATATAGCCTATTAATGCTCTTTCTCTACCCCATCTAGTAAACTATACTTTTCATTTGCTTGATATATATACTAGATTCACAAGCTATTTGAGAAGGTTTAAAATTTTTTGTTTTTATGTGGTTTTCTGTGTGTGGGTTATCCTAACGTAACTGTCTCATCCGATTTACGCGGATATACAAATGCCAAGTACATGACGCCCCATCATGAACCTTCTAGTTATTGAATAAAAATTTCTATCTACTGTCAGTGTAGATATGAGGGTTGCGGCCTTGGCACCAAGACATTAATTCAACCTTTCACTTTCCACTATCGTTTTGACTGCTCGTTATTGCTTTCCAAAATTAGAAAGAGTATATTCATCGCTCTGGATCTACACTTTTCTTGTTAGTAATGTCCAAGAACCTATGGTAAATGTTTGCTCTTTAAACACTTTTAGATGACAGTTAAACTGTATCTAACTCATCTTATTTTGATTATTGTTATTGTTCTATAAATATAATTATCATTGGGAACATGTTTGGATTAAAAACAAGAAGTGATTTAATATATTAGCGATAATATAGATAATAAAGGCAGCAAGTTGGTGGGAGAGTGAATTGATGCAACATACGATATCCATGTATAAAATCAACGATATAATGCTATATGACCTCGCTAGCTGCCTTGGAAATTGAGCATTAGTTTTGCGAGATAAATTGATTGATAGTTTTGGCAGAAGAGCTAGGAAATTGAGAATCTCTCTTACGGATAGGTGCAATATGCGATGCGTTTATTGTATGCAATATAACAATACTGATTGGATTCAGAATGACAGTATCTTGACCTACAAGGAGATTGTCAGACTCGTTACTATCTTCTCAGATTTGGGTATCGAAAAGATAAGAATCACCGGTGGAGAGCCTACTGTAAGAGCAAATCTGGAAAACCTCGTCAATTCAATATCGCACATAAAGGGAATCCAATCAATTAGTATGACAACAAACGGACTGTTGTTGCAGGATAAGGTCCGCTCTCTAAAGAAGGCAGGGTTAGGGAGCGTAAATATCAGCCTAGATACTTTTAGGGCTGACAGATTCAAAGCTATGAGCGGTGTAGAAGGAATAGATAGAGTATTTGCTTCTATAAATGCAGCCGATGCCGCAGGTCTCAAAGTAAAGATAAATACGGTAATTATGAGAGGATGGAATGACGACGAAGTAGTTAATTTTGCAAAATTTGCAAGAGATACTGGATATACGGTAAGGTTCATCGAGTTTATGCCACTTGATGGAGCTGGTCTCTGGACGCCGCAACTTGTCTTTAGTAAGAAAGAGATGATTGAGAGAATAGAAAACGAACTAGTGCATCTTTCGCCTCTGAACAATAATAGTTCAGAACCTGCAATGCTCTATTCCTTCACTGATAAGATTGGCACGATCGGTTTTATTCCTTCCATAACCGAACCCTTTTGCAGAAGTTGCGATAGAATAAGGCTAACTTCTGATGGCAGAATCCTCACATGTTTATTTGAGACACCCGGTTATGATGTTAAAGAGATATTGAGAAATGGAAAACATGATGATGGGCACATAAGAAAATACATTGTTGAGTGTATAAAGAAAAAACCCGAAGGTCTGATAAGAATTATTAATACTAACGCTCTAAAGCCAACACTAAACGTTATGCACAAAATAGGTGGCTAATAGTGAACGGTGAGAAGTTCGGTGATGAGCTAATGGTAAAATTCTTTGCATATTCTAGGGAGCTGGTTGGTAAAGATACAATAAAATTAAAATTAAAAGATAAAATTACTACAGTGCGAGATCTAAGAAATATGATTATGGAGATGTACCCTTCGCTTTCATCCATGAGTAAGGGATTTTTTGTTGCCGTCAATCATAAACTAGCACACGACGACATGATTATTTGCGAACTTGACGAAGTCGCCGTCCTACCACCAGTAAGTGGAGGGTCTTGCTGATGAACATTATAGTTACCAAAATTCAGTATGTTCAAGATGACTCACTTATCCAAAATTTTGATGGTACTCTAATCAATAGAAAGGGAGGCTGGCTTTGAGTTGCTGAATTATTTCGAACTTCATTAATTCCTATAACCAAAAAAAATCGTTCTGGATTCCATGCTATTCATGAAAGACTTAATAACTAAGTAATAAAGGACAGATAAGGATGAGATGACCTTCGCTAAAACGACAAGAATTCTCCTTCAATTAAGCTTGTAGTGATTAAACTTAACATGGTGGGCATGGTTGATGTTGGAGATAAGCCAGAGACTCTGCGTGTAGCAGTTGCTCAAGCTATTATAAAAGTAGAATCGACTACAATGGATTTGATCAAAGAGGGTAATTCTCCTAAAGGAAACATTGTTGATGCCGCCAGACTGTCAGCGACGCTGGGGGCAAAAAAAACATGGGAGCTGTTGCCTTACTGTCATCCAGTAGGTATAGACTCTATTAGAGTGGACATAACGCTTCAGGAAAAATCAATCGAAGTATTAGTAAATGTAAAAAATATAGCCAAGACTGGAGTTGAAATGGAAGCAATGACTGGAGCTTGTGTCGGAGCTTTGACAATTTACGACATGTTAAAGCCCGTGGATGAAAATTTATCTATAGAATCAATCAAGCTCGTTAACAAGGAGGGTGGACTTAACACATTCTTTGAAAGATTTGACAGGAAGCTCAGATCTGGAGTAATTGTTACTAGTGATTCTAGGGGGAAAAAGGAAGACAAGTCAGGCAAGATCATAGTTGATAGACTCCTTAAGTACGCTTTTGAGGTAGTAGAATATAAGATCATACCGGATGAAATACATCTCATAGAATCTGAGCTCAAGAGGTTTTGTGATGACTTGGGTGTTGATTTGCTATTGACAACTGGAGGAACTGGTCTAGGTCCCAGGGATGTAACTCCAGAAGCGACAAAGAAGATCATACAAAAAGAGATAAACGGAGTGACAGAAGCTCTCAGATCTTATGGACAGAGAAGGACACCGTTGTCTATGCTCTCTAGGGGAACAGCAGGAATTAGGGGACATACAGTAATAGTAAACCTTCCAGGAAGTGTTAAAGGAGTCTGTGAGTCGTTGGATTGTCTGTTTCCTGGAATATTGCACGTTTATAAGATGATATTTGGTCCATTTGGACATTAGCTCAATCAACATATTACTTGTTGTAGTATACTTAATGACAAATTTTACGGCAAGATTACAGGTTTCAGTGGTTATAGCGGCTAATTGGTTTCCTAATCTTCTGAACTATTACCTTTGCATGGCAGACTACACAGCCCTTTTTTAGATATACTTACGTCAATTAATGTGCTTATAACTGGCCGCAGGACAGTCGAAAGAGAAGAGTTGGTAATGGATAGGATTTCCTCTTGTTTTTGTACGTCATGGAACCATCTACTTTTTAGGAGAGTGAAATGGAAGGCAGATGATTAAAGAAGGATTATACTACTATAAGTATATACTAACACAGTTGCACTTCGTAAATTGGCAAAGAGACGTATCTATA
This sequence comes from Nitrososphaeraceae archaeon, assembly GCA_035643635.1. Classification (GTDB taxonomy): domain Archaea; phylum Thermoproteota; class Nitrososphaeria; order Nitrososphaerales; family Nitrososphaeraceae; genus DASQQB01. The sequence goes on along the minus strand of DASQQB010000028.1, from coordinate 11,147 downwards.
GAGCTCCTCGGTGGGATCAAGGTAGTAATAAAAAGGAACAAAGCCTTAAAGGATTTTCATGAATATCTTCTAATAACTACTTATACATTAATTTCTATTCTCCTAGCACATCCCGATCGTCCTCCTCTTACTATAGGACATATGTCGATGAAAAATGAAAGTTTTGAGATGCGCAAGTATTTAAGAAATATCGGAATTCCCACCCCCTCTCTCATTTCTATTACAAATAAGGCATTAATTGAAGAATATATCGAAGGAGGAGACCTTTATAGAGCGTTTTCAAAAGGCAAAGAATCATCACTGGCTTTCCAAGCAGGTTCGCTAACAGGAAAAATGCACGCAGCGGGTTGCGTCTTTACAGATAACAAGGCAGAAAATTATTTGTTAGATTCGCAAAATTTGATAATTAGAACGGATTTAGGATTTATTCAAAGAAATGGTTCTCAATTTTCTCGTAGTATGGATATTGGATCGTTCTTGGCCAGCGTTATGGATTTAAGAAGGCCGCAATACAGGGCAATAGAAGCGGCATTTCTTGATGGCTACAAATCGGAAACCGATGATGATGTACCATATCTATCACTAGTTCTAAGAAATATTCTTACACTCGGATTTTCATCCGATCAACCAGCAATGTTTCAAAATATGATAGACTACAAAAGATAAATTTTATGATCTAGAGCTTCCAATTAGACAGCAATATTAAAGATTGCAGAGCATTCTCCTAATAGTGATACTCATAATCCATAAACCAGTTTTTGTTGGTGTCATTCAGTCTGAATATCCAGCGTAATGGACTGACTATTTACTTGATTATTCAAGTATTTTCATGGCATTACCAAGGTCTTTCGTTCAAAACCACCAGATCCAAACTTACAGTAAAAGCACTGGTCAGATTGCATATAGGGTATCTTCTTGATTACCACTACACCAATCTTTAGGGCTATCTTCGTAGCGACTCGGTATTTGAATGGCATAGAGGGAATTACCTCGTCGAAGTATACATTATAATGATCAGGACAGAATTTGAGTGTAACCTGAGGTTTGTGTCTTTTTTCTGCGTTGTTATCTTTATTGGTAGAACTTACTGTTTTAGTAATATTAATCTGTTCTCTTATATACTCATGTTTAGGACAAGGACAATCTTTCCCCCCAGGATGTTTATAGGCAGGCACATTTTTCCAGTCGAAGTCGGGGAAATCCTTTTCAAAATCCTCCATTTTGTGTTATAATTAGCAAGACTATCATATAAAGATGTATCAGTCTAGGCCCTTTCCAAACCCGATTTCGATTGATGTTCATATATATTCACTATAAAAATGAGAAAAAATATATTTTTGGTCTGTTAACATAGGACAGCGACGTGGGACGAGACCAGAAAACTAACGGAAGCAGTAGCCCAGCTACAACTGCAGCGGCGACTACTAAGTCAAGGAATGATACTGCGACAACGCAGAAGAAGGATTCCTTAGATTCTAACCTCAGAACATTATTAGAATTCAAGAAGGACCTGTTGATAGAACAAAAAAACGCAGAAAAGAAAATACAAGAGATTAACACTGATATCGAGTCTACGAAGAAGAACATAGATGATCAGAGAATCGAACTTCAGCAGCTTCGAACAAAATTGAAAGGCGTTAACGAGGAGAAAGATTCAGAATTCACCAAGTTTATGGAGATGAAGAACAGCCTCGCTGAAGCCAGAAGCCAGATGAAGTCATTGGAGGAGAAAGCTGGTTCTGCCGCAGCTTCGAAGCTGCGTAAGGAGAGATATGACATTGCAGTTCTAAGTAAAAATTTGGATCAAATTGAACACGACATTCAGACGAAGAAGCTATCAAAGGATCAAGAGCGCAAATTAGTTGCAAGATCCAAGGAAATTGCTACTAAACTACATACTCTAAATGTGATATACAAGAAAGAGGACAGGTTTAGGACCATCTCTTCGCAATACGGTATATTGAAGTCTAAGATGAACAAAATCTTTGACAAAAAATCAGAATTTGGTAATAAGATAGGCGAACTAAAGTCCAACATTGATAATCTATTGAATCTGCGTGAAAGCTTATACGAGGAACGGAGAAATGTTATCCATACTAGCAGAGAAGCTGAAGCAAAATTAGAAATGGTAGAAACTCAATTGAACGCAATTCAGTTCAGGAAATCTCGCAGCGCTGCCGAAGAGCAGAGGCACAGAAGACAAAGGGGAGGACAATATGAGCCTAGAGGTGAATCAAGATATGAAGCTCTGCAGGAACGAACGAGACGCAGCAAAGAAAATCAAGAAAGATGGAATACATTAAAGGACGCCGCATTAAAGAAGATGTCAAGTGGAGAGAAGTTAACGTTTGATGAAATGAAGCTGATTTTTGGTGATAGTAATACAGGCTAGGAGGTACTGTAAATACGGATTTACTTGTTATCATAATTTAAAGAATTATTCATCCTTGGAAAGCATCCACTATTGGATTTTGTTTTAAATGACCAATTTAAAGTTAATTTTGATTTGATATGGTATATAATGATGCTTACGAAATCTTGCAGAAGGACATTTTCATATATATTTGAATTCTAAATAAGACGTAGTTTGTCCAGAGCTTATTTTACACCCTATGGAGTTGGCCTTGGTCATGCCAGTCGACTTATGATGATTGCCGAAATACTCCAGAAGTATGGTGTCAATGTTCGTTTTTCCAGCTTTGGAGAAGCGGCATCATATATTGTGATGAGCGGTTATGATTGCAATAAAGTGCCTCCCCTTGACTTTGCTTGGAGTGCCGAAGGTGGTTTCTCTATAAAAAATAGTATTGCAAATATACCACGTTGGCTTATGAATTTTTCGAGGCAGGTAAATTGCGAGACTGTCAGTATAGCGCAATTCGATCCCGAAATTGTAGTGTCTGATTCTAGATTATCCTCAGTTTTGACGGCTAAACTCCTGGGTATCCCATCCATCGTGGTGTTGAACCAAATAAAATTATTGCTTTCTCCACGCCTCAGGCAATTTAAAATAGCCAGTGGTTTTGAGAAAATTAATGGTGAATTTCTGGGCTTACTGTGGACTATGGCTGACAAGATTTTGGTACCTGATCTTCCACCACCGTATACTATTGCAGAGCATAACATATGGGACGTAGATTCGGTGACAAAAAAGTTACAGTATATTGGTTTCACATCTCCTAGGTTTTGCGTTTCTGTAGAGCGTATTAACGGAGTATTAAAGATGCTCGGATTCACATTGTCAGATCCGATCGTATTTATCCATATAAGCGGACCTACTAAGACACGAATCCCAATTGCGAAAGTTGCAATTGAGGCATGCAGAGCTTTGCACTCTAACATCCAATATGTAATATCCGAGGGTACTCCTACTGGCACGCATCTCCCTAAAAAGCTCGCGGGTTCAGGCTGGTATTATGAGTGGTGTCCTATACGCGACGAGATCTTTGCAATGAGTGATTTGGTGGTGCTAAGAGGTGGACATACTGCCATAACACAAGCTGTCCAGTTTGGTAAGCCCATGATAAGTATACCTATAGCTGACCATGGTGAACAGATAGGCAATTCCCAAAAGATTTCAAAAATAGGATCTGCGATAATGATAAGAGGAAAACAACCTCAACCCAGTGAGATAACAGATGCAATACATAAGATTATTGATGATTCTGCTTATAAGAAAAAGGCAGAGGAGTTGTTTAACGTAAGCCTTAAAATGAATGGAATCGATAATATTGTAAATATAATTCGCTCCTATATCTAATAAGTTCCCCTATATTATTTTATACAATTCTGCCCCCTTCAGTGTATTATTATTTTGAGTACAATAAGACAGAGAAAAGATCTTCTTCTGAATTAGACTGTAGATGTTCTCAAGCCAATTGTTTGTGACAAGAACTATGCGATTAAAAAGTTTGAAAAGATATCAAGTCCTACCTCTCCACTTTTTTCTGGGTGAAACTGAGTGCCAAAGATATCCTTCTTTTTGTGAGAAAAGAATTCATGGTTGCAAAATCTTGAACTAGCAATTGAATCGAAGTCATCAGGTAATTTTGCTATGCAGTATTTATGACTTTCGAAGACGAGCACTGATTTTCTTTCTGTTATCATTCTGTTCTTTTTCCACACATTAAGCGGTATTACACCATGAACAGGAGAAGGCATCCTACAAATAGAACCTCCCAGAGTCAAGGCTATTATTTCTGCACCATAACAAATTCCTAGTATGGGTATATCAGTTTGGAAGCAATCCTTGATGATCTTTGAATTTATCACGTTTATTTCCCTGTTATTTTTTTGTCTACCAGATAAGATAACTTTGTCATATTTTATTTTGCAGTTTCCAACTTCAAAGAATTTTTTGCAGATGTAGGTTGCTCGCTTCCTTTTGAGACATTGTAATATGTCTGGTGTAAATGGGGACAGGTTATCTACTACAAGTGTGATCAAATGCTTTTCATCCTATCCTAGCTAATATATGTAGTTGTAATAGGTTGGTAACACCATAGTAGCTTTATATATACAGTGACTTGGTCGTCTTATACCATAAATATTGCAGAAGGCTGATTGTATGTAAAGGATATCCTATTATAAATATCTAGGAAGAGCCTTTATGAGCGCATCACATAGAGGGTCCTGACGACGATCCATCAAAGATTCTAGGACTTCAGATTAATCTGAGAAGGGTGATAAAAAATTTAGCAGCTTTCTGAAATCTTTTGAAAAAAATTTTCTAGTAACATTTCAAGCTGCTTTGGCTGGCAAACAGACTCAGGTATATCTAAGAAAGTATGTATTACCACGAAAATTAGGATATGATAAGACTGAAAGTCTAATGATTGTATTTGTATTATACCTGTCTTTAGCATTGTTAGCATTAGTGTCAAAAAAATTGGAATAGAAAACCGTAAATGCTGAGAAGGAATCCAGAAAGGTTAGACCAGGGCACGTGCAATATACCGTTAATAGAGAAAAAATACCTGAATGGCTTTAGCGGCGGCAAGTGCGTGTTTAAAAAATCAGAACTTACCTCATTAAATCGGTGAGTGAGCTTTCACTACTACACAATGAAAAGATGTGGAAGTTTGTTTTATCTTTGCTGCTGCTAGCAAATGTATTAGATAGCCGTTGTTCATACATACCTCAGATTATATTGCCCAATCCAAAACATCGTGGATCCTATGGTGCGGAATTATTTTATGGTAGTGACTTATCTATATCAGTCATGACAATGACAATCTATACAGATACACCGTTATCTTCATAAACACTCCAAATGGTACATGCTCCTTGCATAATGTGTTATCCAACATCCTTATATTATTTCATGAGCTATGATTTATTGTGCTCTGCATTCAATTGGTTCGTTAAGTACAAGGGCCAGGCAAGACTGCATTATTTGGTATAGACGAATTGTTTAATTATTCGCCGTATTATGTTGTCCTACTATTGATCAATAATTACTCTACAAACATCTATTTATTAGATTCATTAATCTTTTTCAACTAATGAGATTTAAACACAACCCCTATGTTTCTGTTACAAATGCTCTTAATATACTAAAAAAGAATATTGGCGTACCGGAACTTGAAACTGAAAAAGTATCTATATTAAGATGCTACGGTCGAGTATTGGCTGAGGATGTAATATCTAATATCAACGTCCCTCAGCACAGTAGATCTCAGATGGATGGATTTGCTATAAATTGTAATGATGTAGTAACTGCGTCAAGAACGGCTCCCGTAATATTAAAATTGACCAGAACCCAGTTTAAACTTGATAGTTTTCCAAGTTATGTCATCCACAGAGGAGAAGCTTGTAGAATTTCAACTGGTGGATTCTTACCTGATGGATCAGATACAGTTGTCCCAATTGAAGAAGCAGAGGTTTGTACAGAGAATAGGGTTAAAATTTTTGATAGAGTTTCTGAGGCATCCTATGTATTCGCGACTGGCACCGATATAAAAAAAGGAGAGCAAATCCTGAGCAAGGGGAACATAATAAAACCTCAAGACATTGGAATTCTGGCATTGATAGGAGCTCCTAAGGTATCTGTATACAAAAGACCTATTGTTGCTTTAATTCCAACGGGAAGTGAATTGACAGCCGACTTTAAAAATAAGCATCTGGGAAAAATTCCAGATACCCATAGCTACATCTTGGCAAGGATAGTAGAGCAACTCGGGTGTCTACCTATTAATCTAGGCGTTACAGCGGATGATACAAAAAAAATTGCTAAAAAACTTAAGTACGCTTGTATAAAGGCAGACTTGATTTTGACAATAGGGGGGTCTTCCGTAGGACAATATGATAAGGTGGGAGAAGCAATTAATTCTACTGGTTCTCCGGGTATTTTAGCGCATGGTGTTAAACTGGACCGTGGAAGAGTAGCCGGTTTAGCTGCTATAAAAGGCAAACCTATTATAATCCTGCCTGGTCCGATCCAAGGAGCAATAAACTCATTTATTATTTTTGCATATCCGTTATTGAGGGCTATGGTGAGTAGATCAGAAAAGATGCCCAAAATTTGGGCTACTCTAACCAACAGATGGAGAGCTCGTAAAAAGTTTCTGTCTTTTACAAAAATAGTCTATGTAACGTTAACTTGCTCAATGAAAGGTTTTAAAGCAACTCCTTTGAGCGGTGGAACAGAGAGCATGACACTACTTGCTAAAGCCAATGGTTATATCATCGTCCCCGAAAAAATAGATAATATCAAGACTGGAAATAGAGTGCGGGTCCACTTACTTCCGGGTTTATCGTATATTAATGACCAATTCATTGATTAATATTCATAAAATTTCATTTCCATTGAAAGAGCACTTCTAATAAGAACTGCGTTACCAACGTGTTACAAGTACAATGATCATGAATTTCTACCAACTTCATCATTATCATAATGATTACTATTCTGTGTATTAACTTACTATTGAACCAATCCGAGGAGCGGCCTAACCAATCGTGTTTTATGTACTGTGCACATTTACGCGATCTATCATAGCCATTTCTGTCGGTCATCCTTCATGTTTGGATTTTTCAAGTTGCTTTCTAAAAAGCATTCCAAATATTGGGTTGAAAACATATGGTAAGGTATGTTTAAACCATACTCCAGCTCTTACATAAAACGGGATTATTATTTCAAGACGAGGAGAGCGCGCTGCATCAAGGATTGCTTTTGAGACTGCTTCTGGTCTGAGCGCAAAACCAGTATAATTTGGCAGCCGTCGCTTAAATGATTCATTATTAAAGAAATTTGTTGCCTTTACACCAATAGGACTAACCACTGTGACTGCTACCCCAGTCTCATGTAGCTCATGGTATAAAGACTCTGAAAATCCAAGCATAGCATATTTTGATGCACAATATGCAGAAAGACCAGCAACTCCAAAACTTGCTGCAACCGATGCGACATTTACAATATGTCCTGATCTTCTCGTGAGCATAGAATTAAGAAAAGCCTTAGTACAGTATACCATGCCTAGATAATTGGTAGATGTCATTAATTCTATGTCCTCTATACTTACATTTTGCACATTGTCATATACTCCGAAACCAGCATTATTTACTAAAATATCAATATGTCCAAAGCTTCCAAGTATATCATTTCCCATTCTTATAACATCTGATTTATTCGATACGTCGCACGGATATGCCAATGCTGTCTCTGAGTTAAAATTTTCTCGTAACGATTTCTCGAGTTCCGTCAGTTGCAATTTCGAGCGGGCTACAAGGACGACTGTGCGTGAACCTCGAGCAGCAAAATCAATGGCCGTTTGTCTACCAATTCCTGACGATGCCCCGGTTACGAGCACAACTTTACCGTCAAATCTTTTTTTTTATGATTAGTTACTTGCAACAAGATTTTATAGAGCGCTTTCTTTTCGTTATTAAAGTTTGTAGCTATATTGACCAAATCTATTACGATATTTTACTATTATAATTTCTCTAAATCCCTGTAGTGTTAAGCACCTCGGTCGTACATATCTAAGATACACCAAACTATTCTCGCCAACATTTTATTCATGTGGTTTTTTTATAAGAGTTTCTAAATGGGAATATTTTTTACAAGTCAACGTGTCATATTGGACACATGTCATATAAGGACAGAAAAACAGATAATGACAAGCAATTTTACGTCAAAGTGTTGCAAAATTCCATTAAGTTTTATCTTCCAAGGGTAGAAGGGTATTTAGAAATAGTACGAAAAATCGCCTCTGATTTCGGGGCAATGTCTTTGATCGAATTTGATGGATATTTCGACGGAAAGTTTGAGCCGGTTAAATACACTCGTGTAGAGGTTCACACTAACGATATAGAAGAAAAAAATATTATAGACCTTGCAAACCAAATTAGAATATTACTCAAACAAAAAAGCCTTGCCCTAGAGTTTAATAATCGTTTATTCTTAGTTAATGAGTCTAAAGTTTATGCCGATTCTCAGGATTAATAATTGGTAGCACGTCATATGATACAGGCATATATTTTAGTTTATAGACTAATTGCTAGCTACAATATTCGTTTGAGATACCGAATATAAAAATAAAATCCGTTTCAAAAAAAGAGATTTGTGGAAAGAGAGTGTGTCAAGTGGTTTTGATCAGCTTACTAAAATGATCTTTCTTTTTCGAAATTTCCTCGTTCCATGTTTGTTCTGTAAAACCATGAACCTCGATAGCGTGTTTCTTTGCGTTTTCTAAAAGCTGTTCTTCAGTCTCACCATACATTGTATGCGTACATACTGGGTCTCCTGCATCTTTACAATTTATTGATAAAGTCATTTCGCTTGCGATTAACAGGGATTACTCTTATTTAAGTATGTTTTTTATATTCCTCTTGTCCTATCAATAATGTATAAGGGATCTGCATTTCAAGATGATGCAGAAACCATTTATATTATCTAGGAAAAATAATAGACGTGAATACCACGTAACTTTACTAATACTACTGTATAGTCCTCGGTTACAAGGAAATTAAATATATATAGATATAATGGAATTAAATCAGACATGATAAACGATCTGTTGCCGGCAGAAATTCTGACGATAATTGATGCTGTTAGCACAGCTGTTCTCGCTGTAATTACATATTTCTACGCGAAGGAAACTGGATTAATCAGAAAAACTGCACAGCATCCTAATTTTTCTCTACAGCCGACACTCTACACTTCCGAGAGTAATAGTAATAACACGGATCAAGCTTCTTCCGCTTTCTTAACTAAATTAAATCTAATAAATAATGGTCTGCCTGCTAATGACATACGTCTTGATTGTTCTTGGGTCGGGAAAAACTCACCACAGAGCACCCCGGTTAATATCAGAAAGTTCTATATAATGTCGTTGAGCAATAACGGGAATTCTATTCTTAACGGCGTTCCCATTCAAGATATCATTAATGAGGGTCAGCACCTATCAGTATCGTTAACGTGCAAAGACACAAAAGGAGAGGTGTACTCTACCAGATTCGATATGGACTTTCAAACAATTAATTCAGAAAGTAGAAAAGTTGCATACGAGTATCTACGTAACTTTAACCCAAAGGAATAGCTTTTCTCCTAGGGTAAATTTTTATTTAGTTTTTATGATTTTTATTGTATAGTCCATTATACGGATATCATGGTCTTAGGCTTACAGCCTGCAGCTGTCTACTTTTCATCCAAATCCAAAAGCCCCAATCCATTATGGCTTTGATTCAATTGGATGAAGTTGATCTCTGGAATAATCAAATATGTAATGAACTACGGAACAAACGCAGAACGCAAAGCTAGTGGCGTTGCTACAATTCCGCTATGACATAACTTACGGGTAACTGGAAACAAGTCATGTGTAATCATTGACTTTGGTCGTACAAAAGATAGCGCTAGGAAAGCAGCAGCTAGCTGAACTGAAGAATATTCTACAGGAGGTGTTTTTTACTCAATTTTGGCATATACTAAACTGCTAGATTCTATTCTCTTTTTCTCCACAATGACTAAAACTATAGCTCGGGTAGCTTCTTTCACTTTATTCTTTGGCATCCTGATCTTATTCTCTACTATGAAAGAACCATCTTTTAACGATGGCAAGGGCAGAACGAATGTTACCACAATTTTCTGGGTCTGCCTACTAATTGTACCCAATCGACAGATATCAATAGTGATCACTTCTCCAACTACACAACAGATTTTCTTAGACCTATTAAACTTCATAAAAAACTTTTGAATATACCGTTGATCTTCAAGGAAAGCAAATCTTTCCCAGTAATAAAATAAAGCAGGGTATTGTAAGTCGTTAAAAATCTGCTGGATATAATTTTGCTAACTTAAGCTGCGTATTATTAGGCTTTAAGATAACAGCTTCGGACATCAAAATACATGTAGATACAAAAAGAATCGATAATACCAAGACAAGAGTGAACGTTTCTCTAATGCATGCAAAGAACGTAAGAGTAAGTACCGGTCACATTAATTTATCTTACAATCAAATTGAACTTGATACCGTGTACCGTATTTATGCTAAGATTACAGATAAAATGACAGTCCAGATACCTTTTGGATTACAGCAAATTAGATCATAAATTTAAGTGAATGATTACCTAGAATTACTCTAATTATTCGATTAAATATATATGCGTTTAGACGAATATTGTACTATAAAGATTAGGCTCATTAGGAATATATCTAACAATGCTACGTTATCTTGTACATAATCTTCTGTCTATAGAATACTGGGAGGAAATCTTTTATTCCTATATTATTTATGTCTTAGTAGTACTCCCAATATGAAAGTATTTCTAGCATCGAACACTTCAGACGAAGAAATCACGACAAGAGCAAGGAAAAAGTTAATTGAAAATGGTTTTAACGACGAAGACATACAGATAAATTACAATACGCAAGAATTAGAAATTGGCGATTTCTTTATCAGTTATGATCCTCCAGACCTAGTAATAAGAAATGTTTATGATAAAACGCGAAATGGCGTGGTCAAGATGAAAAGCATTTCAATGATCAAGATTTAGGTTAAATCTATTTGTGTTTTAGGTTTGGCTGTATAGACTTTTAGTTTTTCCTTAAGATCTTCTACTAAATGTTGTAGGTTATGTTTTTGTTCACAACCATCATTCATTGATCTTACTGTCGTTTGACCACGTTCAAATTCCTCGTCTGATACTAT
>DASQQB010000027.1:0-17692 GCA_035643635.1 Nitrososphaeraceae archaeon | reverse complement strand
AATATGAAATTGAATTAGTAATGCAGATCTTCTGTCAGACTAGGCAGCATCGCTTTGCCTTCCTTGATTTTTCACTGTGTTGAGGTTCTAATTTCTTGGTTTGATCCGGTCAAAGCTGTGTACAAAAAGATATCTAAAGCTTACACATCTCATATCAATTGATAAAGGGAAACACATTTTGATATTAAAAACGATATAATTTCGACTCATCCCTGATGCATTTTATTGGCTGTCTCAAGGTTAAAATGTCGACAGAATTATTCAAATAATGGCTAGCTAATAGTCCTATGGTAGTTAAAACAAAGTCAATATACGAACCTCTGGAAGTCATTGAAGATGGTGTTAGACTTCTAATTACCAGATACTATCCAAGAGGAATAAAAAAAGACAAATTTGATTGCTGGGTTAGGGAGCTTTCTCCTAGTGCTAGCTTATTAAGGAACTATCGACTAGGCGATTATAATTGGGAAGAATTTAAGCTAGCCTTTATCTCAGAGATGAGAAATAATAAGGATAGTTTGGAAAGGATACAAGCATTAAATGCACAAAATGAATCTATAGTCGTCACCCTGCTGTGCTACGAAAGTCAAGAGGAGCACTGCCATAGACATATTGTGAAAGAGGCAATTGAAAAACCACAACTTTTGTATGCTCAGGATTAGCAAAATAATACTTTTAGAGACCGTTTACTATACGGAGTGTCATTATGTAACGCTTAGATGCATAGCACAAAAAAAGTTAAGGGCTAGAATTAAGAATGAAATGGATCAGGATATACTAACGGTCCATATGTGATTACAACGCCGCTTTTAACTGGAAATCTCGTTAATTTAGGAAATTTTTCAGTCACAGATTACATGTATAAGAAAGGTATATGGCTTTAATCGCCTGTCCGCAGAGGAGAGATTATCTCCGGATCATTGAGCAAAAGCTGTTAACTATTAAGCCATCACTAAGCTGTTGTTTAGAATATACTGTTTGTATAAATTATTATTCAACTTGGCGACTTTCTTAACGGAACTAAAATTATAGGAGTATGTTAAAAAAGGATAATCTGGAGTAATAGACTAACATAACAATGCCTTTAATCTTAGCGAACCATTAATGCATTATCAATGATAAATGATTACCATAAAAATAATGGAGAGACAACTCTGAAATGTTTGTCTCTCAAACAACCGTTTGCTGAACTTGTCATAGATGGAAGGAAAACAATAGAAACAAGAACGTGGAATACAAACTTCAGAGGTGAATTCCTAGTCCATTCATCAAAAGCTATTGATGAAAAGTCTGCCAAGAAATTGAATATTGACTGTCGTAGACTGACTAAAGGTGCATTAATAGGGTGTGCATTTCTATACGACGTCAAGAAATATAGCAACAGACAACAATACGTAGAAGATCAGGACAAACATCTTACTGATAACTTTAGCCAACCAAAATATGGGTTCATCCTCAAGGGTGCAAGAAAGCTAGACAAACCTATACCTTTGGTGGGAAAGTTAGGATTTTTTCACGTAAAGTTCAATCAGTACTACTGTAATAGCCAGCCAAATTCCTCTTGAGTTGATACAAGTGATCATAAACAATCAGAAGCAGACCATAAGATTATACATACTTAGTAACTAGATGATACGGATGATCAATCTAGTATTTGTCAAGACGACTATAATAAAGATCTTTTTTATTCAAGAATTGGTAGAACAGTGTAGGGTATTTGTAAACTACCAATCAGCTTAATTCTTATTGCTATAAAAGAAAACCAGTTATGCCAATAATTTGTAAGTCTGTCTATTTGCGCGTTCCCCTGCGCATTATTTATCGTGCTCTTAAGGATACGCGTATAGAAAAGCTTTTTCCAGAATTTTTTATCGGAACAACAAGGAGAATAGTAATTACTAAAGAGAATAATGAGATAGGATTTGAGACAAGAACTGACGACGGACAGATTCAAATTAAGGAAGCCTTTGTGTTAAAAATAGCCGGTGAAAATAGTACTGCTGTAACTTACACTACTGAGACCAATATAGAAAATAATCCCGTCGTCGACTCCATCATATATACACATATTGCTAACATTATCTATGCTCTTCTAATGCTAGAAACGGGTTATGTTAACGGATTGTTACAGGATGACAGAGATTTGCATACAAGCAATAACAAGAATGACAAGAGGTGACTACACGTATATATATAGACGATAATAAATTCCCCATCCACGGAAATTATGAGCTGACAGATTTTTAACTATCTTAATATCTAGCTACGATTTAAAGCTGTCAGTCAGCTTCTTATGGTGCATGCTCCTACATTCTTTTAGTCCTGTAGGTAATTTTTCCTTGCCTATAACAATAATCCTTCTTATATTTTTCATCTCCTTTTGTCGTATACGGATTCAAGAAATTTAAACATATTTCATACACTTCTAGTTCTACAAAATTGATAACGTCAGTTATTCATTCATCACCTTCTGCTTTATAACTTGAACCCTAACGACAGTAGATTGTCATCAGCCTGTACAATATAGTAGCTTATTTATCTATCTGTGTTCCAAGACCTAAAATATTATTCAAAGAACATTTTTATTTAAAATCAATTACATCTCTTATATCAAGTAAATCTTTTTCATTTGCCATTTCTTTAGCTTCCTTTGTTTCTGAATCTTGGTTAATGCACTTATCATAAAATGTACAATGTGGGCACTTTGTTCTCCTTGCATGGTCTATTAATCTTGGCAACATAGAAACATCATTTTCCTTTAATGCTTTTAGGAATAGGTTCTTGCGTCTAACGATTTCATTTTTTAGTATTCCTCTAGTGATGTCATTTAACGGTAGAAAAATTTCCCAACTTTCTATCCCAACATCTCTGGCAGTAAATGGTCTGAAAAAATAATCTCCTTCCGAATCACTCCTTACCCATTTTAATTCCTTCACATTATATCTGATCGAGATGATACCCTTTTCGATGCCTGTCATAACTAGATAATACAGTATCTGCCTCAGATAAGATCTAAACGTGTCATTTTTATCGTCATAGAAATTACTATGATTTATCCTCGTACCATTCACCGTATCTTTTAATTCTATTATGACATTTTCATTATTACTCATAATATCAGGATGGGCTACTATTCCCTCCATCTCTATGTCTGCCTGAGCAACACCGATGTTGGCCAGCTTGGTAATTATAAATTCACTCGATTCACCTCTTACGAAATGATGAACCGATTCATCTGAAATAGGATCTAATTCCGGAAATCTTCTAGAATAATATTGCTTTCTTATGCACGTAGTAGGGATTATATCAGAGACGTGTACTGTATTATCCAGCCTTCGCTTCTCCTCATATCTGGATTTCAGATTTTTTTGTAATCGATCAGTAAATTCAGAATTTTTTCTAATAGTTATTACCACTTAAATCTTCATCACGACCATCCAACTTCTTACGATATCCTCTTCCAATTATGATTTATATTATATCACATTTATGCTATTTATTATGAACTGAGAATTTGATCTGTCTTTTATAGATACTGTTGATAATATCAATACTTTAATCAGCTTCCCTTTTTAGAGAATGCGAATGTATATTCTTTAAAGTGTTATGTACCTGATCTCTGAACAATGTTAAACCTATCCTGCCTGCATATGGTTGCCCTCGTGCAAAAGATTCAGCTAGATTATTAACAAAGCTCATTTCTACTTTAGGTGGCATTGGTGGTTCAAATGGATCAACATACGCTTCAATTATAGTTGGTTTTCTTTCTCTCATGGCTTGATGCAATTTAGGTTTTACTTCATTTGGTTGTTTTATCGCATACCCTTTACCGCCACAGGATTCAGCGAACTTAACCCAATCTATCGGAGAAAATTCGACACCAAATTCAGGATTTCCAAGGAATCCCATTTGCTCCCATCTGATCATCCCTAAGGTATTATTTTTGATAACAATTACTTTGATAGGAAGGTTGTATTGTACAGCAGTGGCAAATTCGCCCATCAGCATGGTTAGTCCGCCATCACCTACAAACGCTACAGATTGTCTGTCAGGGAAAGCAATTTGCGCAGCTATTGCGTATGGCAAGCCATTTGCCATACTTGATAATGTACCTGACACAGAAAACTTCATGCCTTTTCGAATGTTAATGAAACGAGCAGCCCAACTAGTATTTGTTCCACAGTCTGCAGAAATTATCGCATTGTCCTCTAGTTCATCAGAAACTGCTTTGGCTATAACTTGTGGTTTGAGTGGTATGTCAGTACGCGTACTTTGTTCTCTTAATAAGCTGCTCCAACTTTTCATGGCCCGTTGTTTTTCTTTTATGAACTCCATGTCATCTTTTTGATTTAGCAGGGGAAGCAATGCGGAAAGTATTAGCTTTGAATCGCCTACCAAACCAATTTCAACAGGATATCTAAGACCAATCTTTTCAGGCTTTATATCAATTTGAATTCCTCTTGCCTGACCTGGCTTTGGAAGATATTCAACATACGGAAAAGATGTTCCAATCATAAGTAAAGTGTCTGCTTCATTCATCGCATCACTAGATGGTGTCGTTCCAAGTAATCCGATACCTCCAGTAGTATAGGGACTATCATCAGGAATTACTGCTTTACCTAAAAGTGCTTTAGCAACTGGAGCGCCCAACTTTTCTGCAACTGCGATTACCTCTTCTCCTGATTCAAGTGCTCCTTGTCCTACAAGTATAACAACTCTATTTCCAGTATTGAGAATTTCTGCTGCCTTTTCTATTAAGGAACGACTCGGGATTGTATCATTAGAATAAATATCTGAGGTATGATAAGCAACGTTATGCCTAGAATATTTACCATTCAGTTTCTTTTCTTGTACATCTATAGGGATTGTTATGTGACTTACTCCTCTCTGTGATAGAGCAGTTCTGCATGCAATATCAACTGCCATTTCCGCTTGCTCTGGAACGCTGATCAAACCATTATAGACAGTCGCATCTGAAAACAGCTGTAACAAATTAACATCCTGTTGATAGCTAGAATTCATTAAGTCAGAGTAGGTAGTTCCAGTGATAGCTATAACGGGAGTATTATCTGATTTGGCATCGTATAACCCGTTTAAAAGATGTATAGCTCCAGGACCGGAAGTTGCAACACATGCACCGAGTTTTCCAGTGTACTTTGCATATGCACATGCCATAAATGCTGCAGATTCTTCGTGCCTTACAAGTATGAATTTTATTTTGTTTTGCAGTCGTCTTAAAGATTCAATAAATCCATTTATCCCATCCCCGGGTAGTCCGAAAATTGTATCAATCTTCCAATCAAGTAAGGCTTCTGCGACAATATCGGCAGTACGCATGTTCTCATATTCTATCATAGCTCATAACACCAGTACTAAGTCATATATTATCTCACATAGATATTTATTCCAACATACCTTCAACTATAGGTCTTACCGGAACCTGCTCCTTTCGCACTTTCAGCTTGGAGAAAATATCTGTTGAATTCGGTTCTTGTCCTATCTCAATACCTATATCTTTTTTGATTGCATCCTTTCCTTCTCGTGCGCCAATGAGTATTATTTGGGCATTCCGATAGTTGACAAGGTCCAAATTTCGTGTTAGCGGAATAAAATTCTCGTGTTCTTTGAACTCGTCTTGTATAAAATCTGGATATTTTGGAGATTGGTTTGCGCTAGGATAGCCTTCTGGGACTGGCTTAACAGGATTGATGACTGTTACTATGTAACTTGTCTCCTTTCTATACCTAGTTCCCTCTGCGCTTCGCCTGGTTCTTTGGGAAGTTCAAGAATATATGCAAGTTTTCGGTGCGCATGCACTGTTTTATTTAACCATCAAACAAAGATAAGATCTCGAGGGTAGATTATATATTCACCTTGCATCATTACTAGATTCCCAGATAGCGAAGGCATTGTTTTCTGTATCGAGACAAAGTGCAAAGTAGCCCATTCTAGGTACTGCATGTTTAGGAGCAACCACCTTACCTCCTAGATTCTCCACTTTAGAAGAGTATTCATCGACGGACGTTACTCCGATATAATTAGTTATATGATGCTCTGGCATTTGTCGTTTCATCAATCCTCCACCTAATGCTTTGTTTCCTTTATCTTCTGTTGTAGTCGTCGTTATCCTCCAATATTCTATTGGCTGACCTGTTGCTGCTGAGGTGAAATCACCATCATCATTATCTGCAACAGGCAATTTTTCTATTTTCCATCCAAACAAATCACTATAGAATTTCTTTGCCCTTGCAACATCATCTACAGGTATTTCAAAATGAACTATTGTCGGCATACTACTATACTGGATGAAGATCAACACTTAAAAAAATCTAATGTAACATTTAGTCTACATGAATGTCAATTACTTGTGTGTTTTACATTAAACTTGAAATTGCATGCAACTTGAATTAACAATATTCGTTATCTATGAAGGTTCGCACCTAGCTTCTATTTACTAACTTATAAGCTGCAACTTTGTTATCCTGCATAAAAGGTATTATAATCATACTTTGAGTTGGAATAAACTCAAAGTCAGCAGTTCCTTGGCTTTGTAAATCTATCAAAGTTGCATAGCCTGTTCCATCAGCATTAACAGTATATACCTTTCCTGCAGGGTTGTCAGTAACATAGTAATGTGTGCCGGTAGTATCAGATTCTATTCCATCAAGACCTCCAACAGGAGTAGTGGTTCCTTCCTTTCCTAAACTGCGTATTGTCTTGTTTTCTAAATCAATAACCTTCATACCGGCTCCCGGTTTATTCATATCTGATCCAACAGAAACAACAATAAGTTTATTTTTATTATTATCAACGTGCAAACCATTAGGACCGTTTAATTCTGCGCTTTGTAACCAAACTTGTAAAGATGCCTTGTCCTTAAGTTTCGTATCCATCTTATAGATAGTATTGGTACCTGTATCAGATACATAGATATTTTTCTGATTATCCAATGCAACGTCATTAAGAAATGCGCTTCCTGGTGCATTGAAGCGCTTGATTATTTTTCCACTAGCAATATCTATCTCAACAAGATCTGTGATGTCGGAAACATATAATTTACTGTTATTAACAATAATCATACCCTTTGGTGCATTTAGTCCTGTTATCCAATTTAGCTCAGTTATGCTCCCGTTAGAAGGTGAAACCTTAGAAATGAATCC
The DNA here is from genome assembly GCA_035643635.1 of Nitrososphaeraceae archaeon. Classification (GTDB taxonomy): domain Archaea; phylum Thermoproteota; class Nitrososphaeria; order Nitrososphaerales; family Nitrososphaeraceae; genus DASQQB01. The sequence continues at coordinate 10,532 of DASQQB010000027.1, read as the reverse complement.
TTTCTGATCTTTTTCGTCTGGTTTTCCATCAATATTAGAAACAAATAAGATATCTTGTTTAGGTGCGTAACGTACTGATTCTGGGTTCCTCAAGTCGTCTCGTGATTCCCATAATTTCTGGATCTTTGTCTGCTCTTGCTGTTGCGCTTGTACTTGGTTATTGTCAGATAAACCTCTAATCCCACTAGATGTTGCCACTCCTAATGCTGCTACTATAAGTAAAAAAGCCATAACTAATGATAACGGTGAAAGCCTTCTCTTACTTGCATTCAACATCCAATCATTACTAAACATAATTAATTAACCTACCTCTAGAATACATGCTGCCTTATCAGCACCTACAGATACACTGATTTGATCTATGTTGAATCTAAGGCCTAGTTGTTCAACTTACAGTTTCTGCTTGCTATACTAATCCAGTAATTCTATTTTTAACCTGCAGTTAGCACCATTGCTTGGTCCACTTAATCTAGACTCGAGATGTATATACAGTCATTATGTCATCATGCCGTTAGTCTCTGTAGTTATATGTAGTCTTATAATCTTGATAAAGCCTCTGCTTAATATTCTCGGTCAAATTACGTCTTTCAGTCTTGTCATTTAGCTCTTTTTTTTCCTTTGTAGTTGTAATGCCTAATGACTCTAATTCATTTATCCACCAGCCATACCTTTCAGGACATTCATCCTCACTAGCCATCTGTGCAGCTGCACAAAATGTAATATAACAAGTGACTATAAAAATACTATAATCAATATTCAGGAACAATGGTAATGTATAGAACACTAATCCCAGAATTCAGCTAATGAAAAGAGTCTAATTTACAATCATACAGATAATAAAAAAAGGGCCAACTGTTACATACTGCCAAAGTATCAGATAGAGGCATTCAACTAAGCCGAAACGTTTCTCAAAACAACTATTGTAAAATTAGCGGATTGAAGATTTAGGGTATGCACGGAATTTCTTTGCCGCCGCGTCAATTTACATCATCTTGATCGAAACTTACAGCAAAGAGACATATGACTATTCTAATTGTATTAGGCTCGTTCTATGAGTACGTTGCTAACATTTCTGATTTTATCAATTATAGAATTATCATGATAAGATACAATGCGTCCTACTACATTAACTGGAGAATATGGCACAATTTTACCGTCTTTGCTAATGGGAGTTGGACCGTAAAATAAACACAATGCCTTACCTTCAGGCCAAAATGCAACATCTAATAAACGTACTTCTGTCTTCGCGTTTTCTTCCTCAGCAGTTATCAGAGTTTTATTAGTATACAATTCTTCGCCCCATTTATTGATGTTTACTTCAATAGGCAGATTATCTATTATTAGCTTGACTGTAACTGGCGACTGCGAATCATCTAATTCGATAAACTCCTGTTCGCTAAATTCAGGAAATATTATTTTTATGAGGGTTTTCATAACCTTGCAGCATATAATTAATGCAATACTATTAATGTTTAAAAAATGGAAATTGGTATTTAATTTTTAGCTAACCTTTTTTACCCATTACGGCCTTCTCAGGCACAAACTAAACCGATCGCGATATCCTTTAAAAGAGCTATGTCAGATATAGGAAGACAGTAATAAATTCTTAATAAATACTCTACTTTTAATTAATCTGCTTAAATTGTAGCACTCTTACTAAAGCATTATATGATCAGGAGAATTATATTTAGAAACCCTTTTATGAGAATTATATTTAGAAATCCTTTTATGTTTCTTAGTCCCCTAAAAAGGGATGATTTCACATAAGGGACTTTCAGAGAACTTACTGGGTATCAGCTTAATCGTAATTGGGATTTTGGTAGTTGCATTGTACTCAGGTACTGCTATTACAGATAGCAACAAGGCGGTGGCTCAAAAACAGATAGGAAATAGCAAAGACATTATTAAGGTCGCCGCTGGAGGCGGGAACAGTACAAATCCCATGACTGCCTTCTCACCTCAAAAAGTAGAGATCAAAACTGGACAAAGTGTGAGTTGGTATAACCCTACTCAAGTAGCAGAACCACATACGGTTTCATTTGTATTGGATAAGAATTATATGACTGGATTAGTTTCACCATTCGGAGTTTCAACTAAAACAAAATTTGCGGTCTTACCGCCTGGTTCTAATAACCAACCACTTTTGTCGCATAACAATAATAATAATGAAATGAACACAATAATAGCCGTAAACGCAAGGTCATATAGTCCGGTTGCTATCGATGCCTCTGGGAATGTCAAATTTATGAATGTAAATGGTACTTATACTATGGCTGGTACGGAGAAGTATATTAATTCAGGTTGGTTCCTTCCAAAGGGACAAGAACATGAATATCCCGGATCTGGCAATATATTCACTGTGACATTTCAAAAGCCAGGTACATATAATTACCTGTGTCTTCTGCATCCATGGATGACTGGAACCGTGATAGTCAAATAGCAGAAGCAGAAAATAATGAATTAAACAAATTTCATCTTTCTCTTCTTTTCTATTAAAGATATTGCGCTGTTTTATTACAGTTTTTATCTGAAATCTGATTATCCATAGCTGATGTTGTTCTGATATCAAAAAGATCCCTAAAGAAAGGGCTGCCTACTCCAATTTATTATGATTTCAATAAGACAATTAAAGCGTAGAAAAAACTAAAATAATTATATACCTTCATACTATCTGACAGTATCTTTAATTATATGCCTGCAATCTTTTTCAGATATCTTTATACCCTTTAGATCTCTATGTTCGTTGTAAACTGCTAAGCATTCTTGTTGCAAATTTGTGTTATCTTGAGCATTGGTTTCTGCTCTGCACGACAGAGCTCCTTGAGCTACAGGATGTAACGAGGTATCGGACCATTGAATATAGCCACCAGATAAATGTGAGACTTTGAGATAACTGAGAACGTAGCACCAAGCTAACCAGATGTAGGATTATTTGCCTGTTGTGTCGTGCTACTAGTTTTGTAATTAGTAGAGTTATGAGATTTGTTTAGGCAGTCGAAAAATTCAATAGTATAGATAGCATTTGGGATAAAGCTCCATGCTGTAATGGCTACACTTGTAGACGAATAACTGCAATTGATTGCAAATAAACTTGGTCGCGTAGCACAAACGAATCGTATAAATCCGTTTTCTTCCTATAATAGAGCTGTTGATGCTAAAACAACCGTTGTTGTAATAAGGAATAAAAATATAGGCTCACCTTTGTAGATTTAATAATACTCTATTGATCATTGTTTTCATAGTATTTGTCCCTCTTTTTATTTATAGTATGCAATATGGCCATAGCAAGACTGTATTGAAATTGATTTATCATAATCTATAATTTAGTCGAAATTTAATATAGTACTTTACGGCTCATTAACATTAGCAATTCGTAATTTATATAACGATATAAGAATTGATAAGCTATATAGGCAAATTATTGTTTTCAATACGTTACTATTGATAAAAGTGTTAGTCGCAGAAGAGGTTAAGGGAATCTTGTACTCAATCATAGATGAAATAGGAAAAGAGAAAATCCAAGCGGAAGTTACCTCAAATATTGAATCATCACAAAAATATATTGACATCATAACAAGAAAATTTACTAGATATATAGGTATTGAACCAAAACAATATGATGATGTAATAATTTTAACATTCTGCGAGGCCCTCCTTCATTTCATGCTAACAATTTGTACCCTACCATCAGAAAGAAAAATTACCGTCAGCGATGATTTGGTTGTTGATATAGTTATCCCAAACTTTCAAATCCTAAAGACAAGACCTGATAAATCAATCATTGTTCAAATTATAAAGGAAAATGTAGAATTGGATAGAATACCAAAATTAGAATGCCTGCAACCAAACCGCGGGAACATATGGTTGATATCTGGCAAACCACTTAGGAGTACAAATTATAGAACATATAGTGTGTTCCCTCCACACGAGTTGTGGAAATATTCAAATGTTATAATAGATGTCAATAAATTCTTGAAAGAAATAGGTGATAAAAGCTTTAGGATCGTCCATTAAAACAAATCCGAAGCCGAGTTAACTAGCAGGCTCAAGGCTCTTTATTTAAATCAAGAATAAATAAATTGCTGACCCGTTAAAAACTGACGATAAAAAGTACAGCAGCATATTTTTTATCTGCATGTTATATATTCAAATTGTATATTATAAAAGATATATTTGATGGCCGGAAAGCATGAAATTTGCTGAGCGAAAAACTATAAGAAGTATGGTCATGACGGAAAATTAATAATGCCTAGCTAGGTAATTTATGGTTTCAATGACCTATGAAAAAGCAGACTTGATGATCACAACTACTATCTCTTTATACAATTAGATCGTATCTTGTACCAAGCTGGTCTTTATCCTAAAACCCTCGTACAATCTTTAATCATGTACTAACATAATCACGACGATTTGTTGTGCTACTGGCGTTTATCGTTTTTAGTATTTCGGCTAGTTATCAATAACGACTTTCGACTCTATATGTTGTAATACCAATTGAGGGTAAAATAAACAAAAGACTGAATATACCACCAACTAACCATCCAATGGCATAACCTAAATGTTGAACAACAAATGAAAATAGAATAGGAATCCAAAATGCTCCAAATAAAGATAAGCCATTAACCCAACCTACAGCCAAGCTATCATAGATATCAGACGAGTTTTTTGTTATTGTTGATTTTGGGTCATCTTGATTTTTCAATTCTAAATTTGATTTTCTGTATGCTTCTTTAGCTAAAGTATATGCTATAGTAAAAACTCCAGCCGAAAAGACTCCAACCAAAGCATTCGAGATTCCAGCTATGTATAGTATTGATGATGGTGTTGTTATTGTTGTAATAGCGAATCCTGCGACACCAGCAGACATCGCTAGGCCGCACACAAACAAGAGCCTGGTTATATTTTTTGTCTTATCGTAGATCCTTCCAAAGACAGGTGCTGATACAACACCAGATATTAAACCCAAACCAGCAATAAAACCAGCCGTTGACGAGTTTACTTTCAAATAGTCTTCGAGATAAAATACTATGAAGGTCAGAGGTAAACCCCATGCTATTTGTGCCCCAAGCAATACTAATCCGAGGGCAAATAGCGACTTGTCAAATAAGACTTTGCGAATGTCTAATAGCTTGATTTGAGAATGTTTTCCATTTCCTCCTCCTCCTTCTTCCTCCAGCCATTTCCTTGGTAAGAAGGCAATTAAGAATACACTACTAATCAATCCAAACACTCCACTTAACAATAGACTTTGTCTCCACCCTACTACTTCTGCAAGAATTATCCAACCAAAAATCCCTACAATTCCTCCTATTGAATGAGCTGAATTTAGTAGCGCTACTGCAAACCCTGCTGACCCTCGCCCTAAATACCTTGTAATCAAAGTAACGCTTGAGCCAAAAAATAATGCCATACCAATACCGACTACAAACCGCAGTACTTCGAGTTGTTGTAATTGCGAGGATAAACCGCTAAGAAGCGCTGCTGACGAAGCTATTGTTATTCCATATATTGCAGTTCTCCTAGAACCGTGTATTGCAGCAAGAATTCCGCCGGGTACTTGAAATAAACCTACACCAAGTAAGAAGCTTGTGCTAAGCAATCCCAGTAAAGAGATATCTTGTTTGAAGTCTAACGCTATATGAGAGAATATAGAAGCGATATTAAACCAATTTATTGCGTATATTATCCTAGCAAATAGCAAACTCCAAACTGCTGACCGGTTGGTTTTATTCAATTATTTCAGCCTTAATATAGCCGATATAGATATACGTATCAGAGATATATTGAAGTTAAGAATTCAATTGTTAGCTAACTAATACCTCATTTTACTTTTCATGGGATTGAAGCTATGGTAGTATTGGAACTATCTAGCTATGGTTTTTGATGGAGTCATAGAATTGAGAAACAAAAAACATCATATTATCGACACCTTGATGATTTACAGCCTTGAAAATTTGTGTCTTTCTTAGAGGCTTTATTCTAGGTTGCAGGACACTAGATTTCATAAGAGCAACCAGATTTCCTATAGGATCAGTTGCTCAAATTCTTTAGGAGCGTTACTAGGGGTTAATGCCAGTTGTACGATATTATATTTGTATAGTATACATGAAATTGTAAATATATATGATAATTTTGCTACTGGGTTATATAGATCATTTATCGGATATATGGTGTCTGTTATCGATTACCTCAACACTCAGTAAATTTCCTTATACTTATAAATTTAGTTTTTGTAATGTAATCCTAGATATTTTATTTAGCTGTGTGCTCATTTCTAACAGCAAAAAGGCCATTCCAATAAAATTTTTGCTGATGTCACATGACAACACCAACTCCTATAAATGATCCTTTATTTTATTTTATCATGGTATACGTGAGATTGATTAAATTAGACGACAAGCAAGATATCTTATACATTAGTCTCTTACTAGGCCAATGAATTACATATGAACCTATTCGAAGAATGTATCACCACCGAAAAATGAATCATGATGCTTTGAATGTTTTTTTGTATTAGAGTCGACAGAATGTTTTTTTGTATGGTTGTTGCTGTCGTCTTTGTTATTTAGTTTATTGTGATTTTCCTTAACACCATTGTTGTCTAAAGGTTTACCGTCTTCTTTTTCTACAGGATTATCATTCACATTCGTGGCTGTAGGAACAGTCGAGATGCTAGTAGATATGACTCGTTTAGGTGTAATTGTAGTATTCACCTTGCCAGCATCCACCATATGTGTAGACAGAACAAAATGCTTATCGGTTTGATTTGTTGCTGCTATTCTTCCTCGGTAAACGGGGTCTTTGGAGGACGTAGTATTAAGATCTGCCTTATCCTTTACAGCAGCGGCAGTTAAAGAAGATGATTGTGATGTCTTTTGAGTACTTACGATGTTTCTAAGTGCGGTGTTAGAAGTCGCACCAGTAATATTTACAGAATACCACTTCGCCAAACTAGTACCATTGTTACCGATGCAAATTAGTTTAGAAGTGATCTCATTTCTTCCCGGTTGAATAATATGATATTTTGATGTATATGTAAATTTCCATGTTGAGTAATCGTTTGCGCCCCGTGCACCAGTAGCAGTAGAGTTCTGATATGGCTTTAGATCATTCAGATCTACTAGGACCTTGCAATCAGTAGTGACATTATCCGAAGATGTACCCGCGATAGTAAGAACGCCTGAATTGACCGTTTGACCAGGCTTCGGTGATACGATTTTTATGCTTAATCCGTTAGGAGCTTGTGCTGCATTAATAGGTGTGGTGCAAATTATCACAGAAATCAAAAACAATATTACCACAATAGGAATGAACGATAATAACCAAATAAACGAAGCCATAATTACAAAGTATTATGCTATTTACCTTATAGCATTTTTAATTCTAAGATGGATAAAATTGTTCTTCTAAATAAGCGTAAAATTATATTAGAGAATACTGTCGCGGACTTATTTTTCTGCCAAATCTTCATAAATTGATACAGTATGAAATCATACAGAATTTACCATTTCCGCAATCTACAACTCCAATCATAGGTTTTTAATGTCTCAACAATTAAGACACAGTAATAGACCATGTAATTCTTTAATGACGTTGAGCCATAGATTGATTTAGGAAAAACTGCCTTGCCGAATCTTTCGCAAGAGCAAGACAAAGCTCCCCGGTAGAATTCGTGAGATTTGGCCTTCTCCCTCCTTCTACCACAGGGTTGTGAAATACAGTTAGATATTTTGTATGGGCCTTCCCATACCATATCCTTGCAGATCAGGGGCAGTTTAAGCGTAATAATCACTTATTAAAAGTTCGAAGGAATTTTCTATAATTATTATTTGGATTAAACTGACTATAAATGCAGCCCTAACATTTTAGCTTAACCTAATGGTTTTAAATATATTGCGAAGAGCAACATGAAGAATTAAGTTCAACTACAAATCAAGTTTTTAAGTTATCTCCAATGAATAGAAAAAGTAGGGTGGGTATGAAACCTTTATACTATGATGGAAGAAGCCTACCTTGTTTGAATTCAATGCTATACTTCTTTTTATCTAATGCTTTCAAGTCTTGTTCAATAACATATTTTATGAATTGGATATAGTAGAGGGACTGGTTTCAAATTACAAGAAATTGTATTGTATTATATCGCAACTCCATGAAATCAGTAGATTTTTACTAGATATTCTCTAAAGAAATTCAAATAGCACAATATAATTTATAAAGTTCTTATATTTGCCTAACTCTCAAGAAAATGAAATGAAAACAGCTATATTCTTAGTTCTTACAGTAGCAGCACTAGGAGCAATAGGAGTAACGATAACAGTTATCAGCAGCGCAATAACAGCACATGCAGCAAATCCTGTAGCACCTAGCGCCCAAAGTAATAGAGCCCATCAAACAAGTTGTATACAACAAAACAAGCCTGCTCAAGAATGCGCAACAGGTTTTGACAGCAATGGACAACATACCTCTCGTGCCGCCCACTTCTATAACAAACCATAAACTCAGAAATAAAAAACAAAAAAAGTATATAACTAATTTCTATGAAAATTAATTATGCTCGCTCATTTTTTTAGGTATGTAATTTTTAATTATGTCTCGTTCTCTTTGATATTTCTCATGAAGCAAGTCAGCCAGATCCACTAAGAGAACAATATATTACAGAAGCAGCACAATCAGCAGAGATTTACATTATTTAGAACAATAAGCAAGGAATAACATCAGATTTCATATAGATAAAAAATTACCGTTTGAATATGATAAATGTATGACTGCATTAAATTCATTACAAAGAAAAGCATGGGAAATATCAGAAAATACTGAAGGCGACAAAGAAAAGATCCAAGCATTATCATTGGCAAAAGATTGTGTAATTAACAAAATAGAATTACCTACTAATACATCCGTGGCTCAAGTCATAAAAACTTAAAAGTATCCCTACTAACAAAGTGTTATGTACAATAAGCGTAAGATCTTAATTGTTGCATTGTTATTCTTATCTGTAGCATTAATTTTTAGTTCGTATGTTAGATCTGATGTGTATGCAAAATCTAGAGTCACTAGAGGTCCTATAGAATGCAATAATCTTGCTGACGATGAACTTATACGTTGTTGCCAGACCGAAACTGACAGTAAAGGTGTAGAAATCACATATTGTACTGTTTGCGATAACACAGCACCACCTAGCAACTGCACGCCACGTACTGAAGCACGTCAAATAAAATTACCTCCATCAGACTTAGCGACGACTGAATTAACTCCGACAGTATCGCCACCTAAAAATTACCCTCCACTAACTACTGATAATCTAGAGAAACTACCAACAACAACATTACAACCAAAAACAACTTCATGTCCTGATGGCTCTGCACCAGATGCTAAGGGTAATTGTCCTACTGCAGAAAATAAAACACCTCCTCCACCAAGCTCAGACAATCTACAATTGAAAGGAGGATCAGAGTCGAATAGTAATAATAATGATAATAATGATAATAACAATCCTACCTCAGATCACCATCATCAAGGAAATGACCTAGGAAAGAAAGTAGGAGAACAAGAATCAACAACAACTAAAAAAGGTAGTAACAATGATAACTCACCAACTCCTCCTCCATGACCAGCTAGTTAATAGGTTAGTGTATGACCCCGTAACTTGAGCCTAAACAAGATCTCGTTATATACATAATCAGTATACCAAGTTCAATGCTATCAATAAATTGCAAAGAAGCAGGTGATCCTCAGTGTTCCCATACTATCACTGGAGCTACAGAACAAGAACTATTTGAAAACGCTAAAAAACATTCCATGGAAACTCATGGAATGACTGTTCAGCAATTTGAAGATGATGACAAAAAGAATGAAGACAAGTATCGCAATTTAATCAGAGAAATATGAAAAGAAAGAGACTATAATAATAATGCCATACTTACTCTTTTATTGATTGAGTTTTGGCCTTCAGCTAACTCAATAAGAGATAAAGCTTGGCTACGACCATAGTAAAAACACTGTGACATTCAAAGATCTGCAGAAGCACACGATTAAACTTACCAATTTGGTATTTATAGGATCCACTAAATAGCAAATAAGTAGGATTCGTAGTGAACTTAAAACAGTGGTGTGAGGTAGATGAGCGTTTATACATTGCCGAAGCTGATGAGCGGTACAAGCAATATGCGAGTTTGAATTACAGCGAACGATTAATAGAAAAGCTGGCTGAAATGAAATTATTAAATGCACAAATATTTCTTAGCTCATTTTCAGAGCCCGAAGAAATCATTCTTAGCGCAATAGAGAATATTGCAGATGCTAAAACAAAAAAACTAGAGCTCAAGTTGCATAATGTAAGAAACAAAAGGATCGCATCTACAAAACATCAAATTGGAAATACTCCCGTTAACTGGAGTACATGGCGACAATTTAACAGTATTCAAAATGATCCAACGATAAGGAAAAAAGTATTTGATGAATTCATAATCAAGACAAAATATATTGCGCCGATCATAGAGAATCGTTTTAAACGTATCAAAGAAATTTATGAA
>DASQQB010000026.1:0-2532 GCA_035643635.1 Nitrososphaeraceae archaeon | reverse complement strand
ATGAATTATATTTCTTATAATTAACAATTGTTACTTGTATAATTGCAGCATTATCAACATTAAAGATAACAGCAGCATTACAAAGGTAGAATGTATCCTTTGTAATGTCTGAAGATAAAGTTCCTAAAGTACAAAGAGCTCTAGTTCTTCAAGGAGGAGGAGCACTTGGAGCATATGATACAGGAGTGTTTCAAGCATTATATGAAAAAATCAATACCGGTAGCGATGGTAGGTGGATTTCGTTCAGTTACAGTATGTGTAGTTACGGGTACAATCGACACATTGGCATTTTTTAGCTCTGTCATATTTTCAGCAAGTCAAAAATTTGCTGGTTTAAAGGAGGATGCAAAGACGGCACTGTGAATATGCGATAATGCTCCGTTTCTTCTGCCTACCGATGCTAAATCCATATTTTCTATTTTCGAACCTTTGTATTTTAATGCCACGTATCCAAAGGTCTTTTTACCATTTAACCTTCATGTAATGTAGAGTAATAAATCATAAAAATAAAATAGTTCAGCATTATCGGCTCTGTTCACTTAGCATTAAGCCTATAGCTAAATGCATCCTATTTCTGTTATGACACCATTCAAAAGGAATAGAACGCCTTCAAAATATATCTATTATGCACTACAGTTATACATTTCAGGTCTGTCATTGAGAAAGACATCGCAACGGTTATCTCAATTTGTTAAGAGAAATCATATTTCTATATGGAATTGGATTCAATGGTACAAGCCAAAGAAGATACTACAGAAGAAAAGAAGAGTATCAGAATTCATAATCGATGAAACATTACTTAAAGTGGGAGAGAATTATGTTTGGCTTTGGGTTGCAATTGAGCCAATAGACAAAATAGTACTTGGTATTCGTATTTCTATCGAAAGAAGTATAATACTTGTAGCTGAACAGTTTATACAAAAATTGGCTACAGAATATGGCAAACATCCTGTCTATACTGATGGTGGTACTTGGTATCCACAAGCTTGTAAATTCTTAAAATTGGAACATCATTTACATTCTACATTTGAGAAAAGCATTATAGAAAGAACAATCCAATATGTTAAAGATAGAACCGAGTGCTTTGATGACTATTTTCCTTGTAGAAAAAATAAGTGCAGACTAGAACATGTGATACGTTGGATGAATCTATTTATAGATATGCATAATGAGATGATTCTTCAGAAAAGAGTTAAATGAACAGAGCCTCTTAAGTTTAAAATTTAGGAATGTCGGCAATCTGTCTTATTAATGGAGATTATTTCTAAAAAATGATTCTAACTATCTAGATCTACGAAAATACAAGTACAATCCCAAATATCAATTATAAGATACTTACAGTACATGAGTTAATTCCATAATCTCCTAGTATTACATACTATTCTATGCTTATTATATTAAGAACGGTTAGAATACTGAATAACACGGGATAAAAAGTTTGTCTATATTCACTTCATTGATGACAGAAATAAAAAATAGTAAAGCATTTCTTGTAACATCATTGGCTATATTACTAGCCATTGGTGTAGTCGGCACCACTATCACCATCAGCACTTCTGCTAGGGCTTCAGCGTATGTTGCTAGTACTGGCTATACGGGAGCTGCTGATGAGAATAACCAGATACCAACTGTAGTGACAAAAGATCTTGAAGGGGAACATTTGAAGACAGGTCAATTTCTACTGATATCAGACATAACGCCAGTGCGGGTAGATCAAGCTCACATTGCACTAAATGTACCATGCCACGTCGAGCAAGGCAGTACCACGCCAAAATCTGATATTACAGTTGTAGCAGGAGTAGCACCCGATGTAAAGAAAGTTCATTTGACATATATCCCGCAATTATCAACTCCAACAAAGAACTGTACATTTCATGCAGACATACCAGATGACGTAAAAGGCAACAGCAATGCTGAAGTAACAGACATAGCTATTATCAATAAGCTTAGCAGTGATGTAAGTTTTGGTAGCGGCAACTTTGTAACACTTTCAATTTCAGCAGTACACTCGGAGGAACACGCATAGTAGCCAAGGCAAAGAGCAAAATTAAAAAATCCTAATTTTTTGTTTGTTTGTTTTTATTTTATTTTATTTTATACAAGCTTCAATTGTGTAGTTATTAACGCTGTTTTATTCTAATACCCTGACGGCTGTGGTATGCTAAATCTTATCGCTAGTGATTTAAGCATAAAATTATAGCTAAATGACAGCCGTCAGAGATGTCAGGGTATCCATAGTGCTATACTAATATTTACTATATTGTATAGTAATACATCTCTATCTCTACCATTATTTTATTTAATTCTAGAATTGAATATACACTATGGTTACTAATAAAATAATTTGTATAAAGTCATAAAGTCTAAAAGACTTTTACCTAATTTTTATTTTATTTTTTTAGACACAGAGTGCTCTGATAATAAAAGAAGAATTTGATCTATCTTCACAGCAGAATAAGCACATTATAGTATCATTGTTAAATATCTATGTTGTTTACCATATCAATATTATAGTTTTTAAAAGCAGTGTAA
>DASQQB010000025.1:0-9338 GCA_035643635.1 Nitrososphaeraceae archaeon | reverse complement strand
CTATAAGAAAACAATAATAACACTTGGAATCCCTGAGAGGCGACTCTAAAATATATTCATCTATAGCACAGATAGTAATTGCAGAAAAAAGTAAAGATAATTAAATATACAAACCTAGTATCACCAAATATCCGAGCTGTTATAAAAAACCACATGTAATTAATCTAAACAATTGAATCAGTCTAACACTACAAGCAGCTGCGCCAATAGCAATATGGTTTTCAATTATGACAAATACAAAGAGGTAATATTGTAGGGATTTCGTACCAGTGGCTAAGGATAAATTTCAAGCCTTGATTTGATTTCTTCATCATTATGTAATAGTCAGTTGCCATAATAACGACAACTCTGAAGTCCTAGACATAGACTGTCTGCTTCTGTGCCGCTGATAGATTGTTAGCCCATCCTAAGAAGCAACCAAAATAGCATAACACTTTACCCGATATAAATTATCCTTGGGAACTGATAGTTTATTTTCGTTTCCATGTGATAAAAGATGTTCAATCTTTTTATCTCAATTAAAGGCTGAATTGTATAGTGGTTTAGACTACTGTTGTATTGCAATTCGTCTCGCCTTTTTGAGTTATTGTTGTGGTATAAATTGTTCTTATAAATATTTAATAATGGCAGTTAGGATACCTACCAAGACGGTAGAAATAATTGGCCGACTGACTAAATTTGCTTGAAACGATTGTGAGAGAGGCTTCCTTACCTCACCTAGCATATTATATTGCTTTGTATACTATGTTAAATTGGTCAGTAAAAGAATAGCCACTACTTAAATAGGTCTCAGAGGTTGTTTCAATATTGACTACAAAGAATAATTTTATTAGACTCTCTTCTAGATGTACTAACTGTCAGAAAACTTTACATATGTTAGTTACCCATTAGAGTTTATTATCAATGCAGTGTGAATGCACAAAAGAAGAACCATAATGTGGTTATGATATGTTACTATTGTCATTATTATTATTATTATTTTTAAATTTGTTATTTGTATTATGCCTATCGGTGCTGACATTAACAGTACCTGTGGCAGTAGCCGCATCCTCCGATCCTATTCCCTGTATAAATTATAAATCATCTGAAAAATTAATAGTAATAACTTGCAAATCGGCAACTAATCTCACCGATGTAAATAATCAGCTTCAGAATAGTAAGATCTTAGATAGGCAGTATTCGGGTAACAATAAGGTATGGCTATTGAAAGCAAATTTATTAATCCAAAATCGATCTACATTTACAATAGATCCATCTGATACTACATGGCTTAAGATATACAGCGATGGAAAAAGTGCGTACAATATAAGCGTAAATGGCAGTATGAAAATCAATGCCGTAAAGATAACTTCCTGGAATACAAAGGAAAAAGATTATGATCGAATCGATCTCTCAAAATCAAAGCTTAGACCACGAGCTTTTATTGCCACTGATGCTAAAGAACAAGGCACCACAAATATCACTAATTCAGAAATTGCATATTTGGGTTATAATAGTTCCAAAAGTAGACAACATGTATCAAGCAATGGTCTTTCTTATTATGGTGGTCCTGGAAGTATAATAAAAGGAAATAACATACACCATAATAATTTTGGATTTTACTCTGCCCATGTTGGACATCTTATAATTGAAAATAATGATGTACATGACAATACATTCTATGGATTGGATCCACACTCAGGGACACATGACATGATAATTCGTAATAACGTTGTTCATGATAACGGCATGAGAGGAATAATTTGCTCACAGCATTGCAGAAATATCACTATAGAAGGAAATGAAGTCTATAGAAATGTTGGTTCTGGCATAGCTTTTAGCATCAACATGACGAATTCGATTGCAAGAAATAATTATGTCCATGACCAAAAAAACGATGGTAATACTGGAATAACAATTTCAGAGTCTAACAACAATAAAGTTTATGGAAATACGGTCTCTGATTGTGATTTGGGTATATTTGTGAGAGGAGGAGCATCAAACAATTACATATACAACAATACTCTTAAAACGAGCGCGTATTATGCAATCCAAGCTGTTAATCCAGGCACTAAAAATAATACGTTTGAAAGAAATTATATGGAAAACCCAATCGGTCTAAATAACAATACTGGTTCAAAATTCATAAACAATAGTATTCCTATCGTTAATACTACTACTATTGCAAAGGCTAGCACTAACGTAATAAATTATCAATATGCTATTAGCCATAATTCTTCTCTGAATCTGGAAAGAACTAACTTTCCTATAGACACAGTAATTAGGGCATTAGGGCACACAAACAATACATTAAACATATCTAATTCAGGAACAATTAAAGTAAGAGAGAATAATAATAATACGCATAGCAATATTACAAGAATTTATGATACTAACAACTCTCCTTTCTCTACAAAATTAAGTCACACAGATATATCCATAATCTCGTTATCTAAGGCCAATTTAACAAAATCATCTGGTGTATTACATTTCCAGAGATAGGACACACATATACTAGTGAATAAATCCAGCAAGATTATGAGGCCGCGGTTTGTGAGTTATAACTATTTATCTTGTATAGAACAATACTTTTCCATAACTTTATAAAAAATGATATAATTTTCTTTTATTTAACTAAATTTCCTCACTGTCTATTATCTTTCACTATGAGTCATCACTTCATCATAAGATTAATTTCTTCCTCTTTGCCTCTTTTAATTTTATCTTTTTATTTCTTGCTTTTATTACTGGTTAATTTCCCTTTTCTCTAGCTTCGTGAAAAACTGGCTAGAATGAAAAAATGAAGATATACTACGCCCTAAAACATTACCTTGGGCTCTAGGATACTAGACCTCATGGAAATGGTAGAAGAAATGGATCTTTCTGCTTTTTGTTATCATCATTATTGTGTGGCGATTTAGTAGTAGTGTCATCTGAAGACTTTGAAGTCACAGTGTCTTTAGATTTTGAGTCTGAACATGCATCTTGCTTTTTGTTATCATCATCATTACTATCTTTACAATCATTCTTTTGCACATCGGATTTGATATTGTCATCATTTCCTGCTGTTTTGGTTTCCTCAGCAGCAGCACTAATGGTAGCTGCAGCGCTTGCATACCAAGTAGAGTGCTCTACACAACTACAGGCTATTAGTATCGGAATAACCAATAATGCAGCGACAATTATCGGCGATTTCATGTCAAACGTAGTTATCTACATTAACCCTCTATTTTTGAATTAACAAAGTTAGTCCTATATCATAATTCCGATAAATGAATTAGAAGTATAATTAGTACAAGCTCTTTAGAAGATGATATTTGCATTATGATTTAGTCCTATACTTAATTTTATTATGCCGGGATGAGCCAAAATAATACTTTATTTACCTTTGCTTTCCAATTATGATTCACTAGTTCTTGCGCTACATTAATGGGAACAATTTCAAAAATGTAGTCTATTTAATGACACGACTTAAACTGCTTATCCAATTTTAGAAATTATCTGATAAAATTTCCCCAAAATATGTTTAGTTATTTGAGTGCTAAATGGCAATAAATATTAACACTAAAAAGACTTAATAATTTATAGATACATCTCGCCTTTCTCGAGTCCTGATGGAGTCTTTCTTTTTATGGGTCTATAGAAATTGCTATTCATGAGTGTAATCCATGATCTAATAATACTTGCGAAACCCGTCTATTATGTGATTGCAACAACTTTACAATTTAAGAACGTGGCGAGCTTGCGATACCGGATATGTCATCATCATTAATGTGGCATCGAACGCCTTCTATATGCACACATTTGATCTTGTCCTCAACATTTGCAAATTTGTTTATAACTGCTACTTTGCCTTGTTTGGGTTTACCACTACTACTATGAACATTTGCACTAGTTGCACTACTTACAGTTATTGTTATTACTCAGTATCAATACTGTGGGGCTACAACCAAAATTGCAGAATAGATAACGCAGTCGTTGCTATATCTAAGGCCAATGCTATTTTATGAGAATATAAACGGAGATCGAGGTTTACTATTCATATACTCAATTAGCTTGTCGGCTATCTTATTACCTTGATTCATCCCATTAACTACATCTTGCTTGAAATGAATACCTGCCCATATTCTTGATAAACCAGCTTCTCTAGCTAAATTATGAAAATAATCACGATCACTATGAAATACCTCTCCTAATATTCTGCTTGCAACCATTGAAATTACTGAATGACCTGAAGTATATCCAGGAAATTTTGGAGCAGGAATTTCTGTTGTGATATTAGAAATTCGTTCAATCGGTCTTGCCGTCAAGTAATTATATTTAGTATACCAGCAAGATACAAATGCATCATACATTCCCACGTTAAGATATACACTTAAGTGAGCAACATTAAAAATGCTCATGTTACTATGTTTTTGAATTTGTTGAGATAATATATTATTCCATATTACTGGTGGAGGCTTGTTCCCCCAATAATGCGCTGCTTTGATTTGTTCAGGAGTTCTATGTTTCCAAATTTTATAGGTTTCACTCAGGTCAAGTAAATCGGCTTTTGAACCACAAGTAGCCGGTTTTTCAGGCTGGATTTCGGATCCTGATTTAAGGATATATGTCATCCAGTAACCAGCCAAAGGATCAACAGGATTATTTCCAGTCCAAATACAATTATTATTTTCACTTGCAAGAATTGTGTTGTTGTTATTATCATCTTTCAATATCGAATTCGAATTATCGATATTAGCGTGATTTATTACTGCCCGAGATACCTGATTTCCAATTATCCTTCCTTTTGTCGTCATATCGTTATCACCCTGGAACTGACTGACTTGTTCAGATCTTAACTTTGTGATCTCAGCAGCGTAGTTGGGAAATAAATATAGCATTACGGAAGACGCCGCTTCTGCAATAGCTGAAGTATATAATGTTGATCCATTATTATTATTGTCTTTGTAAAATATAATATTCATATCACTCTTATTTCCTCCAATTGCAAGTAAAGTATCGTACACCGAGATATCCACTAAAGCATATGCCCTAGAAAATTCAATTGGAGATAGTTTTTCCCTCATCCCAAGTTGAGTCGTCAATTCGTTCCAACCCAAGATAACTTCGTTACCTTTGTTCTTGTTTGTTAGAACAGGGGTATTAGACGCAAAAGATAGAACAGTGATACTGCTGCCACAATTACCTACTACAGCTAGAACTACAAGTAATATGCAAAGTATAATAGTAATAGCAGGAGTATTTGTAATCGCCATTTTTACAATTCTACCAAGCCTATTTTAACTGGCCTTGCATTTTCATATTCAATATATTTATATATATCAAGTGAATATCTGGTTTCTCCCAAGCTATCGTAACCTGTCAACTCTTTGGCTTTAATTGTCCTTAGCAAAATAAAATAATACAATCTACTTAACCTACATCTAGCACGTTTATAGTAATAAACTAGCATTTTTCAGAATACAAAATGGTTAGTATATTAAGTTAAAATAGCTACAGATCTAATCTAAGTTCGCCATTGTTATTTATTTCTTGCCTGTTGAATAATCCGCATACATGACTAACAGACTCAGACCTTTATTCCCTACATAGAATCAATCACGTAACATGTAACTAAAGGTTGATTTTATTAGTAGGTTAGGATATCTAGGAAAACTTAAGAATAAAATCAAAATGTTTTCTTAAAGATAGATCTCCCGCTGCGTTATTTTTATCGATAATGAGAATAACTAAACCTTTGTATGCTTTCATGTATTTCAGACACATTCAAATGTTTATTGTAGGAGTAGTAAACCGATGGTTATTTCCAGCAAATAATGCCGTAATACCCTGTGCTGCTCTAGACTGTGTCTTTACAGCATTACTAGGTCATCTACTGTTGAAATCATCACAACTGCTTTATCTCCAGCTAGAGCCTTTTTCATTCTTTCTGCCACCTCCTTGACGTCATCAGAGTTTACCACAGTGGCAATAATTTTTCTTGTATTATATGCAAGCTCAGATGTGCCACTTCCCCTACCTGAAGCAACTCTTTCCTTCTCTTTTCCAGCGCCTTTCACATCATAAATTGTCGCTTCAAGACCCATCTCTCTAATCGCTGAAATGATGCCATCAAGTTTTTCTGGTTTCACAATGACTGCGAGTCTCTTCATATTTTTTGATTTCTTGCTTGGCATTTCGGAGTAGTTCATTTCAAAAGGTAAGTTCATTTTGTCTCGTACCATAGAATAGTTAATTGAAGAGGTGATAGAAAAGGATTATTATGATACCGAAGAAACGCTGATCAACCTCCATTATCTACTAATTCTGGACTAGAGAATTATAATATCTCAAAGATTTAGCAAAAATGAAAGTCTAGATTAACTGACGCTCCTTTCACTTGTTGTTATTTTTGTCAGTTCATGACATATTATTCCTTCCAAGCAATATTTTTGTAAAGCGTATTCAATATAAGGTTATAATGTCATCAGATGATATTTAGTATGTGGTAGACTACGAGACTACGCGAATCAAGAGATGAAATTCCAATCCCACTCCCTGTTGTTTAGCTAGAGCAATTAAAAGCAGCAAAGCATGGAAGTCACTATTTAATAGTGTATCCTGATAGTTACATTAAGAGAAATATATTCCAGTTATATCAAAACTGCACTAGATGAAAGAAATGAATTTGTCATAGTCCTTCCATATTATGAAACAGTAGTTACTGTAAGAAAGATATTATCACAAGAAGATAGCGATAAGATAACCTAGTTTGAGTTCATTCTCAAGGCCAATAAACTCGGATTGTGACATATGTGCTCGTTTACTGTATTCTACAATTAACTTAACTGTCAAAGCTCATTCGCTTACATATGTCCAATATATTAGATAGGAATATTAATTCTGACTCGAACAAATATTCTGATCTGTAAATTTGAGTTTTAGAATAATCAGACCAAATTATCACATTTTTCTGTTATCGTAATCTCTGATATTGCTTATTATATGAGCTCCTTTGCTCACTCCTTCATAGACATATACTCCTAGTGCCTGAACATTCTTTGGCATCATCGGTGCCATATTCTTTAATAGTTCTCCAGCCAAATTCTCTACTGTGGCTTCGTCATTTAACACATAGGCTGTTTGCTTGGGTACTTTTATGTCAAATGTTCCTTTTGGTCCTGCAAAAGAGACCTTGTAATGGTTTTCATCCTCGTCAACAAGATATTTTCTGTTTATGAAAAATTTGTGATCAATCCTACTCAGTGCTCTTTTGACAATTTTCTTTGCATCTCCAAAGTCTATCACCATACCATCATTTTTTGATCCGATTATCTCCACCATGACACTTGATGTATGTCCGTGTAGAACAGAACACTCTTCTACCATGGGTAAAGTGTGAGCATAATCAAAGTTTAGTGTAGGGTCTTCTATAAATATGGAACGTATATCTGAGGTCGAATTATCATAACTGAAAAATGAGCTAATTTCGCTGATCGTTCCAGCATGCTTAGAATTTCCTATAGCAATTATTTTCTCAACATTATTTGTCGATATTTTCTTCAGCTTTATTGCGTCCTCTTCATTATCAACCACCTCTATTAGCCCCTTTTTTGTTCTGAAATCGACAATAACAATAGAACCATCATTAAGCTTAACTTTGGTATCGTATTCATAATCTACTTCAAGGAATTTTAATATATTTGCAACAGATAGCTCTGTTCTAGAACGAAGCAGATTTCCTTTCGGATCAATGTACTTCAGATCACTTTCTGTGATTAGCTCATTATCACTCATAACTAAAATGAAACATCCATCTATTTATAATTTCATTTCTTGTTGATAGTTATACATAGATGCCATAATTTATGCATCATCATACACAGCAGCAGTACACGGTATACATAACAAAATAATTAATGTTAGTTTATGTGACTATACTTTTGGTGTTCAGATTTACAGATTGATTGTTGTTGATCAGCACCTTTATCACTCTCGCCCGGTACTAGTCACATGGTTGTAATAATGAACTTTTTCTGTAAAAGATACGCAGTTAAACAAGAAGCAATATAAAAAAGATGAGCATAGAAATTGCGAATAACAATTAATACCGCTATGACCATTGATGGCAAGATCGCAACATCATGTGGAGACTCTGCTATCTCATCTAAAGAGGATCTGAAAAGGGTCCATCAGTTGCGTGCAGCGGTAGATGTCATAGTTGTAGGGATATCAACGGTTCTTGTAGATGATCCTTGTCTTACAGTAAGATATGTAAAAGGAAAAAACCCAGCAAGAGTTGTAGTCGATAGCAAAGGTAGAATACCGCTGGATTCTAAAATATTGCAGAGCGCACGAAAAATCACAACAATAGTGGCAGTAACTAAATATGCATCTGCTGAGAAAAAATACAAAATTAGGGAAACCGGTGCAGTAGTAATAACAGTTTCTCATAAAACTGATAATTTGGTAGATTTGGAAGAGTTGTTTACAATTTTAGAAAAAAGAGGAATGAAAAAGATACTAGTCGAGGGAGGAGGAGAAATAAACTGGTCGGCTCTTAATACTGGTATGGTAAAGGAGCTTATAGTGACTATTAGTTCAGTCATAGTGGGTGGTAAAAGCGCTACTACGTTAGTAGAGGGAGATGGTTTTAAAAAAATTTCGGAAGGAATAAAATTAAAGTTAATCAAATTAGTGGAGAATAAAAAAGGCGAAGTTACTTTATACTTTAAGCCATTATCAAGGAAGATGCTCTTTGCTAATAAATAGGCATATACCATTATCGTATAATATATTCACCAGAGAAAATTTATCGAATTATTAGAGAGCCGCCCTTAATTGCTGTTCGAATATAAGTAAGTTAAGGATAAGCAAAGAACCTCATAGTGAAGAACGGAATTATAATAAGTATCCTCTTAAATCAAATGACGAAGGCATTTGTATCTGCCTGCCTTTCCCGTTAATAGTGTTATTGGTAATTTATAAAGAAGAGTGGTCATAATAGTGAAATACTCTAATTATATTATATATCGAGGCCAATAAAAAAAGTTATTCCACTTCATGTATAGTCTACAAAGAGTGTGATGACAACTAAAGATCCTTCGAGCTTTGTTAGGCAATTATCTGGCATACTCGTAAACGACTCTTATCTCTATCATACCGTAAATATAGCGTTGAATATTTGACATATGGAAAAGAGATTTAATACGGTGTAGTACCTACAATCTAATAGGATAAAGCAGAATATGATAAAAAATGACTTCTATTCAATCTTTGCAATCCTGGTTATTGCTTCTTCTACATTTCTAGTATTTGTAGTAATAGAAAAGCAACAACAAGAACAACAGTTTGCAAATGCTAACAGAATAGAGTCT
>DASQQB010000024.1:0-23651 GCA_035643635.1 Nitrososphaeraceae archaeon | reverse complement strand
CTTTTTGTTTTACTACTGCTTGTCTCATAAGGTTTTCAATCATGTTTTCACCTAACTACAGATTAATGCCTACAGCCTGTGCCGGAGCATATCTTAATCTTGAAATTGCTAAAGTTGATGACCCACTAAAAAAAGCAAGAGATGTTTAGGATATAGGACATTATTCAAGTGGCAAGACAGAAATAGCTATTCCGGATAGAAGTCAAATAGCTTATGCCATATCTCTCATAAGACAAGCTTACGATAGAACTTAATTCAAAATTCAAAAAAATAAAAATCAAATTACAAGATGAACACACTGCGATGGCAACAACGTCTTCTAAGAGAACATGAATCGTAGAACGAACACCAGCTAAGGCCATGATCTCGATTATATAAGACATAAACGTGATGACAATAGAGAAATCTTATCATGAAGGTTGGCATCGTTCTGCCAGAAGCGGGTCATCAAGCTACATAATCAAATATAATTCATACAGCAGAGGAAGCTGAACACGAGGGATTTGATTCATTATGGACTTGGGAACGACATCTGTACCCCCTCCAAGCCCCTGCGTCGAAAATAGGACCCAAACCCATTCAAAAGCCACATCTTCCAATTTACATGGGAGGATTTAGTCCAAGGAATTTTGCAAGAATTGCAGGATATGATGATGGATGGATAGGTATGATTGCTGGATCTCTTGAAGATTTTGAAAGTACTATCAATACGATAAGAGATCAGGCACACAAAGAAGCAAATAAAGACACAGACAGTTTCAAATTATACTTTTGACGTACCCAAATGTAATAATCGAAAAAAATGATTCAAATTCATCAAAAAAAGAACAAGAAGGACAAGATCAAAGATCTCCGATGACTGAAGCTATAGATGAAATAGGACGTGATCTAAAAAGAATTAGGGATTTCGGAGTTGAACATGTGACTTTGGGTATAACTTTTTGCCTATTGGATATGGCTTAAGCAATATGATTAGTGTTACAAAACAGCTTTCTAGATTTTGTAAATGAAGAGACTAGCAATCTATAAAGAAGAAAGAACGAACGAAATTTATTTTAAATAATTTCATTGTTTCCAATTAACTACTAATTCGTTAAGCTGTGAACCCGATTGAGAAAGATCAAATCCATGAGCTTTCTTCAAATATTCACGAAATTTTACAGCCCATGGCTGATTTGATGTAGCTAATACTTTGAATGATTGTTCAGGATTATCTGTCTCAAAACTTGCTACTGCAAAATCTCCCTGTGACGTACGCTGAATCCAAACCTGCTCACGGACTACTCCTGCTGATTTGAAAACTTCATCATGTTCTCTATTATTAACAATATTTTCTTCATTCCATTTTTTCAATAGTTCTATTCCTCCAGGGAGAATAGGAGCTACAAAACAATAATTTGCCATGGCATAGAGTAGTTTAGGCAGTATTTAAGTAAATCTTACCATTTAAAGCTCCAGCTGAAATGTCCATTACAAATACAGTTTTTGAAGCTATGAACAGATCGTGATCACATTAATAATACTTTAAACATGCTGCGTCCACTTCTATTCCACACTATTTACTGTAGCAGACGAACGGCAGAAACATGAAGAATTGACCGAACTTGCGTCTATCAGAGGTTTGCAATCAACGAGAAGGTCTTGTTAAATTTCTTTTCAAAGTTGAAGTATCCAGTCAATGAATTGATTCCGGTAGAATCTCGAACTAATATCAGAAAAAAGGTGTAATAAAATGTTGTAAATATTACAGAAAAATATTATAAAGGTTTTTATTATAAGAATATTCTACTCCTGTTAGTATGTCGTTCTCAGTAGAAATTAATAATTATCAAAATTCTCACTTTTACAGCAAAATATACTTCTTACTATGTGAATCATGTTTTTGGTGTGCATCACATTTTGTAGTTGATCAAAAAGACGATAATAATGTTCGTAGCCATGATGTTGGCAGTTATGGTGACTATAATAATAATGGTAATAATAATAATAAAGATACAAATAGTATCCGTAAATGTCCTGTCTGTGATAAAGAAAAGGTAGAATCAATGCCAATTGCTAATGGTGAATTATACAGATTTGATTATAATCTAAATCATGGAGTTACACTTGAATTCTTTTAGGTTAAATTGAAGAGGGAAAAGAATAATTTCAAAAATGAAAAGTTCTCCTAGGACTGCTTATAAATTATTTAACAACATTTGTGTATGACATATTAGGAGAACAAATTTCAGAGTTGAAGGGAAAAATTATGGGTCAAAGAGTATTAGATTTAGAAAGCCCTTCGATAGAAACAACAACATCATTGACTGGGAGCTTTAATGGAACGTAAATGAGTGAAAATCTAAGCTTTACCAGTAGACCAATATCAAGCGGTGTGCTTCACGTCAAAGGATTTGGAGTAATAATGGCTGGAGAATCGGATATGGCAACCTATACAGGTAAGGGTGTAGGAAGAATTAGCTCTTGAGGGACCGAAACTGACGTGGCTCAATATTCTATAGGACTTCCTCAAATGGAAAACTTGTTCTTCTGAAATATTAGCAGCCCTTTAATGTCAAATTCATCTGCCTTAAATTTCAATTTTATACCTTTCAAGCTAAAGTAAAAGGCAAAATAACAAAAGAATAAAGATTCTCCAGTGGCTAAACTAAATCACCGGAGTACACAAACGATCATTTCCATTATAACGTAAATGATCTTTTCGCCTGTTCTTTGGATCTAAATCGAGGCGATTTTGATTCATAGTCAAAGTAGCGGGATATTATTTTTTACTCTAACTTGCTTTCAAAATATTTATCCATAATTTGCAAGTTATCTAATATTAGTATCTTATGTGCAATATTATGTAGGCTGTTCTGGATGGAGCTATTCTGCTTGGCAAGGTCCGTTCTACCCTGTTAATATCGAAAGTTCCCATTGGCTAAATTATTATGCTCACATTTTTGACTATGTGGAAATCGACTCTGTATATACTCTAGTGTATGTCACACAACCTAATTTATTTACTGAATATCTGTCAATAGCAAATAATATGCTAAAGTTATATAAGATAACCAGTTATTAAGTACGACAGCTATTACTAGTAGTACTGATACTAATTCACCTGGATCTGAGGCCGCTCCAGGATATCCTTAAATATTATACTAGGTTAAAATAAATCAAATTAAAACCAGATCATTATAACAAACAATAAATATAAAAAACGTTTTCACTTTACCGAAGATAAAAGCACCTTTGTACTTACCACGAATTTGATAACTACAGCAAAACACTGTATATGTCAAGGAGCTTGTTGATATAGAAGGGGTTCTATATACAGATGATATCTAATGGATCGATCAGTTCTCAATGACAGCATTTACGTGATTATTTATCTTCTTATAGGGTGTTACTAACCAATAATGACATTATGCGAAAGATGTACTAAAAAAGAAGAATATCATACATGTTCAGCATGCAATCAGCATTTGTGTATGAGCTGCTTTAACATGGTTCATTTTGGTATAAATGCTCCAAGAGCCGGTAGCTCCATGGTGTATAACAAATGTGTTTTCTGCGGTGAAATATATGCAACTAACGCGAAAGGTCGCGTTTGTGGAAAATGTACGGTTATACTTAGCTGGGCTTCAGAAATGAATTATCTTGCTGCTGTAAATAGAATATCGGAATTAATAAAGACAAATAAACTTGATTCAAAGTTAAGAAATGAGAATTATTGTAAGGCTAACTTTGGTGTTCGTGGCAGCCAGGTAATAATGGATGCAGTAGATAGTTCAAAGAGATAGTAGGATAAGAGCAGACAACAATAAACTTTTAGGTAATTAGTTTGACTAACTAGTTCCCTTTGATGTCAAACCGTCGTCGTCGTCGTGTATTATCGGCTGATTTTGTCTATTGGGCTGAAAGAAAGAAGAAAGAAAGGAATTAAGAATATTTAATTTAATTCTCCCTGACCAATACTTAGGTAACAGTTTATCCATGAATGATTTTTGTCTACGCTATGTTGGGCATTAAAATATTGTCAATTTTGATTTACACATCCTTGGGTCCAAAAATTGTATCAATATCTGCAATTGCGCAAATTCTTTTTGTATGTTTATTTTTAATAGATTTGTAGTAGTAGTAATCTCAAGTCCGAAAAAATGAAAAAGCTATATGTCATTTGTTGACCTTCTATATAGCATAGGTGTTTGAAATTGAGCAAATCCCGGAATATCATTAAAAAGACCAATAGAAGCTCCTCCAAGTCAAATCGACACAGAAATAATAAAAATAATGAAAAGATAGTAAAAGGAAGACAGCGAATCGCAAAGAAAACAAAGCCCTTGGAAAAGAAGCAGCAAATAACTATCAAGAGATCGAGTGGTCGCAAAGAAAAATTCGATACAGATCGTATGGCCCAAACAGTGGGGAGATCGGGCGTTCCGTTTCTAATGGCAAGAGATGTTGCAAAAAAAGTTTCACGAAAAATAAAAAAAGAGGCTTTGGATCAGCATAACAAAAGGATTGATAAGAGATCAGATTCTACAAAACAACTAAAAGAGAAAACCGTAACAGCAGGAAGGATAAGAAATCTAGTAGACGCCGAACTACGTGATAGGAACCGTAGCGATATCGCTGCATCTTATTCTGGCCAAACTCCAGAGAATACATTAGGAGATCGAAATCTAAAAGACAAACAACCTGTAGTTGATACTGTAGCTGCAAACAGAAACAGGGTGCTACATGACACAAGTAAAAGAGGAGGAGGAGGAGGAATAATGACCTGATTTAGGAAAGATAGATGTGAATTGTGAAGTCTGATAGGGTTTGCAATTGTATTTATTGGATAGCATTTAGTTACTTTCTATGTTTTTTATTTCAATAGTATACATCTTACCATAAAGTAAAAAACTAACGCGGTCCTCAACACCGGCTTGTCTAATCTCTTTCTTGTTGAAAATTCTGTAGAGGTAATTTGAAGACGTCATATTCATTATAATAGATAGGAATTGCTTTCTTTGGATTAATTATCTTAAACATTTCAACTTCCTGTTTTCCATCCATTGTAAGGATGATTTCAATAGATCTAGTGTTATCGAGGTTCATATTCTCTTTATTGCTACAACGACACTCAGACATTTGTTGAATCCTGATTCTTCGCTATAGGTGATAACACTATAAAGACGTGGGCGGAAACTACCTAGAGATAGCAACAATTGAATATCATAATGCAAAGAATGCCTACTATTATTAATATAATATCCTAGTTGTTTATCTTCTTAGCCACAGCCTAAAGGCTAAATCTACGTAGCTGTGCTATACGATTTTATGTTCCTATGTTCCTTTAAATCCTGTGGTTCATCGCAAACCAATTCTACTAGTAGATGAAGCTGAGGATTCTACAAAGGCAATTGATCTTTTCCAAAAATCAGGTATTGAATACTTACAATATGATATTAGGAAATTTGAAGAAAGCTGTTGCGGTGATTTACCAACAACCAAAGCCCCCTCAATTTTTGCAGCTGAAGGCGTCTTTAAAGGGTTAGAGAAAATTAATGAATATATTTCATTAAAAAGAAATACAACTGATTCTAATATTGAATCGGAAAGTGCATATTGGTAATTAGCTGTTCTCTTCCCTTTGCTATGCTAGTTGCTTATTAACTCAGTAGAATCTATCAATTTCTCTTCTATTTCGGTCTTGGCTTCTAAAACAATTGACTGCTAGTTGCTGTTAGTCTTGATTATGTAATCCAAATGTTTCCAATATCACAGTCTATTTTGATAGTAATATTTTAGGACTCTTGCATTCCTTCCTATAAGCAGCCCCGCACTAACCATAAGAAGAAAGTCGGTAATTGTAAAAGCTAATATTGTTGTTGCTGGATCTGTGTGAAACAGTGGCTGCATAATAAGAACAGCACTACTATTTTCAAGCATCGCTTCATGGTTATTAAAATAAAATTTTTCTGAACCAATAAAAATAAAACTAATTATGCTACGCGCAATTAATGCTGCAACGTATAGCAGATAAATAGTCAATCCTCCCTTTGAGTAAATAGTACTAGCACTTCCATCATCATGGGTAACGGTCCAAAATGAGAGAATTCTTTTTGAATATCTATATGAAACATAGCCAGAAAATATAACGACAGCAGAATAAGGAATAACATACACAAAAGGCACACTATCAATCAAGAAAGAGTTGTAAACCAGAAAAGAAGCAATAGCAAGATAATATGCAGAAAAAATTATTGACTTTTTTACACTTACCTTTGTTCCCTGCATGACTTTCCTGATCCTAAAAATGATTATTACTATGGTGACGGCAAACGTGAAAATTAATATGAAAAAGGGAAGGGCATTATTATTAATGTTATACAATACATAAGAAAATAAACAAGATGTATATTTAGTCTGTATTGTGGCTGTTGAAACCGCTGCAGTTATAGAAATAACTGATAATTGCTATTCTAAAAATGAAAAAGGCTTTATAAAATAGATATTTAGGTTTTTTCCTAAACTAACAATAACCTAGTTTGATCGCCTGGCTGTCCCTGTAGCGTCAAACTTTTGAATTGGAGGTAGTTCAGATTACTCTGCTATAATTGGCTCCAATCAACCTCCATGGATGATGGAATCCCTAAATTACGGTACTCCGTTATCATTTAATTAATATAGCAAAAAAATCTGTAATCACTAGAATAAGTACACTATATAGCGTGACTGCTTGATCAGATGGTCTATGTGATTACTTTTTGTTAGCTAAATATACAAGAAAATAGGTAAGAATTGTGAGCGCAAAATAAAATTGATGTATGCAGATCCAAACAACAAATTTAGATCCTTAGTATTGTCTACAAACGTAAATGACAATGATACAGGTGAACCTGTTCTGGAAGAAAGTATTATTAGAAAGATAGTATGCAAGAATAAAAAAATTCTTTTGACTTGTAAAGTCTCTTCGCTGTTAGACTTAAGATAAAGAAATTTTATTATATTAGGAACTTGTCTTTCTCTCATAACATTCATTAAAAAATGGGTCCTGGTTGATGTTGACATTATTTGAATATTTTAGGCTTATGAGGTACTCATCTTATAATTCGAAAAATATAGAGTTTCTAATTTGAGAGTCTAATCGAAGCTTCCAACTTCACAGAATCTAAAATAATAATCCTTATATAGCAAAGCCCTTTTGGCCATTGTATTATGAGCGGTCGACAACAAGAAGAAAAAGATGATGAAGAGAGAGCAAGAGAGGAACAAGAACTAGAAGATGAAGAGAAATATGATGCGCTTTAGTTTGTCAAGAATATAGTCAACTCCTGTCCTCCTACGAATTCATTATCATAAGACGACCTTTTAAGACACGCTAGGAAATGCTTTACTTTAATTGATATGTTAATTTCTGATTATTGAAAGGCGTTCTACCACTTAACTAGCCCTCTATCTAGAATATAAAAAAATTGTGCTAGGCATCATGATCGATTAACAATATTATTGATTTGTGATAGAGCATTATAATTTCTAAGCAGTTATGTTGAGGATACTAGTAATACCTTATACACGAAAATAATCCTATGTTCAAAATAACAAAATTCAACCTCTGTGTAGCGGGGATACTGCTAGGAACGGGAATCATCGCTCTGATTCCATTCATGGGTCTAACATGTAGATGGTGTAGCTCAGGAGGTTAAAATAGAGCTACCTAATAATTGTGTATGAATAAAACGAATAAAACTAATAAGAGAATTTTAATAGTAGACGACGAACCTGACCTTACTAAACTTTGTATCTTGAGCTTGGAGCATTACGGTTACAAAGTTGATGCATTTAATGACCCCCAAGAAGCATTATCAAATTTTAGACCAGGTTCATATGATTTGATTATTCTAGATATAAAGATGCCAAAGATGGATGGCTTTGAACTATATCAGGAAATAAAAAAGAAAGACAATAATGTTAAATTCTGTTTTCTTACAGCTAGCGAATTATATTATGAGGAATTTAGAAAAAAAGAGTTCTGTGCATTAGATAAAGATCTGTTTATCCGAAAGCCAATAGACAATGAACAATTAGCAAACAAAGTAAACAAAATGATTAACAACTAGGGTTTTCTAAAGACACGGCGAACATAACACATCAGAATTATAACAAGCTCTGACTTGCCTCAAACACCTAGAAAGTCAGTAGAAGCATAAGCAATAAGCTCAGAACCTAAAGGTTGAACTGGTTTCTTTTTATAATCCAATGTTAATAATTCTCTAAAGAAGAGGTGTATCTGCATTCGGTCTATTAACGATCCAACTCAATTTTCATATTTTGTAGATACCTGTGAAAAAATACGAACAACTACCAGTAAAAATATGAAAGTAAATATCCTTTCGAAATATCTTCTTTCGTTAAATGATGACGAACCTTTATCTATAGCTGTTCTATTCTTCTCCAATAGAATTTTTTCACGAGGTTCAAAATTTGTGATGAACACCGGAGTTAGCACAATAATACAAGTACTTTCGGAAATAGCCACCATGGATTCAAAACAAATTCAACACGTATACCTACAACATGGAGATATAGGTGCATTAGCCGAGTATGCGGCATCAAATAAGAACATGGTTTCACTTTTCCAACAACAACCTTTGACATTATTATCCACATATGATAGACTTAAGGAAATCGCAGATACTATTGGTTCTGGCTCTACTAAAAATAAGAAAAAAGTCTTGAAAGGACTACTTATGGACAGCTCACCACTTGAAGCAAAGTATCTGATAAAAATCATAAACGGGGAAATGAGGATTGGTTTGACGGAAGGTCTGGTGGAAATTGCAATCTCTGAAGCATTTTGCCAAGATCTTAAACATGTTAGAGACGCGATGCTCTTTTTAGGAGATATTTCCCAGCTGGCGATGCTTGCCAAGAGAAACTTATTACATACTGCGCTTATTAAACCACTTACACCTCTAAGTTACATGTTAGCGGATGTGATGTTCACTGCAGAAGAGATAATGGCCTATTATCAAAAGCCTCTGATTTGTGAATTCAAGTATGATGGGATACGAGCACAAATGCATAAGTTCGGACAAGAAATTAGACTGTTTTCTCGTAGGCTTTCCGACGTTACAAGGTCATTTCCAGAATTAGCTAATGCTGCAGCGGAAATGAAAATGTTGTTATCAACATCCACATCCCAATCTAATGTGGATTTTATTTTAGACGGAGAGATTATGGCTTTTCAAAATGGCAATCCCCTCCATTTCCAAGAACTCCAAAAAAGGCTTCACAAAAAGAATCTGACAGAACAAATAATGGCACAAATCCCGGTCGTGTATATAGTATATGATATCATGTATTTCAATGGAGAAAATTTAATCAGAAAGTCGATTAAAGAAAGAAAAGAAATTCTGCCAACTATACATTTTAACGAATCTATCATTAACTCCGGATATAAGCTCGTAAATTCAGAGGAAGAAATTATCGAAATGTTTGAAAAGAGCAGAGACATTGGGCATGAAGGCTTGCTACTAAAAGATCCAGATTCTTATTATCATCCAGGAAAAAGAGGAAAATTTTGGGTAAAGATGAAAAAGGAATTGGACACAATCGATGCAGTTGTTGTAATTGCTGAATATGGGCATGGAAAGAGGGCAGGCATGTTATCTGACTACACCTTTGCAGTAAAAGATGATCCTGACAATAACAGTAATAAATTAAGAACAATTGGTAAGGCCTATTCTGGATTAACTGATTATGAAATAGCTGAACTCACAAAAAAGTTAAAATCAATTATGATAAAAGATGAGGGCATAAGAATATTAGTAAAGCCAGAAATAGTTTTAGAGATTGCATTCGATAGTATCCAGAAAAGCAGTAGACACGACAGCGGTTTTGCGTTGCGTTTTCCTAGAATAAAGAATATACGAGAAGACAAAACTATCTCAGATATAGATTCACTTCAAAAAGTTAAACAAATCTACGAAAAGCAGACTTTGATAATGAGTAAAAGGCGCGGCCATGGTGACACAACTGTTTGCTGATTATTTTTTGTGAGTACGTCTATGGTTAAACCCCATAACCAAAAGCTCTACACCTTCTAGTTGATGAGCTACAGTACAGTACCTTACCCAGTTGCACTCTAGTTCCTTTCAACTCTCTTGTACATGGATTTCGATTAGATGCTCTCTATCCTCAGACTTCAAGGCTGATTACGATAAATTTTCCGCTTCTAAATTTTCTAGTCCAAGTAACTACGTTATAACTGTTCTAATAACTTTGCATTCAATGAAATTTAACATTAAAATTGATTAATTTCTAAATACCGGTGTACACTATACAGATTTTGGAATCAAAAAGAGAAGCCTATTTCTTCGCTGCTGGATTGACATTTCCTTGTATAAACTTGTTATTGATTAAGGAATCTTTATTACTTCATCATGAAAAAGTACAGTATTGCAATTAAATTCACGTATCAACACCTGATAAAAATTTGCAATAGATGCATCTATTCAAGGAGGTAACTCCTAGTTTTAATATACTAACAATGGACATTAAAGCTAGCCAGTATTTATCTGACAATTATATTTGTGAAGTAGACGAGTTGCTTAGTATTTCTACTTGTTGCATATGCTGATAGTGTGTGATGATGAAAACTTAGCAGACACACTAGCAGACACGGTTGAAGTTGAAGATGCCTTTGTATCGCTTTGATAGCTCACGATCCATCTACCTATACATCTTTAGTATATATTAATAAGAAAGGCTTTAGGACATAAAACCGAATATAACTATTATCTGAAATCTGAAATTTGGTTAACAAAGCGGAATTACACTCCTACGAAATACTATGATGTATATCAGAATCTATATTGATAGTGTGTCAGTTCAGAAGCAGGAATACTCTACTATCTATTAAAAGGAAGGCGCAGTCTTAGTTGCAACAATAGCGCAATTGCGTTAGTACGTCGAGACGGAGAAATTTTCGTTAAATCTGGACTTTATGAAATCCAATACTTCAGCTTCTGATGATAAGTATTGTATATTATGAATTTCACTATTTTGGTTCTTTTTAGTCTCAGTGACAAACTCAAGAACAAAGTTACCGCAGACATTTCTGTTTATAAACAGCTTCTTACACCGAGCCTGGTGCTCAATTCTGATCCCTTCATCAAGGTCAAGATATATTAATTTCTTGGCTAGCTCTTTTTCTTTATTCAGTCCAGAGCCCATAATCACAAGAACCCATGCATGTAAAGTAATATTGAGGTATGATATAACACTTACGAGTAGATCACGTTAGACAGATGATTACCTTCAATAGGTAGCAGTCACTTGATATTCCTACTAGGAGCTTTACAGTATTGGAGTAGTCAAGAAAATAAGAGAAGCCTGTTTGGATGGCTCTGACTTACAGATCAGGCATATTACCTTAATAATGAATTAAAATCTATACCATTATTAGTTATTGAGAGTATTCAACACATTATCCGGTCTGAAAGACAGGGCGACGCCAAGAAATGGTAGCTTTAGGATGTTGATATGTGGTCCTACCGTGTACGACTTTTCTCATCTTGGCCATGCAAGGATCCTTCTGTTTTATGACCTGGTGGTAAGATATTTAATGTTAAGCGGAATCCGAACGACGGCAATCTTAAATATTACTGATATAGATCCCAAGTTATCGTTTCGGGCAAAGGATGAAAATTCATCGCCTGAGGAAATTTCTAATAGATTTGTAAACGAACTCTTGATTGATATTAAATCATTAGGTATTGATACCTTTAATATCGCCAGAACATCCGATTATGTAAAAGATGCTAGAAGATTAATACTGGGCCTGCTTAATAACAAACGTGCTTATTTTGCTAGTGGCAACATATATTTGGATACAAGTTCAGTAGTCTCGTACGGCAGGCTCGCAAGAATGAGACGAGAAGATCTGGCTAATAGAAGAGTTGACATAGCGCCTGGGAAAAAAAGTCCTAATGATATTCTACTCTGGAATGGTAGCGATGATTTCGGTCAGAAATATTGTGATGACTACTTAGGTACAGGTGTCCCCTGGTGGCATATGCAGGACTCTTCTGTAGCTATGTCAATTTTTAACGGTAGATATGATATGCATGGTGGTGCGACGGAACTAGTATATCCTCATCATGAATCAGTTATGGCACAACTACGGGTGCTAACGTCAGCTCAGCGACCAGTCAAGATTTGGAACCATGTGGCATTAGTAAACATCAATGGCAAAAAAATGTCTAAATCTTTTGGCAACGTCGTAAGAATAAGGGACATGATTAGAAAATATAACTCGAACACTATACGACTCTATCTTTTTTCTAAGCATTATAGACAACCTATCATGTTTTCAGACTCTGAACTTGCTAAATTCCGCTCGGCTGACGAGATAATCGCAGGTGCACTTTGGGGGGATGTTAGTAATAAGATCCCTCATCATAGGACAAAACTAACCAATAAATTCAACAGCTATCTAGAGAATGACGTAGATACGCCTGCGGCCTTGCAATTAATAATAGAAACAGCAACGCAGGGTCATTCTATTCCAGATCTGCAGTACATGGCAAGAATTTTTGGACTTGTTTATTGACAAGAGAATAGAACGCGGTGAGATGCAAGGTCCACTAGACAGATAGAGAGGCACATTATTTTTATTGTCCTTATTTTATCTCTAGTATAGCACTTGACCTCTAATACTCCCAAGGAAGAAAAAACAGAGTTGCTTTACGGCGTCGAGGCAGCTGTTGAAAGGGGAGCCCGATTCATGAAAAACGTAAAGCTTGGAATGGATCTTTTTGGAGAAAAGAATGGACCTTCTGTTATAATGGAGTTTGATGTATACAAGAACAACTACATGGACGTTATAAGAAGAGGTGGTAAGATACGTTTTATTACTGAAATAACAAAGGAAAATTTACCTTACTGTAAAGAATTAAGAAAGATTGTTACCGAAATGCGTCACATGGAAGGTCTAGTCGGCGGGATAGCTGTAAGTGAATCCGAATACATGACTACTAGCAATCTAAGAGAAAAAGAACTGTTGACCCAGGTTTTCTACAGTAATGCTGATGAGATTGTTCGACACGGACAATATATTTTTGATGCCTTTTGGAATAACGCTATACCAGCTGAAGAAAGAATTAAAGAAATAGAGGAAGGAATAAAGCCAGATTTTATCGAAACCATTAGGGAGTCAACTAGAGTACAGAATATCGCCTTTGAGCTTGTAAAGTCATGTAAAGAAGAAATATTAATAATATTTTCAACAGCTAATGCCTTTTTCAGACAAGAGCGTAACGGGGGAATTGCCCTATTAGATCAGGCAGTAACGCGCCGTAATATAGGTGTCAGAATTCTGGTTCCGTATGACCAAAGAATAGAACAATTTATCACATCATTAGATACAAATGATAATAAAACCAAATATAAAGATCGAAAAAATAAAATAAATATCAGATTTTTAGAACAAAACTTACAAACCAAAATCACACTTCTAATAGCAGATAGAAAGTCATCTTTGGCGGTAGAGCTAAAGGATGACACAGAAAGTACTGTGAATAGGGCTATAGGCTTGTCGTCATATTCCAATAGCCAATCAACCGTACTGTCATACGTTTCAATATTTGAAGCTCTCTGGAAACAAACAGAAATGTACCAGCAATTGAAAGCTCAGGATAGAATGCAACAAGACTTTATCAATATAGCAGCTCACGAACTTAGAACGCCGATACAACCGATACTTGGACTAACTGATGTTGCTCTTTCTAAAATTGTAAAAACAGAAGACACAGAATTGATCCAACTTTTAAATATCATTTATAGAAATGCAAAAAGACTACAACAACTCACAGAAGACATATTAGACGTAACAAAAATAGAAAGCCACCAGCCACTGATTTTAAACAAACAGCCGGTGAATCTGGAGGAGCTGATTGCAAAGACTATAAATGATATAGCAAGAAACAAAGAATTATTCAACTCTAAGTACAGAGATATAAAGCTATTAAAAACAGCACACCGATCGGCTAGTACCGACACTGTGGTCCTCGCAGACAAAGGAAGGATAACTCAGGTAATTTATAACCTTTTAACTAATGCGATAAAATTTACAGACGAAGAAGATACTATTTCTATTTCCATTAATATGACAACAAGAGATCAGAAGGAAAAATTTGTTCTCATCACTGTGAAGGATACCGGAGAAGGTATTAATCCTGACATAATGCCTAGGTTATTTACAAAGTTCGCATCCAAGTCCCATGCAGGGACAGGACTAGGACTATTTATTTGCAAAAGTATTATAGAAGCCCATAAGGGCAGGATTTGGGCTGAGAATAATGCAGTTGGAAGGGGAGCAACATTTTGCTTTAGTCTACCAATAGGCAAATAGATACATCCTATTAGCTATTCTCAACCCGTAAAATGGAAGCCAATGAGATAATAAAATTATAAAGGTATTCAGCATAACAGCACAGATTTGACTGTTGATAGGCCATGGCCACGGGACCTTACAAGTATATTATTAAAAATATACTTTGAATCATTACCAGTATGTTTGTCTACATATGATTACTCAGGAGGAGGCTGCGTTTTACCGCCTTCAAACATCCTGTCGTACGAGTTTTGGATATAGTATCTTTCGTAGAACGACATATGGTTTTCTTCTAAATTCATTAGGTACTCATGTACCCTTTCAGCTGCTTCTCTACCCGAGCTCATTGCTTTTACTACAAGAGTGTCTCCTGTTGTGACGTCTCCTGCAGCGAAAACCCCTTTCATTGATGTTTTGTACTGATCATTAATTGATATCGAATTTTTCCTACCCGTCTTTATACCCAATTTCTTTTGAAGAAACGAATTTGGTTCTCTTCCTACTGCAAGCAGAACGCTGGAGCATTTTAATTTGAATTCAACTCCAGGAATAGGTTCTGGAATTTTTCTGCCACTCTGATCAGCTGTACCAAGCTGCATCGAAGCCATTGTTGCAGTCACCACATTTCCATTGGAATCTCCTTCGTATGACTTTGGCTCTGCAAGGAACTTGAACTCTACTCCTTCTTCCTTTGCTTCTTCCAACATTATGGGATCAGCCGGCATATCGTTTTCAGTTCTCCTATATGCAATGGTAACTTTGCCTTTTGTCAGCCTCAATGCGGTTCTAGCGCAGTCAAGTGCAGTGTCTCCTCCACCAATCACGAGGACTTCTGGCCTTAACTCGCTCTTGTTTAAGTTATTATTTATTAGATATTTCTCCACACCATTAACATATACTCTTTCTAGGAATTCGTATGCATCGTAGATTCGGCCAAGATTAACTCCAGGAGTATTTAGCTTGACGGTATCCTTTGAACCAGTGGCTATAAGAATTGCATCATTACCTTGTTCTGTCAATTGGGTAAGCGTAATATCTTTGCCAACCTTAACTCCGTTCTTTATTTCAATGCCCATTTGTTTTATTCTATCTATTTCATAAAGCAATACATCCTTCGGAAGATGATAATCTGGAATCCCATACAAAGCAGTTCCGCCGGCTGTGGATAACTCTTCGTATATGATCACCTGATGCCCGTATCTTCTGAGAAGTTCTGCTGCTGCTAGACCAGCCGGTCCTGCACCAATAACAGCTACCTTTTTTCCGGTGTCGGATGAAATTGAAACTGAAGGTTCTGGTTGTTCCTGTTGCTGTTGCTCTTTACGCTCCCAGTCTGCAATATACCTTTGAATCAACCCGATTCCAATAGGCTGACCGGTCCAACGCAAAACACATGCATCTTCGCATAGACCCTGTAGTTGTGGACAGCATCTGCCAGTTACACCAAGAAGCGGATTTGTCTCCCTGATACGTTCATGTGCTTTCTTAAAATCACCTCGTGCAACGGCCTCATTCATGCCTCTTACGTCTAAAAGAACAGGACAAGCGTCGATGCATACGGGGGTACCGCACAACAGACAGCGATTAGCCTCTCTAATGGCCTCTTCTTTTGTATATGGCTGCTGCACCTCTGAGAAATTATTTTTTCTTTCGTCAGGATCTGATTTACGGAAAGGAAAGGCGCCAACACGATTAGGTTCGACCTCCATTATTGTAGAACATCTATGATTCCATATTTATTGCCTTTCTCTTATATGAAAAAGAAATGGCCAAAAGTAGAGCCAATGCAGCATTATTATTATTATGCTGTAGAATAAATTAGATATGAACCGGCAGCTATCAATAATCCAATATCTTCTAGTTCTTTGTCAACTTTGACATGGTGACCGTGTATTCCTAATCCTGATACTTCCCCTACCTGTACTCCCCGATATCGCCTCAGTTTATGCTTTATGTGATGATCTAATTCTGTTAAATCAGAGTAAGGAAAGTTATCTAATCTAGAGATGTATCTCGGACCACTAAGATACTCATTCCAGTGTTTTCCTTCCGGATGGTTTGTAAGCATATAGAATTTACCTCTATATTTGAAGAGATGTTCCCTTACAACCAAGGGTTCTTTGTCAACATCATCTTTCTGTTTATTTTGATCGAGAACAGAGATCGAAAAAGGACGAAACTCACCATGCACGTTCTTGGTAAGAATCCATTCATGGCCATCCTTTCTAACAAGTTTGAAGCTCTTCAGATCCTCTCCTTTTTTTATCTCAGCGATTTCCTCACCACTATCTAAGAAAATTTTGGCCTCCCATGGTCTTTGACCTCTAACTACATACCCGGAACCCAATAATGGTCTAATAACCAAGAATATAAAAAAAATTTATGTCTTTCCATTCCAACGTTCCATTTATGGTCCTTGATTATCTCATTTTACCCTTACGTGATTACTACAGAACTCACGAAGCAGGACATCAGATGGATCTTTCCATGCCAAGTTCTGAGTAACTCACATTTAAGATATCTTATTAGGCAAGGAAAATGGCTTCGTTCAGATTTAAATCAGAGTCCGCCAAAAGGATAGAATAATCAATGAAGCACGCAGATTGTTTTGTGACAGGTCAACTCCTGATTACAGCATGTCTTTTCACTGTAGCTTTCTTTATAGTTAGTTCTTTTCTAATGAGAGAAAGCCGTTGTAGTAAGTCTTGATGCTTGCTGCGATGATTGCAGCACAGCACTAATACATATTCTTGAAAGCCCCCTCTAACTGATATTGGATAATATTAGCTCACAATTCCTAGAGATATCCAATCGACTTATACGTTTTAGCTATTTCCTGTACAAGTTATCTACGGTGATTGGAATGAATTAAAAATTCGTTTTGAACTCTACCTAGTTTGTCTAGCATCTCTATGGATGATTGAATAGTTTCTTGTTAAAAGTCACTGACGATGTTAGGATAAGGCTGGATATTTTTTGTTGCTTGGAACCCTCGTTCTTCTAATCTTCTTTCTCTATTTTATCTAATGCTTTCTTGTTAGCTTGCTGCAGTTGTTGTTGTTCATTGCTCTACTCTACTCCTAGTTCTGATGTTACCTTTTGTTCTCCCTGTTTGTTCCTTTTATGTCGAGATATTTGTCGATATGACGTATATGCAGAATGTAAATATAATAATCACTGTAGCACCGACATCCTGCCATGTACTTGTAGCATTATCTTGTCCTTGTGTTCTAGCATTACCGGCATAAGTAACGGGAATAAACGACAACCTGTATGTTTAAGTATAATGCTCACAGTAGTAATGCTGAGTAAGTGAATGTTTATCATTTTAATGATGGGTTTGATGAAACTTGATGTATAATAAAAAAAGCAAAGTTAACAAATACCAAAGAAAAAGTTTTCAAGTCGACTTGTTCAATCAAAACCTGGATGAATTTGGCACGGGATCCTTATGTTTGATTACAAATAGCAAGAGGTTAGGTTTATGCAAAAAGTCTTGAAATCTCTAAATTCGTTTACGAATAATAAAGATAAGCCTAAATTCTGCGTGTACTGCGGAAATGTGGCTACAAGGGAAGCCTCCTTTGACGTCGGGGACGGCGTTATACTCATAGAGAAATATTGTGATAACTGTAATAGTCGAATTGACTCGTGATTAGGAATAACGAAAGATTAAGATGGCACTATATTAGCACCATTTAATTGGATCTGACCGTCGCTATTAGGGATAAAGAGATTCAATAAATATTGTCTTTTATTGATTATAACTTCAACCCTTCTTGTCCCTTACAAATCACCAAGCTTCAGCCACGCCATCACAGAAAAATCCTCCACTAGGCCCA
Organism: Nitrososphaeraceae archaeon; assembly: GCA_035643635.1. GTDB lineage: Archaea > Thermoproteota > Nitrososphaeria > Nitrososphaerales > Nitrososphaeraceae > DASQQB01. Next base: position 5,438 of record DASQQB010000024.1, on the reverse strand, counting down.
TTCTCTGGCAATTTAGTGGCAGCCCATACAATACCTCTCGCTCCTTCCTTTACTGAGCGTCCTCCATGACCTCCCATGTCTGTTGCAACCCAACCAGGATCAACGGAATTTACCAAGATACCTGTTCCTTTCAATTCATCTGCCAATTTCCTTGTTAATGCGTTCAAAGCAACTTTAGATATACCATAGGCAGGCGTTCCACCTACCATATAATGTAAGGAACCTGCAGCACTAGATACATTTACAATGCGTCCGTATCTATTTTTCTTCATAATGGGAATGAATGCCTGGGACAGCAGCCAAGGCCCATATAGGTTTGTAATCAATGCTTCATTTACTATGTCCAAATCTGCATTAATTGTATTGTGTCCTGTGTCGTAGAGAATTGCAGCATTATTGATAAGAATATCGAGACGTCCAAATCGCCGCTTTACTTCGTAAGCTATGCGATGGATATGAGTTTTATCTGAAACATCGAGCTCATAAAATAGTACATCTATATTTTCGTCAGTTAATTGTTTAGTGGCTAGTAGACCTTTTGTAGCATCACGAGCAGTCAACAAAACAGTTATACCTAACTGTCCAAGTTGCCTACAGGATTCAAATCCTATGCCTCTATTGGCCCCTGTTACTAGGGCGATTTTTTTGTTACTTTCCTTATCCATTGATGGCTGCAGAGTTTTAAAGTAATTAAAACTATAATTATGTCAAATACGATTGTGGCGAAGTGATAAGTGTAAAGTAATAAATTATTTGCTTTTTTTAATTCATTCTATATCAGTCCAGACAACTCACACAGGTAGATTAAAGACATCCTTTAATAGAAAAAATGCTAACTTACAAAAGGGACTTAAAGTATACACTAATCACCTCACCTATTTATGATAAATAATAAACCAGTGAAAACCTTGCTTATCCTACGCCGTGCAAAATCTAACCTACAGATGCTCAAACGCCAGATCAGGATAGAGAACTAGCCGAACAGGGAAAAGATGATGCATTGAAGACGGGAGGCTTCCTTCGTAGTAAAGATCTTGTACCGGATTTGATCAAAAGATCTTGTGCGCCTAGAGCTAAAACAACTGCAGAAATTGTTGCCAACGCATGCGAATAAAAAGTAGGAGAAACTACTATAGAACATTCACTTTATAATGCCAAACCGCAAGACTATATCACTATTGTAGAGAAATTATCCGATAGCGACATTTGTGTATTGGGGGTAGGACATAACCCTACAACACAGGAAACAGTAGAAACACTTACAGACACTTCAGACGCAGCTGTTTCGTCAACGTGCACCGTAACAGATCAGTCTACCAATTGAAAAGTGGTGTAGTCTTCAGACTAAAACAAAAATTAGACTATTTTAAAAGAGACAATAAATCCGTAATAGTGCCTTCTCCTATAGGTTCTAAGTTCTAGTGCTGTCTTTTGTTATTGTATCGTGTCGACATTTTTAATGATATTTTGATTGTAGTCCTATCACAAATGCCAAGTCATAAGAGTTCCCTAACGATGAAACATATCGTTCTTTGTAATTTCTATCTAAGATAGTTTCCACTTTCTTACATATGATTCTCATCAAAACTACCTTTTACGAAGATACTAATTTTCTACACAAGAAGTTTTTCAACGATTTTTGATTTTAATACCCCAATTCTTATTTAAGACGAATTACAGTTAATTATATGCCACAATCGAAAGCGATAAATTATTATCGCCTAAAAGGGGTTGAGACCACAAAGCAAAATACGAAAGGCTGTGAAGGATGTGAAGAAATACAATCTCGATGGGTTCATCTGCGACGATGCATAACATCTTATCTTATGGGATGTTGTAATTCCTCCATAAGTAACAATGGAACAAAACATTTCAAGAAAATCCACCATGCGATAATAAGGTAATACGGGGCAGCTGGGATTGGAGATGATGATGTTGTGTTGAGGAAGTACTTGTCTAGTAAGACCAGTGATAATGAACTCTAATAATGGTGAAATACAAAGATGAATCAGGTTTTTAGAGGAGACAAAGTAAAACGAAAGATGGTACGGTTGTCTGATGGCGACACTATTTGATGGACGAAGGCTCAATTGAAGATTATTTTCATTTTGTATACGATGCGCAACTTGATTAAATAAAGAGAGGAATGTGATGACTACACACATATGGCCTGCACTGCCGTTGGCAGAGTGGAAGGATACCTATGAGACACTACACAGATGGACCCAAATCGTAGGCAAGATCCGACTTGCGCTTACTCCATTCATGAATCATTGGTGGAATGCTACTCTGTATGTTACGCCTCGTGGCCTTACGACGTCCATAATGCCTTACAATGGTCGGTACATCCAGATAGACTTCGATTTCATTGCTCACCTGCTAGTAATTGAAATCGACGACGGGTCAACAAAGAAAATCCCTCTCCAACCATGCTCAGTAGCTGAATTCTATCAAGAAGTAATGTCGGCCTTGAGGTCGGTTGGAATGCCTGTAACCATCTGGACTACGCCGGTCGAAGTATCGGATCGAACGCCATTCGAGTCGGATCGGAAACATGCATCTTATGATCGCGAGTATGCACAAAGGGTTTGGCGCATCTTGGCTCATAGTAGTAGGGTCCTTACAGAGTTTCGTTCCAAATTCATCGGTAAGGTGAGCCCCGTACACTTTTTCTGGGGGGCTTTTGATCTGGCCGTTACCAGGTTTTCTGGACGTACCGCACCCCCACACTCAGGCGCACCAAACCTAGCACGTTCTGTGGCTGTCGAAGCCTATTCGCACGAGGTTAGCAGTTGCGGTTTCTGGCCGGGCGGTGGTCCTGTAGATGAACCATCTTACTACGCCTATTCCTATCCCGAGCCCCAGGGATTCAATGACTATCCCATCCAGCCAACGGAGGCGTACTACAATACGGAGATGAGGGAGTTTATACTGCCATATGAATCGGTCAGTACCTCGAAGTCACCTGATGAGGTATTGCTGTCCTTTCTCCAGAGTACTTATGAAGCAGCCGCAATACTGGCGAAGTGGGATCGATCTGTGTTGGAGCGCCACTAGGTTGTAAGTGGTACGCAATGACTTTCTGTCTCCTAATTCTAACCGCAACATAATCCAAAGTCTATCTTATATTTTAAAAGCAATTTGAATAATCGAAATGCTTGTTAATTATATAGGACTATTATAACTGGCTTAAACTATACTATAAATTATTATCATTATGAACATATATGGACGGCAACATTGATCACGTAATCATTTGCAATAAGATTAAATCCTTGATGAAATAATTTTTTATCTTTTATTTCTATCAAGTCGCGGAATATGTTACTGAGAATCTTCACAGACTATAACCTGAGTAGTATTTGTCATTATGACGCGTGAAATCCCGCGAAAGCTATAACGCAGAAAGAAGGGGTTGGTCAACACTAAAAAGATTTCAATACTCCATTCCTAACAGAATATCAGATTTTTGTCGTAATTTTAGATAGTTGTAGCTAAGACAGAACAAAACTGCTAATCGTATTTCTTATTCGATACTTTATCTATGGTTTTAAGTTTTTCTTTATTTAATTCGTCAACTGTGATACCATTGGCTAATATGATAATGCTATTATTATCATCTGTTTCTCCTTTTGTGAACACAGCAGCATACAAAGAACCTTTTAGTGTTTTAATAATTGAATGGTCGTCTTCCTGTACTCTTAGCTCCAATTCCTTTAGTGGAATCACAGATCCATAGTCGTCGATGTCAAGCTTTGTTACCCTGACTATGTTTGTGCTAGTATCGATAGCGTTTACTTTGATTAACATGCTGCTATTTTATATTCAGAGATGCTGTATTTTATTTTTATTCTGTTCCTCTTTAAATGATTCTTCAAGCCTTGAGATATGTGTTCTGTCATAATAGAAATATATTTGATGACTGGTAAATTACCTTGAATATCAAGATTATTGATCCTCTTAATTATATTTCATTATCACTCTGATCATTACAACTGATCGGAATTACTCTGCTAAAATGTTAAATTCGGGTGTGCACGAGAGTGGCTACCTATAATTAAGACTATGACTATCATCATAGCTGTTAAATATTTATTCATCTTTAATATGATATGTCGTCATCAACGGAATTAACTGATACCGCATATGATATATTAAAAGTATTGGGAAAAGACGCAGACTTCATATATGATACAATCGAGACTTACATCAAGGATGCGCAGCAAGCCAATAAGTCTGAGTTGGTTGAAATATGGCAAACAATTAAAACAGATAGAAAAAGACACATGCATCTACTTAAAGAAGCCTTAGAAAGAGAGATTCATGGGTAAATCATTAAAGTATTGACCAGAAATAGATGACTCTTATCGTTTGCTGACCCTCCAATAGGGTGCGTTAAGAACTGTTCGACCGATACACGCCACTTATTGCAAGATAATTACAGAATACTTCTGATGTGGCAGATTTATTTCTGACTCTTTTTTCCCCTCCAATTTACTCTCTTGTTATTTATTAGCTCAAAGTTTTCGTAGATGTGAGGTCTTTTATTCCTCATTCCTGCGACAGTCTTTTCCGCCTTTTGCCAAAAAGGAGTGGGATTGAACATATCAAAGTAAAGGTCCTCGTTTATCATACCATGCTCTATAAGAACACCCGATAACTCGAAAAATCCGCATACGCTAATGAAATAAGACCTGCCGGTAGAAGTACCTGAATATCTTTGTAGATATTCATCATAAGTATTTGCATCAAACTCTTCTAGAAACCATAAAATTGCATCTCTGTGTCTATCATACAATTCGTATAGCTTTAATAATGTATCAGAATCGCTACTTTCAGTACTGTTCTTATTCAAGATATTTAATTTATAAATTTGCCGCTACATATAGTTAAAGCCTTTGCCTGTATGATGGAACTATACAATAAGAATAACTCTTAACAAAAATGCCTTTAACAAGTATCACAAAACGTTGAGGTAATATTATTTAATGGTATTTAAACAAACCACAAAGGTTAATTTAATGTGTAGATATTATAGTAACGTAGGATGGCTGATTTACTAACAATGCAAAACAGCAGGAAAGCAGCATCTTTACCTAAAGTCAAGGAATTCTTAGAAAGCATATCACGAAATAGTATAAAATCAAAAAAATCATATTCTTCTGGAATAACTCTGCTTCAAAACTTTCTGAACTATCGAAAGCAGGACCACCAACAAGAACAAGAAGATAAAGAAAAGTCAAAAAAATATCAAGGCTATACCTGCCAAACGATCTTACAACCACTAGGAGAAAATAGACTTAACGTTTATGAATTATTCAATGATTTTATTCAGTTCCTCTTAACTACAAAACCTGATATTACTCCTAATAGCGTTTCGTTATATATTAGTGCAATAAGATCATACTTTTCATATTATGATATTGATGTTATACCTT
>DASQQB010000023.1:0-2134 GCA_035643635.1 Nitrososphaeraceae archaeon | reverse complement strand
CCATTTCGCTCAGTCATCTCTTACTACTTAAAATCTCAAATTTATGACAGGCAAACTTTATCACAGTTGAAACATTAATTGTTATCAAATTAGGTAAACACGTCAGGAGCTTTCTGTCCTTTTAGCCATAGCCTGGAAGTCTACGCCACGCTAAAGCAGAGAAAACACTTATACTTATTAGTATATACATTATCCTATTAAATTTGTCTGAAGTAAAAAAAATGCAGGAAATCAGAATAGTCTTTCAAGGTTTACAGACGCTGTATGACACTTATCTGCCAAAGGTAGACCCGATGCTTATACATGACTTACTTGTAAGGGAACGCCAAAGTGATAAAGGTATGCCGTTTTATATGGTTGAAATATTTACCAAGACGGGGACGGACTCTACAAAGATAAAAGACAGCATATTCAATAAAACGGGGATGATTCCTGCAGTGTATGACAATGGGACACATTATGTAACTAATCAGCGATTAAATCTAGAGATGCTTAAGGAATTATCGGATTCTGAATCTGTCTTAGAAGTAACTGGAGACTATACTGGAGGCATAACTGGAAGAGGAGCGTCACACGATCGTAGGCATTAGCAAATCATCCAGCCGAATTCAGCCTCTTAGCAAATTCAGAACACTGTTTATAATTTTCGGATGATCAGCTTTTGTCTCAGTTGTGATTAAAAGCAAGCTGTTATTTTCTAGAGGTATGGTTATCCGTTTAAGTTTTTCATATTCAGCCATTGCATAGATTCCTTTACCAATCTTGGGAGCAAGTGAATTGCGTAATCCCCATCTTGCTAATGCCTGCAAATTCGATTTCTTTGTTTCCTCAGTAGAAAGCAAATTGCTAATGCCTTCACGGTGTCCACCATGTTTAAGTTCGCCGCTATCGTCGCATACTGCAGCATAACGAACATTCGGATCGATAGTTAGAATATCCTTACACAGTTTGTCATAATCCATAATGAGATGTCTAATAGTAGGATGCTTCTAATAAGGTTTAGGCTGCATTTAAACCCCTTATACTATTGGAGATTAATTTAGATATGCTGGTTTTTTTCCAACTCGGTGTTCGTCTAATTAGGTTTCAACTAGAAAAAAAGATCAATCGTTTGCTCTACACAAAGACTCAAAAATGGTTTAAATGATTATGATATATTCGATACCAAAATAATCTGCAAAATCAATACTTTGAAAATCTGTACATCAATTCCCAATATCACTAGTCTTAGACCATTAGCATTATCCATAATGAGGATAGACAGATTTTACTGTGAACCGTTTTATTGCTTAATCTTATCTTGCGTAGGGATTTGCGTTATAGTCATTTGAAAAATTTCTACGTCTACTGGTGTAAAGCACAAATGATCGTTATACATGCTAAACATTTCTGATCGAATTTTCCTAATATCTGGAGTGTGACGAAGATAGCTCTGGGGTCTTATGTGTGATATAAATATAAATAAGACCAGATAGTGGCTATGTTGACTTTCTTGCTTTTATGATAATTAAAAACTATTTTTGCTTGACTCGATTAATTTGCCTATTTCCTTGTAGTGCTCGTTATCTTCATGTACTTAAAATAAGACTTTTAAAGAAATCCTTAAACTGCACCATGTACTGACCCGCATCTTAACGGGCCCAGAGGGCTTCGATCCCTCGATCTGCGGTTCCGAAGACCGCCGCGATATCCTGACTACGCTATGGGCCCAACAATCCGCAGGTCAGAGATAAAGCCGTTGTAAGCAAATGTGTGGATAATATGCTAATGATCTAAGTATTTGAATTTTTTGAATATTGTCGTGGATCGAACTAGGCCTTTGTATGAACATTCGATTCTAATGTGCAGTTATAATCTGAAGTTCATATTTGACATGGTGTTGAAGGAAGACCAAGTCTCTGGCGGTCATTACGTATAGACATAACAATTTATCTCGGTGATTGTCAATACACCCAGCCACTTGAAAGTCTCTTCCAGAACTTCGGGAGTAGAGTATGCTATTAGAGATATTATCTCCTATGCTAGGATGTATGAAAGTGCAGGAAATCATATCATTTATTTAAATATAGGAGACCCTGTAAGATATGGTTTCAATACACCGGAGCACATTAAGAATGCGTTAATTAACGCTGTT
>DASQQB010000022.1:0-2825 GCA_035643635.1 Nitrososphaeraceae archaeon | reverse complement strand
GTCGACGAAGATTTAGAAATATCAGAAGTTGAAGATGAAGAATATGAAGACGATTAAAATGCATATGGATAAAAAGAACCATATACAAACTGATAAAAGAAAGTTAAAAGAAAGAAGGACAATAAATAATAATAATAATGCCTGTTAAAGTTAAAATTATTACTAGTGAAAGCGACTATGGAGATCTAGAACAAAAGATAAACACTTTTTTTAGAAATGAACGAATTTTAAGAAAACGATTAGTTGATATTGAATATGACACAGATGATATGCCTCCTACAGATAGCACATATAGAATTTATTCTGCCAAGATACTTTATGAGACAAGAGAAAGGGTTTGAGATATCGTAGAGATAACACATGTTCATTCAATACGCTTATATTCAAATGTGCTTGTCATAGGACCCAGCACGGATGACAACTGACATATGCAAAAGAGCTGCGTTAAGAGTATACGGTAAGCCGAATGAGAATATTTTTGTTAGTGATTCCGTTTGTAACTATTAAGGACGGCTAGATAATTTGTTTGCATAGCCTTATAACGTAGAATGCTCCATTAATTGAAAACAGAAACAAGTGATTTCATTGAGATATAAACAACTGACTATTTCATTTTTCGTAGGAATAATACTTCTCCTTGCTATTTGTCTTCCGCATTCTTTTTCATATTCATATGCGCAACAGCAGCAAGAACAATTTAGTCCACCCGCATATGTAAAAATAACATCGCCTGTCACGGGTCAAAAAGTTCCTGTTGGCAACCTTACTATCTCAGGAACATCTTCAGATAGATCGACATCAGACTGCACGGTTTATGCTGATTGGGATGACGTAAAGCCTTACCAAAGAGTTCTGTCCAATGGCTCTACCGGAGCTAGAGACGACTATTCTAGATGGTATTTCTCCTATACTCCTGCTTATCATGCTATCATAAATGGGACAAATGAGCTAACAGCCAAAATATCATGCCTTGATTCTCCTATTAATCAGACAAAATGGTATAGTGTAAATGTAACTGGTGTAGTTCCTATTACTACCACCAATACTACTACTATTGGTAATCAAACACAAGCAAATCTAACTGCAGCAACAGCAACGACTGCATCAAATAGCTCTGGACCGACATACTTTGTTTTTCCACAGTCTTCAACTAAAATCAAAGTCTATGAAAAAAGTTATCATACCACAAATGACGGAGCCAACGATAACCCGCCAGGCCTACCGGCATTATTCCCATCAATCCATGTAGACAAAAATCCTATTGTTCGTGGAAATACACAGACCATATCAGTTACAGTCTCTGACCCAAAAACACATGGCAAAATCAAAGGAGCACATGTTGAAGGAACTGTGTATTACACAACAACAGCAACCAAAAAAACATTTTCTGGTGTTACTGATAAAAACGGACAGATTACTCCATTTTCGTGGATAATAGGCCCAAACTCCAATACTGGAAAATTCACTGTAGAAGTTAAAGTAACTGCTAACGGGTATAAAACGACGTCTAAAACAACAAGTTTCAACGTTATATCAGCCTATCAACCTCCACCACCCCCGCCACCCCCACATAAGCTATCCATCTCGATTAATGTTGCCAAAGATCCTATTGTCCGTGGAAATACAGAAACCATCACAGTTACAGTTTCTGACTCAAAAACACATGGCAAAATCAAAGGAGCACATGTCGAAGGAACCGTGCATTATCCATCTGGTCATATAGAATCATTTTCAGGCACTACTGACAAAGACGGAAAGAGTAGCCATTCTTGGACGATAAGCGGAAATGCTAACACCGGTAAATTTGGTATAAATGTTCAAGTATCTGCAAAAGGATACAAAGCAGGATCTGAAACTTCAAGCTTTACTGTAAAATCCAAATCTTCATCAAGCCAGCCAACTAATAATATTAAATCCCTTAATACGCAGCCTGAAGCAACCCAAAAAGACAACTCTAACAATGATACGAGTAAAGGCACCGATGAAGAAACTAATACAGTCGCTAATGACAATAACAATGGCATTACTAGCAACGATAACAAAGACAAAAATAAAAACACAGATCATAACACCAACACTGACGTTGATAAACAAAGTAAGATAGTTACAACGCCTGGAGTAGATAATAAAAAAGATGAGAACACTAAAGTAGACGGAAAACCAGAAGGTCAGGACAAAGGTAACGTTCTAGATGACCATAGCGACAAGAAAAACAAGGATGATAACTCAAAGGCTGCCCATGATTCTGATACGCATGATAAGTCCAAGAGTAAGCCTGAATCAAATAATCATGATAACAAAGGCGGAGATAAAATAAAGACTACTCATGATCACAAGAAGAGCCCTGATAAAAAGCCGGATAAGAAAGCGACAGAAGAGTCAGATAAAAAATAAATAAGCAAGATTGATTGTTAATTATTTGCAAAGAACGTCATATGATGGAGTATTGAAGATTTAAAAGTAAACATGCAAATTGATTAGATTCAAATATGCTTCTCATACGACGTGTGAAGGCTAGGTCTTTTGCTGAAGCAAGGGAATTATGATTTCGTAATTAAATAAATGATTAGTAAACACAAAAAATAAAGGTGAGTTCGTATTGTTCAGTATTTTATGGACATGTGTCGCTCTTTATTTCGCCGCCACCCTTTCCTCCTCCAGCTTTTACAGTTTCACAATTAGCTGGTGGGCTACCACATGTTTTTTCGCGACCGCCACCATTTGTACATGTCGTTTCCTTTGCAGCAAGGGCAGAAGTACTTATTAGCATTGGAGCTACTGCGACGGCGACCATTACGCTAGTCACCGCAATTGCTAATGCCATT
>DASQQB010000021.1:0-3787 GCA_035643635.1 Nitrososphaeraceae archaeon | reverse complement strand
CAGTCATGGATCTATTATTAGGCTACATATTTTTCTGGTCTAATCTTGTCATTGTTATATCTTTTACAATTATTATGCATAGAGCAATGAAAACAACCTGAAAGAATTCTATCGCTACTTCTAATTCACTCACAGCTAATCCCCTTGCTGGTACTGCGAAGATCCACAGAATAATTAGGATTACTGTACCGGCTATACCTATGTAATACCAAACTTTGCTCCATCTCTTAATGACAGGAATAACCCAGAATAGTTGAGCTAGGCCTGAGATTATGAAGAATATTGTGACGTTTGCAGGCATTTTATCAAAAAACATTGGAACAATTGCGATATGCAGTGCGCCAGCTATAAAGGTGGAAGCAGCAGCTCCATAAAATAAAATTTGACTTTTCAAGAGAATGATTATAAATTGTTTTGTACAATATAGATGATTCGTGTTAAGAACGGTCTTCCAGACTCAATTTTTAGTCTATATTCTATTAACCCTTGAACGATGTATATAGTTGTAATCAGTCCAGTAATGAGAGAACATCCTAACAGGACCATCAATAATATCCCATATTTATCCCGAATGATTTGTTTTTTAATATCTATTCTTTGGCCTCAAATTTATGTCAAATATGATTCACACACCCTTGGGCCACTTTAAAGTTATTTCAAAGATCCAAAATCGAAAAAGCTAAAGCTAAGCGCATTGCAAACTCAGAGATCCGTTAGAAATCAGAACACAAATCGATGAAAGATAATCAACCACGTATGAATTTTCTTACAATTTATGAGAATACTTATTGTTGATTAAGAAAGAATTTCGATACGGCCTGACTGTGAGATTACCTAGATACTGCGTTACTTCCTATTGTGTCTGGTATAAGATTTATTATTGTCTTTAGGTTGGGAATGCTGGGTAATACTTTGAAATTAACAATATTACCACACGAGGCAGGGTTAGAGAGTGAAGTCAGGCCAGAAATTGTTGCAGTGGGGGATACTCCTATTGCCATAGCACCAAGTGCCAGTGCTCCACCATTTCTTATACAAATCCATGCACTCTCTCCTTGAGGACTCAACGTCCCGTCAGAATTTACAAGTGTGTCACATGATGAATAAAGCGCCGATTGAACTGCAGAACACATTCCCTTCCAATTTATTCTAGTTGTAGTTTGTGGCCGTGGTTGTTGTTGAAGCTGTGGTTGTGGTGTAACTATATTGTTACTGGCTCCTCCAGAAGATGAGAGGTAGACATTTTCAGGTTTTTTGGCTGCACTATTGGTGCCGGTGGTACATGTCTGATCAACACATGCTGTAAATTTTTGACCTACAGCCACTGCACCAGGACTAAATTCGAGTTCGGCTGTACCTGGGCCACGCAAAGCTTTGCATCCGGCATCTTCAGATGCAGTACGAACACATACATTTCCTCCACCAGCATTGATGTGTACAAATACTTTTAAGCCACCTGACTTTGCTTTTGCGTCTGGAGCTGATAATAATGCTCCAGAGCCAGCTACTAACAATATTAATCCAATAACCAAAAATGCTCGCAATACTTTGTTGATAGATTGCAGACTCTTATTCTCTGGAAATCTAACTATAGAATCTATCACAATTGAAATGATCCCAAAATGAATTTAACACTTTTAACAAATTATTCTGCATGTTTCTTCGGTTTTACGGAAGATGCATCTCATCATTATTCTATTTTTTCTAATCTGTAATACATATACCGCTCCTGCATGTTAGAAAATACAATGAGCGATATATTGCTATTTTGTTAACTCGACTACTGAACTTGTCGGATGAATCTCTAAATGCCCATCCTCTCCGTTATCTTGTACATGTGAACCTGTAACTCTAAGATATTGACCTACTTTCGGCGTTGGAAATTTAGGGCCATTATAGTTTTCACAGTCTCCTTTATGAACTGCTTCATGGGATTGATTCGATCTTTGGCAGATCAGTTCCACCCAAATTCCTCCTTTCATTTTTGGATTAAAGTTTGCTTTATTCACCATGTTTTTGTATTGTGGATCCAGCTTTAGCGCAAATACTGTATCTCCATCTGGAGGGAAATGAACTAGTGTTACAATGCCACTAACAGTTACACATGGATCAAGAACTTTTAGTCGAGCGGGATGCGCGATATATTTCCATAATGATTGGTCGCAGCTAGTAGATGAAGCAGCGGAAGGATTAATCGCATCATTATTAGTAGAACTGGAAAACGCTGATGCTTTATATGAAGAAAATACTAGGCTTAAAATTGCCGTTGCGATTAATATTGTCAACAATTTCTTCGCAGCCACATTCTGCCACCGATTTTGAGGGCTAATAATTCCTTTTATATTTACTGCGAAAGATAATTTTTTACATTCTAGCTTTTTAAAGTTCGTATACATTGATTGATAGTGGTGAATAACCATTAGTAAAGATAATAAAAATAACGATCTAAATAAAGACAGAGAAAAAATTCTTACTATACTAAAAGAGATTAGGCGGTTCCTTCATGAAATTGTTGTTACTGACAATAGAGGAGATCGACTGCTGGATAGACTAATTATGGAAGAGTTTCGTGAGCATGCTAAAAGCTTTGAAACCGTGTTTCAGGAGTAGGTTGGCGGAGCATTGGATGATGCGATGCGAATCATACAACAAGTATATCACATATCATCGAACAGTCAATTATGTCGTATTTTATCCTGAATGATTCTTTTTCTCTGTCTAATCATTGGGCCTCGACATCATGTCAAATTTGATTCACACACCCTTGGGCCCGCTGACTACATGGACTCAAATACTAGTTTTGTGAACTATAGAATGATTTTGGAAGAGGAGGAAAAATTATAAGATTGCCTACTAAGCTTACTGCCACAGTTGATGACATTGCATCTATACCAAATCAAGAGAACGCGTCTCTAATAAAAGAATTTTATAAATATATGAGAGACAACTATACATCTGAAAGACATCAAAATAACAATTTAAAAGCTATAATCGCTTTTGTAAAGTTCCTTGGTTCAACGTTCAGGCCACCATTCCCATTATCCTGTCGTCCTTGTATGTAAGCTATCGTTTATCTCATTGCCAATATTCTCACTTGAGATTGAGCCGGATGGTATGGGAGAAAGGACTGGAAGAAGATGGCGGTATCAGGATGAGGACTGGGATGATGGCTTGAATGCTAAAGCTTGATACTTTGCAGCTGAAAAATACGTGATTATATAATCTCCTTAAATTATAAATTATCTGACCCTTGTTCAGCAAGTAAAGCGCAAGGTTCAAAAGATTGGCTTTTATTTCTGTATATCAGACTTTTGATTCTTACTCGGGATACTATTCAAAGGGCGACATTTATGAAAATGACGTCCAACTATTGGACTGTTTTTGGAGTAGTATCAGCGTTAATCATTTGCCTAGTTCTTGAAGTCTCTATTCTGAATGTGTCAGGATTCTCAAATCCGCACAATTCTGTTACCGATATCCCGATATTTTCTGCATTAGGTGTATTTAGTATCATTTCACAACTTATCATCTTGAGCTTTGTTTACACAAAAAACGTTCATTATGAAAAGTCGATTCTAAGGATCATGTACAAGGCAATGGTGTTAACGCAACTGGCTATTATTATTATCTTGGTGATGATTCTTAGTGAAGTAAACTTCACGCTTTCATATTATCTTGTTCATCTGGAATTGGTGTTCATGATAAGCTCTGTAACCGCGGTAGGAGTTATGGGCCTATTATCGTACAAGTTCATAACATGGCTGAAGTTGAACAAGAGCAGGATCAC
>DASQQB010000020.1:0-16036 GCA_035643635.1 Nitrososphaeraceae archaeon | reverse complement strand
CCAAGTGAAAATATTGTTTGTCATCCTCTATTAATTAGCCCCTCTTTGGTGGATTATTATTGTAGTGTGATTAAACAATAGTACTTTCAAAAATGCTTTCAAAGCAATTAGTGTGCTAGTCATCGGGTTTTTTAATAATTTCTATGTACTTTTTTATAAGACCTTTCTATGGTATTTCCACTAATCTCTTTTGTCAAGGAAATGGTATCATTATCCTTTTCCTCTTAAACAGAAGCACACGTTAGTACAGAGAATATGACTCTTTTTCCCTCCCTCCCTTCGATACCAACTACCCTCTAAGATTATTACCGTTATTCCTAAATTTTACTGGTTTTTCTAGGACATAGTTTAATTGCTATCAGATAACTATCATGCATGTAATACGCGAGAAGCTTGTTAAAAAAAGGGGGGCATATTCCGCAGGTTGAATGTCCGAATAAGTTTGTTTTGCTTTATGTAGCTCTGATTTCGCTAAAGATGTGCATCTATGCAGTAGACCTTAGATTAGCTTGATTTTTAAGAATGCCCTGCTACAAAAATATAATGCCTGCATATAAAGTGAATAGTTCTAACCGAATTTACCAGAGTGAGTGGATGACGATATACGAAGATTGGATTGGCGAAAAAAAGACGAAAAGTGCAATGTTTAATAGAATATATGTGAACGACGCTGCCATTGTATTACCCATATTCGAAGACGGTTCTCTACTCATGGTTGAAAGTTACAGGTATGCTGCTGGTGCTAGTCTTTTAGAGCTACCAGGAGGCTTTATCAATGGAAATGAAAAAGCATCTGATACTGCTCGAAGGGAGTTGTTGGAAGAAACTGGATATAAATGTAATAAACTTAAATTTATGGGATGGTTTTATACATGGCCAGGAAGAACAGGGCAGAAAAATTTTGTTTTTATAGCTAGACAATTGACAAAGGCTTCGGATCAAAAGCTGGATGACTACGAGAAGATAAAGATTAGTGTGATATCTACTAAGAGAATAAGACAGGAAATAAAAAGTGGAAAGATAAGGGGATCTGGGACGATCAGTGGCCTCTTGTATGCGTATCTTTTCCATGAAATGTGAGATCAATAGATACCATTAAATCGCTAATAACTACAAGATTTACTTGCTACCTATTGGTGTCTTTTTACAAGCTATATCCTTTTCGTTTATTATATCACAAATATAGAAAGACCCACAGTTTAGGCATTTGAAATTGTAACCCTATATTACCTTGCAGCTGGTTAGATATCACTGATTATTTCTCTCTGGCCCATACTAATTACATATAGAGCAAAGATTCTTGTTACATTCAGGGCACATATGGTACTTTGGTAATTAGATGGTTGATATTTGACATTTTATAATTAGAAATATTCTGTAATGATGTTGACTCATTATATTGGATCGCAAAATAATACTTGGAGGGGAGATTTTGGTACATTTTCCTGACAATTGCTACACAAGGTACAGGCAATACAGACAATACATTTCCTATCCGAAAGGGAGTAGTGAAAACATAGTGATACAATTTTGTCGATAGTATAGTTAAATTAATCAATACATTATTAAAATGATATGAAATTGTGTGAAACGTGTGGCAGAGTAAGGTTTTATTCTCTGAATTTTATTTTTTCGAAAGCTATCTGTAATGATTGTTATTTGTCAATAAAAACGCTTGAAGACAAATCAAAGAAAGAATAATATTAATAATGATACACCTCAAAAAAGCTATTTAAAATTGTCACTTTTACAGGTCTCATGCTACCACAGTTCTCATCTGTTATATCTGTCTGGAGCCACATTTTATACAGAACTTGTAACTGGGTTTCATCTTGAAACCACAATCTGTACAGAATCTTTTTTCAGACTCTGGCGAATCGCGATCCAACGAAGTTTTATTTGACTGTAGTTGGGGAGATGACGAATTGTAAATCTCCGTAACTGCGCCGCTAGGCTTAAATGTTTCATCAACATCGGGCATGAAATTAGAATACTTCTTGCCTCCTTGTTCATCTTTTTCTTCCAAGTAATTGAGTAGTCGTGGAGCACGACCTTTACTTACAGGGTCATCAACGATCTCGCTTAACCACAGTGCAAACTTCTTAAGGGTCATCTCAGGAGTAGAAAAAGTTAGAGAGTGGGTAGACATATACTCCTCACTTGCAGCTCTGCCATTGAACATTCTCATTATGAAAACATACCATATGTGACTTTTAATTATTGCGAATTACCACATCTACTACAAAATTTTGCTTTCTTGGGTATAGTCACCCCGCAGACAATACAATTTTTTGTCTCCCCTATTTGGCTGCTGATTGGTTTTCCTCCTCCCGTTTTTTCATCCTGTTTGGAAAAGTCTCTTTTTATGTCAATATCAACTGGCTTCAATTTAGGTTCCTGTTGAGATAGCGGCTGTGGCATAGTATTGGCGCCACTACCAACATTCCCGCCTGCATTTACAAAACCATCTATTCCAAATCCTACTTGGGATCCAGAAGGAGAAGTCATTCCACCTGTGGGGCTTTTTATTGATGTACCCTTATCCATTTTAGATTTCATTTCAAGAATTACCCTTACGGCAAGGAAATTCATCGCTGATGTTGCAATTAAATAATCTCCAATATTAGCGAAGAACTCCTTTTCATTCATTCTCCCTTGCTTGTATAATTGGTTTGTATCTATAAAAGACTCGTATTGATTTTGAGTCTCATCAATAAGCTTTTTTAATTTCTCAATTAGGCCAGAAAGAGCATCCACTCCAAATGACATTACTAAATTTGTGTGGGTCTTGTGAGCTTAATAAAAGTTTGAAGTCTTTGTTAGTCATCATTTGCTAATTAGCAGTTTGTAAAAAAAGAGTACCCTATGCATTAGGGCTGAAAAGTAGATGTCTAAATAACATATTAATAACCACATTGGTAAGTTCACGTTAATTTATTATTGGAGGGATTGTCTAGACTGGTTAGGATACCTGCCTTACACGCAGGTGGTCATGGGTTCAAATCCCATTCCCTCCATACTAGTAACGGATTGACACCCATTCTTTATAGAGGTAGAAGTAAAAATTGTATGATCTAACTACAGGTGTATTGTATTACTCTAAACTATTTTCAAACATAGAATGGCCAATGTGAGAGTTCTCCTTTCACATTATCTATAAAGTCCGATTTTTTATTAGGTAATTAATGATTCTTTGTTCTTCCTAGCTTATGAGAACCACTTATTTTTGCTGATTTAACTATGTCATTAAATAGCATATTGTCCTTTACCATGGTGAATCTTTCAAGTTGCAAATTATTTACGATGTGCAGTTGACCATGACCTTGTACCGAAAGGTCTTGAACCTGTTACATCCCATTCTAACATTTAGATATGTTATCGCTGCTTTTATGCTTCTATTAGACAAAAATTGAACTTTCTTAATGCAAGTCCAGGAAGACTCTGGCAAATTTGTACATGTAGCTGTATTATACAGATGTTCGCTTATAACTAGTTGCTCAAGAATAATAAGAGAGGGGAGATTATGCTAACCCAGGCTCAGAAGGCTCTCTTCTTCCTCCTTTTGAACTAAGATCAGGTTTTCCAAACTGTTCTGAAATATTCTTATACATATTTAATTCCTGGGCCGATAATGGTCTAATCTTCTTCATAGCTTCATCAAGATCCTTCATATGTACTTTTAATTCCTGCACGTGATTATCTGCTTCTTTTGGGTCTTTGTACTTGGATATATGTTCCCGTAAAGATAGCATAACTGCTGCAGATGATAGTGATGCGATATCGGCACCGGTATATCCTGATGTGTGATCTGCTAACTGTTCTATATTAACATCATCTGCTAATGGCTTCTTTCTTGTGTGAATTTTTATTATTTGCAGCCTCGAATCCTTATCAGGAGGTGGAACGTAAAGTAATCTATCAAATCTTCCTGGCCTAAGTAATGCTGGATCGATAATATCTGGTCTGTTCGTTGCCGCAATAACTACTACATTGGTTAATATTTCAAGTCCATCAAGCTCGGTCAACAGTTGGCTTATGAGTCTTTCGGTGACATGTGTATCCCCGAACTCTCCTCCTCTTCTAGGAGCTACGGCATCTATTTCATCAAAGAATATGATACAAGGTGCAGCCTGTCTGGCCTTTCTGAATACCTCTCTAACTCCTTTTTCTGATTCTCCTACCCATTTTGATAGTAGCTCTGGACCTTTTATACTTATGAAATTGGCTTCGCTTTCATTTGCAGCAGCTTTTGCTATCAAGGTTTTGCCTGTTCCTGGTGGCCCATAAAGTAAAATACCTTTTGGAGGAGTTGCATCGGCATATGTAAATACATTCTGATATTTTAGTGGCCATTCTACTGCCTCTTGGAGTTCTTGCTTTATTGAAGATAACCCGCCTATATCTTCCCATTTTACGTCTGGAACTTCCACAAATATTTCTCTCATTGCAGACGGCTCCATTTCCTTTATGACATCCATAAAGTCCTGCATTGTGACTATGATTTTCCTTAAAGTCTCTGCAGGTATACTCTCAGATGATAGATCAACTTCGGGAAGTATCTTTCTTAAGGCTCTCATTGCTGCTTCTTTGGACAACGCCTGTAAATCAGCTCCTACAAAACCATGAGAGATATCAGCCAGTTTTTCCAAATTAACATCTTTAGCAAGGGGCATTCCTCTTGTATGTATCTGCAATATTTCTAGTCGGCCAACTCTATCAGGAACAGCAATTTCTATTTCTCTGTCAAATCTACCTGGACGTCTTAACGCAGGATCTATAGCATTAACTCTATTTGTTGCACCTATTACTACAACCTTTCCTCTTGCAGACATACCATCCATCAAGGATAAGAGCTGGGCAACTATTCTCCTCTCGACTTCTCCTGATACTTCTTCTCGCTTTGGAGCAATAGAATCAATTTCATCAATAAATATTATAGAAGGAGCATTCTTCTCTGCCTGTTCAAAGATATTTCTCAATTTCTCTTCAGATTCTCCATAATATTTGCTCATTATTTCTGGACCTCCGATTGTATAGAAGTTGGCATTTGTTTCATTAGCCACTGCTTTTGCTAGCAGAGTCTTACCGGTTCCCGGAGGACCATGGAGCAGTACACCTTTGGGGGCTTCAACTCCTAACCTTTTGAATAATTCTGGATGCCTTAGTGGAAGTTCGATCATTTCTCTAACTCTTCCAACTGCATCTCCTAGTCCTCCGATATCTTCATAGGTAATAGATGGAGCTGCGCCTTCTCTAGTTACCTGCACTGCTTTAGCACTTTCCTCAGAAACGGCGATTCTTGTAGAATTATTAATTATTACTGGTCCAGAAGGAGTAGTAGAAATTACGACAAGATCAATTCTTTGGCCCATAACACTTAGAGGTATTGTATCGCCTTTAGTCATGAGTTGTCCATTTAGATATTCTGCCAAATATTCTTCTGCTCCTACTATTCTAAGTGGCTCAGTAGGAGCTAATGTTATGCTTTTTGCATCTCTTGATTCTACTTTCTTAACCTCTATTTGATCATTAATGCCAACTTCTAGTTTGTTTCTAGTATAGCCATCAATGCGAACCAAGCTCTTGCCTCTATCACTGCTTCTTGCAGGCCAGCTAAGAACAGTGGTTTTCTTTCCAACAGATGATAACTCTAGCGCGTCTCCACTTGTAATATTTAGTCGTTCAGCTACTTCAGGATCAACACGCGCAATCTTTCTTCCAACATCGCGTTGTTCAGCTTCGCCGACTTTTAGAGTAGCATCTCTACTTTCTTTTCTCGTGCCTTCTCGAAGCCTATTATTTTCACGGGATACGGTGTTTTTGTCTGCAAAATTGGGATCAGTGTCTGTAGACGTATTTTATAGTCAAGTTTTATAATACTTAAACATTATAGAAGCCCTCATAATAATTGAGTATGCTATAAGACATAGTTCAAGAGTATATTTTTTTATTTATACAAAGTATCAAAGAAGCAATTCGAAAGTAAATAATTGAAAAATTGTTTGGAGTTCAATATGAAATAAATATTGAATCACTGCGTAGTATAATTGCAGTAAATATTTCTGTAGTAGTCCTATTAGTATCCACTAAGAGAAATTATATCTCTATCACACCATTTCAAATAATTTGTAGTAAAGTGGATTTAGCATAGTGGTTTGATAGTCTGGATTCACTGTGTTAGTCGTTGCTTTTTCTTGGAAGACCGCCCAAGGCGTTACCTAATAAGTCGCGAAGATATGATTCGTGAAATAAATTAGTATGGTAAGTACAGTAGATTAGGCATCGGGGAGAAAAGCAGTGTAGATTTAATATAGTCTGGTAAGGAGCACTTCAGTTGTTCTTCATTCTAGTCGCAGAATAGATGCTGCCGTCATTTATTCAAATCGTCTTTAGTGCTAACAGATTATATGTTATGAATCTCCACGTACTCTTATAAATAATAGAGTGAAAAAATGAATTTTCTGCAATGTGGTTCTCATTCACAACTGTATTGTTTAAAGTCGGTATTCAGACTAGGGGAAAGTGATGAGTAAAGTGTTAGTACTGTCTTCAAATATCCAAGATCTTGTATAAAGAATAGATTAAAAAAATTAAATCTTGTCGAAATAAGATATTTCGTAGGAATCCAAAGTCTACCAAAGGTCAATGAAGGATGATGTAGAGACCGTACCGAATTGCATATGTAAATCCATTCTCCAAATTGATTTATAATAGATTGAGACTAGAATGAATTTCTCATTACTTGGAGAAGGATAAAAATTTCTTTCACTGTCAGGACAAATAGACACAGACAGACTGGACTGGACTGGACTTAAAGCTATTTTTTAACTATAGTTTCGCTTGATATGAAGTCTAGATAGAGATAATATTCCTATATTGATTCTCCGACGGCGTTTAATCTGTGGGTAGTTATGTAATTATGTATTTTCCCTAAGCTCTTCTGGCTCTACAGCAGCTGCATTTTCTTGGTCTTCTTTATCTGAAGTGGAATTGTGTTCTTCAATTTCCTTTTTCTTTTTTGCTGTAGTAGTTGATTCTTCTGCTATGTCTATTCTTTGTTGTTCAACCATCTTAAATTCTATAAACATAGTGGCTAAATAGTATTTATGACATTATACCATATCTCGTTATCTTCTAAGAGCTGCTATCGGAGATAGACGAGCTGCCTTCCAAGCTGGAAATAAACCGGCACCTAAACTTAAAATCACAGAAAGCAGCCATACTGTTGAAATATCGCTCGCAACAAATACTGGAGAAATGTGTCCTCCACCACCTGTGCCAGGGGTTCTAGGCGCAAAGCTGGAGGTTAAGACATATGCCCCATTAACACCAACAAGCAGCCCCAACGTTGAGCCAAAGATACCAATTAATAAAGCCTCAGTCAAAAACAAGGAGAGAATAAATCTTTTCTTGGCACCAATAGCTTTCATTGTTCCAATTTCCTGTGTTCTTTCATTAACAGAAGTATAGAGGGTAGTTATAATTCCAACAGCGCCAACTAGCAATGCAATAAACGCAATACCTAGAATGAACGAACTGTTTCCACTTTGAAACTGCTGTCTTGCCATCAAGATAGCCTTTGGTGTGATTACTCCGATATTATTTCCGTATAATCCAGTAATTTCTTGTTTCACAGTGTCAACGTAATCACCTGACTGAGCTGATACAACCATTTGGTCATATTTTCCAGACTTGTGAAATAAAGAATTACCCGTAGCTTCATTAATTATTACTGCTCGGTCTATTTGATTATTTCCAGAGGGTTGTATTATTCCACTTACTACAAAACTCTTTGACTCTTGTTTTTGCTTTCCATTAGCAGGATCTACAAAGGAAAAAGTTCCCTTGATAGTCTGACCTACCGTTGCAAATGAAGTTGTCTTACCTGGAGGATTAGCAATACTGTCGCCTATAAGGATTGAAGAGGGATCGTTTGGTCTTATTGTTGAGCCATCTACTAATTGCAATGACGGATTGATTAAATATATTTTTTGAGGATTCATTGCTATTGTTGCAGTGTTTAAAATATTTCCTTGAGCATCAAGTTGTAGCTGGCCTTGGTAAGATGGAACAACCTGTTGAACAAATGGAAGAGATCTTATTCTGTCTACAACTTGGCTATTTATAACAATGGTTGGTGCTGAAGGAGGTCCTCCGCCACCACCACCGCCACGAAAATTAAGCTGCCCTGAGCTTATGAAGAGGATGTTGGGCGCTAATGTATTTATTTGCTTATTAAGGAAATTGCTTTGGCCCGCACTCATACCATTAAGTGCAACCATCAAACTGCTCCCTACTATAACCATCAAAATTGTTAACGCTGATCTGGCCTTTCTCTCTCTGAGAGCATCAAATGAAAGTATAAAGATCTGTTTAAAATTCCTACTTTTCTTCTTTTTTTTCTTATTGTAAGTATTGAAGCCTTGTCTAAGACGTGCATTTGTAAGCGGATTTTTATATGCACTTCTTACTTTCCGCTCGCCTTCAGCTTCTTTAAGGCCCATGGCGCTCTCCACCTATACTATTGGTGCCATGCTTCTTCTTATCATCTGAATGTTGGTAGTCGTCTATCAATGATTCAATGTCTTCGTTATCATCGTCTTCAGTAACTAGCTGATTGTTCTCTGACATACCAAGACTTGCTGCTGCTCTAGATCTACGTCGCCTAATAATAAGTATTAACGCTATTGCAACAGCTCCAATAATAGCTATTATTATTATAACAAGTAGTGGGATTCCAAAGATGCGTGAATCTTCTGCTCCCCTGGAGCTAGAATTGCCTCCAATCCCAAATAAGGTTAGACCTTGATCATTGGCTCTTTGTTGTCTATGCTGCGGCTTAACGTTAAGATTTTTATTTAAAATTAATTCATGAGTATTTTTTAAATCATCACTGTACGTAATTTTAAGTGATACAGGATAGGATCCAGGAGATATTCCATTATCAATATTAAGGGGAATGCTAAATGGTAGAGGAGAATCTGGTTGAAGGTCTCCAAGGTATTGAGGCGGAGTAGCAGGTATCAAATTGTGAGAATTAAAGGTAGATGACCTGCTTGTTAATTTACCTGTAGCACCTGCATTCAACTGTTCATTATGACGCTGCGACGGGGGAGATGTCATAGAATTACCATTTGAGGATTGATTAATTCCGCTAGACGCTGACTTCAATCCTGTCTGTGAAGAGGAGAAGGGTTGATTTATCATTTGTACGGTAGTAAATAATCCAACTGTATTTCCTTGGTTTAAAATATTGCCTACAAGGTTAGGGGTACCCGCAACTGAGCTAATATCTAGATCATTTACACTTACCTTTATATCACCAACAACGTTTCCACCGAGATTAAAAGAACTCACCTTTGATTGCCCACCGGATATATATTGTACAGTTACAAGAAATGATACAGGATTACCGATTAGAGAGGTGGAAGCGTATATCTTGGTAGAGAACCCATACTTGGAATGGGGATTCATGATTTGTAAGCTCCATATTGAATCTCCGACGATCTTAAGATCGCTGTTTTGGGAAGCAAGTGTAATCACCGCATGAGTAATTGGAAAATCATTATTGTTAGCAATGCTAAAGCTCATATCCTCCGTCTTGCCAGCAACTAGAACAAGTGAAGTCTCGTTCACATCGTTGTTATCGTTATTGATATTATTGTTATTATTGTTATTAGTAGTAGTCACAATTCTATCCAAGTGGAGAGCCGGAATGGTAGACGAAAGAAAAGCAACGTTGTCATCCTCTTCAGCTCTATAAGCAATTAAATCCAAAGGAGCGCCATTGTTATTTTTATTATAATTAAGAGGAACTGCAGCGTGACTAAATTGAAGAAAAGCAACGTTTCTATTACTACTATGATCCATGTTTGAAGTACTTGAAGGAGTTAAACTTAGCCCTCCTGAATTGTTATTGTGCGCTTGCCCACTGGTAGAATTTGTATTTGAAGTAACGTTTGAAGAAGTACTTGAAGGAGTTAAACTTAGACCAGTGTCAGGAGGAATGGGCAATACTCTGAATCCAACTGAGACATCTGAAGATACTTTGTCGCCGTTTGCATTACTGTATGAAATTTGAAGGTTTAGGTTTTGGAGTGTTCCACCGGCAGAATCAGATGGATAGATAATAGGACTTATCTCTGCTGTTCCATTCACAGGTATTGTTCCGATATTAAAGGTTCTAGCTCCTAGATTTACTGTCGCTATAGACGATGTTGGCGAAGAGTTTGAGGTCTGTCCAGTTGGGTTAATATCGCTGGAACCGTTTCCAGTAATAGTTGGACTATTGTTAATTATGCCGCTATTAGTACCAGTAATACTATTTCCACTCATACCTGTAATAGTAATTATGACACTATGGGCGTCTGCTGTTCCTTTATTTTTTATCTCTATTTTTGGTGTATTAGAGATTCCAGGATTTAGATCAGTTGTTTTAGGTACAGTATCCAAAATGACCCTGCCTGGCAAAGTAAAAGGAATCATAAATGTATCTGAACTATATTTTCCCGGTTCAAGTTCAGGAACTTCGAAATAATTTATTCTAAGCGATGCAGAGTGAGTGCCTATAGTAGCCGTTTTTAATATATTTAATTTAAAAAAAAGTGTATACGTTTGTCCAGCCTTAACCACATTGTCTAAGCTTGCAATACTAGTGCCTGTAGCTGCACTAAATCCTGGTGGAACTGTAAGGTATCCTATGATACCGTTGATATCTGAAAAACCGGTATTACTTAAAACCACCGCAAGTACAGATTTACCTTCTCCTGGACCTACTTCTTGCTGAGGTGGTACTGGCAATGTACTTGACAATATAGCCGACGAATTACCATTACTGGTAAAATCATTTGTCCCTGTACTTGTAGCCATATTTGCAGCCCAATAAGCATCAATAAAGCCGTTTGTAAGATTAGACTGCTGTTGTATTTGTTGTTGTCCTGATCTATTTCCCACTCCCCCTTTTTCTCCTGTCTGTACTATTGGTTGAAAGTCAAAGCTGATTGATTTATTTTCAATTAATTCATGAGTATTTTTTAAATCATCACTGTACGTAATTTTAAGCGATACAGGATAGGTTCCCGAAGTCGTATCGTTCTTAGTGTCTATAATATTGGAGAAGGTCCTATTTGTTCTTTGTGCATTTGCCGTTGTATTCTGTGTAAGACTACTATTAGCAGCATTCTTTTGTTCTGTTGATACTGTTGCTGGCAACTGCAGTATTTTGAGTGGAATTTTGAATGAGACAGGAGAGTTTACTGCTAGACTACCAAGATATTGCGAAGATAAAGGTGAAAGGAATGTTATGGTAGAATTTTTGATAGTAGAAGATGAAGGTGAGGGTGAGGAGGAGGGCATCAAAGATTTTTGCTGCCGCTGCTGTAATGCTGCTTGGTTTTGTTTTATCATTTCTATACTACTAAATAAAGCCGGTGTATTTCCTTGGTTTAAAATATTGCCTACAAGATATGGGGTGTTACCAATATACCTGATATTTGGGTCATTTACAGATATCTTTATATCGCCAACAACAATCGCTCCTAAGTTAAAAGTAGCTGTCTTTAGTTGGTGGCCAAATTGTATGTATTGTATATTGACTGTGAAAAAAATGGGATTTCCGATTAAAGATGTAGAGGCAAAAACTTGGGTAGACAATTCTTGTTGCGATTGAGGCTTTATACTATTTAGGTTCCAACTTGAAGGGCCCACAATCCTAACAGAGTTGGATTGAGAAGAAAGTGATACGGCCAAATCATTTATTGAATCTGGAATGCTGACAGCAGAATTAATACTGGCTATGTTGTTGTTATTAATCATAAATTTCAAATCTTGAACCTTTCCAGCTTTTATCTGGATAAGGGGATTAGATGAATTCGAGGAGGAGGAGGACGGTCGCTCGGGCAATTGAGCGCTCGTATCAATACTACCGTTGCTTCTAGTAATGCCCTCTAATGGGGGAGAGGAAAAAGCTATCGGTCTCGTTATTGTAGAAGATGATGATTGAGAGTAGGATAAGGATGACTGGAATAGAGATAATGGATAAGAGTGGAACGGAGAAGTATAAGTTTGAGATGCAGACGGAATAGGAGTTATGCTTAAACCAGGTTGAGGTGAAGAAGGCAATATTTGAAGACCTATTAACTGGCTTGAAGTCTTTTTATTGCCATAAGCATCATTATAGGATATACTCAGATCCAAGATTT
Organism: Nitrososphaeraceae archaeon; assembly: GCA_035643635.1. Taxonomy (GTDB): domain Archaea; phylum Thermoproteota; class Nitrososphaeria; order Nitrososphaerales; family Nitrososphaeraceae; genus DASQQB01. The sequence goes on along the minus strand of DASQQB010000020.1, from coordinate 3,836 downwards.
GTACTGTTCCAGCAGCAGAAATACTGGGATAAATTACAGGAGATATTGTAGCCGTTTGACCTGCAAATACGGTTCCAATATTGAACGTCTTGGTTCCTAGATTTACTGTTGATGACGAAGATGAGGGTTGCTGTACTAAGCCGGAGCTTGAATTTCCGGTAACAATATTAATGTTATTATCTGCATTAGCACTACTAGTCACTCCAGAAATAGTAGCTATAACACCATTAGCAGTTGCAGACCCATGATTCCGAATAGTTAGCCTTACCATATTAGGTACATCCGGAGTCAAATTCAGTGTTTGAACAGAGGAGAAGTTGGATGAAGAGGCGGAAAACCGAGATGCCGCGTCCAAGACAACCTTCCCTGGCAACGTAAATGGCACTGTTATTGTTTTCGACTGAGAATTCCCGTTTTGCCCGTTTAGTTTAAAGTATCCTATTTTAAGATCGGCTGAATGTTTTCCCAGATTAGCATTATCTAAAACGTTTATCGCAAAGTAAAGAGTAAATGTTTCACCTGCCCTGATGACTCCGTCGTAGCTCCCTAAAGCAGTATCCGAATGTGCTCCAGGAACATGACTTTTTTTTGGATCGATGAGGGGTTTAAATCCAGATGGAAGATCTAATGATCCAGTAACGCCAGTAATATTTGCGGCCCCTCTATTGATTAATACAATAGCAAGAGTCGACGGGCCTTCGCCTGGTCCTACCTCTTGTTTAACTACTGGCGCTATTGGGCTTGCTGATACGCGAGTAGAGGAAGACCCAGCCACGACTGTCTCTACAGCTGTATTATCAGTCCAATAAGAATTCACAAATGAAATCTTAACTGATGGTTCTTTTACCTTTTTTACGATAGGAGCAACAGGAATTACGATGCCAGAAGTATTAGAAGTGGTTGGAGCCGACGAGGTCGATGAAGGAGAAGAGGACTTTGCTAACGAATCCCTTACTATAGATGGCATGACTATAATAATACTTATTAAAAGAAAATTGATAAAAATCAGAGCAAATAAAAGATTACGGTTACTTTCTTTCAAAGTGGATAACCTCTTTCTCAATGGCTCCATCTCTAATATGTATGGATCTGTCTGAGGCAGCTGCAAGTTCAGGGTTATGTGTGACCATTATTATAGTTCTCTTAAATCTGGCCGAAAGTAATTTTAATAAACCAAAAACTTCATTTCCTGTTTTGGTATCTAAATTTCCAGTAGGCTCATCAGCAAGAATTATTTTCGGATCGTTCATAAGGGCTCGAGCAATCGCTACTCTTTGTTGTTGCCCGCCGCTTAATTGTGACGGTTTGTATTTAGCTTTGTCCCTAATTCCTAAAAATCCCAATAACTTTAATGAACGATTCCTTCTATCTTTATCACTCATGCCACCAGTTATGCCAGGGAACTCTACATTTTTCTGTACAGTTGTCCTGTTTATCAAGTTATAAGATTGAAAAATAAAACCTATCATATCATTTCTCATTGTTGCAATCTCTGAATCACTTAATGAAAATATGTCAATTCCATTAATGAATACTTTACCTGAAGTTGGTCTGTCTAAAGCACCCAAGATATTCATTAACGTGGTTTTTCCGCTCCCGGATGGACCTACTATGGATATAAATTCTCCTCTTTTTACTGAGAAATTAATTCTTCTAAGCGATACCACTTTGGATATCGATGAATTATAAATCATGGAGATATTTTTAACGCTTAAAGTAACAAAATCGCTGCCGGCATAAGGATAAGAATTATTAGTATTCATTGTTTTTGCCATTTATTCATATATACTATTCTATTTGGCATCAATGTGATTGGTATCTCTTCCTTTATGGTATTTTTTATATTGATTTTACCTCATTAGGCAGATTTATGGCTTTGCCTGCAGATTATTACTGCAGTTTGATGTTGGTAAAAACATTATAATTTGTAGTATTAGTATGTAAATTGCTGCTGCCACTAAAGTAACCGCCATTATTATTCATAGGTTTATGGGTAGACCACTTGCAGTCATGTTCTCCGAATGCTCCAAAGCACTTGCCGATTTTACCTTTTCCAAACATCATTGAATGGCTAATCCATAATGACGGTACAGCATGATTGTATAAAATTTTCCCTCCTCCTGGATCTATTATGACTCTATATAACGTGTTATTACTATTATTTATTAAATCTATATCATATACAAGATAGTCGTTTAGTGGACGGATAAATCCAGATATTGCAGACGAATTTGAGCCTACCGTTTTTTGGGCAAGTAATATAGCTTCATTTAGCGTAGTTTTAATATTTGACGAAATAGCCTTCGTTACCAAGGATGCAAGAGGAACAGAACCTGTAATATTTAGATTATTTGGGTCCGGCTTATGATGAATATAAATGCCTTCCTTAGTGGCGTTGGTACCAGACGTTGGGATATTCTGTATTACTGTGTTCTTTGAAATAGTACTATTGAGCTGGGCTAAGGCGTCCGGATTAAGAGTGGCCAAGCCCTCCAGCAAGAACTGTTATTAGTCCTATTATCGCAAGGATTGTCTTTACTTTGTCTTCATAACAGCAATTTAAATGCTTTTTATATTTAAGTGTAATGACAAATTGTCTCTATATACTACATTTTATGGCGCGCGACTCTTTATAAGCCTTCAGATACAAACGTAGGAGCGTTAATGAATCTTATCTATTAAGTATTCCCCCTTAGAATCAACGTCAGAGATAATTACGATTGTGTATGGTACCATGTATAAAAGAAGAGCCGTCGTCATCACTATATCCTTCTGCCTTGATATATGGCAGATTATAAGAGCCGGTCATATTTCCGTACACATGTATATAGTACGACCTAAAGAAAAGCTCATCGTAGGGATGAATGTGATGATGATAATAATGTACGCCTACCAATCTAACATGTTGGTAAACATCCCCAGTCGATATAGCACTGCTTAGTAGGCTTATAAATCCAAAAAATAATACCGACATTACCAAAGCACCCTTTTCTATCGCTGTATGTCTTCGATGAAAGATAGGCCCTCTGTCAGTGTCAACTTTTCTTGTATACATTAGTCTCTTACAAATTTGTTCCGTGGGATCTGTTAACTTTATAATCTGTCGGTCAGGGAACGGATCTATAATTCTCAATATTTCTCTCTTTTTTTCTTTGTTGTACGTAATACGTCCAGATTCATTATACGAGATAAAGCCTAGATGCAACAAATTGCTGATTGCTTCTAAAACAAAAGTTTCAGAACGAGTGGGAAATCCTTCAGTTATACAAAAGACCGGGATTTGGCCTCTGTCTTTTGAAAATTATTCGCATAATAGCAATAGCAATCTCAAATCTGTTCACACGATAAATCGTTAAGAAGTATTATTTAATTATTAGTTGGACGTTAAATATGCTCAAGATAGTGGTAAGGAAATTCAGCAGAAACGGACAAATATGACCATTTTCCAATTATAATATGTTTTCAGAGAGCAACCAAGAATCAAAGCGCGCTGGTATTTTATCTGATATTTTTTCTTCACAGTCTATTGCTCAGATTTTGGATTTTTTTCTTGATCACAAGGAATTCGACTACTCTCCTGCTGAAATAGCTGAGAAATCGGGATTGTCTTTTAGAACAGTTTTTAGAGAAATTCCAAGTCTTGAAAGGAATCAGCTTATTTACCACAGTAGAAAAATAGGCAAAACAAATATGTACAGACTCAATCCTGATTTTTATGGAACCATACTACTAGAAAAGTTTGTTCTAGAGATGGTACAGATTCGAAATAATCAAAAGGAAGATAATCCAGCATTACCCATTGAGCAAGCTACAGAGTACATTCAACATGATTAATT
>DASQQB010000019.1:0-17362 GCA_035643635.1 Nitrososphaeraceae archaeon | reverse complement strand
TGAAATTTCTTTTAATATCTGATTAGTCTTTATTTCTCCATCTTCTATTGAATTCCTTATTGCATCTAATGAAAAATCTGCATTTTCGTAAAGTGACGGATATAGTTCTGTTCTGGTTATATAATGTACACCTTTAATTTCAGCTCCATGTTCTTCTGATACTTTTTTATATCTAGCTTGAATATCAGCAAACTTTTCTTTATCTTCTTTATTTTTATTCTCTTCTGGATCAAAATGCTTTTCTAGCATCTTGTAAAGATCATTAATAATCCTAAGATAGTAGGTTATTGTTTTGGACAATTGGACATTGTGCATAGTTTTATCACTGAACATAATATCCCTTGCTCTGTGCTGAACTTCCTGCAAATTACCTGGTAGTTTGTCAATATTTTTGGGATAATTTTCTACCAAAAAGATTCTTTTATCTTTTACCGGTGATGCGTCTATGACTTCTCTTAATGGGGTATTGCTTAGCAAACTGCCATCCCAAGCATATATTCCTTCTTGTACTTTAATCCATGGAAAGTAATATGTAGGATAGCCTGTTGCAGCCAGTAGATGCTTTGAAGTAATTTCTTGTTTCGCACTGTCAAAAATTAGGGGCTCTGCGGTTAACACATTAACAGCAGTTATTATTAGACGCGCATTAGAATTACCATTTGGTTGCAATTTGTTATAATCAATATACTTTTCTGCAGTCTTCACTAAAGGTGAATGGTCATAAAGATACGTCCAATCATTAGGTGCAAAGTACTGGGGATCTCTAAAGCAGTATTCAGGTTTCCATCTTGGTATAAAGACTTTCTCATTACCATGAAGCGCAGAACCATAAAACGACATTGTTGATTTTGCTTGGGAAATATGAGTTAATTTTTTTGTGTCCTCTGCTAAAGGAACATATTGAGAAAGAAGACTTTCATGATAACTACTTGTACTTCCCTCGGCTAGTTCCATCCAATATTGCTCTAATACCTCTTCTGGATGTCCTTCTTGTTTGCCACCAGCTATGATGGCGGCATTTACTCCACCGATTGATGTGCCTGCAACTATATCGATTTTTATATTATTGCTAGCAAGGGCCTTGAAGACTCCGCAGCCAAAGGCACCTAAGGAACCTCCGCCTTGCAGTATAAGAACATTTTCGATAGTATCTGACATGGTTGATTTTTATCAATATCGTGAATTTTGATAAATATATACATATCATACATGTACATATATCTTATTCTACATGATGTTCGTAAATCAACTGATCATAGAACCTTACTGACTTTATGTTTACAAATTCAAGCATTCCGAATCTAGATAACTCTCTTCCAAATCCGCTATTCTTTACCCCTCCGAAAGGAACCCGAGGATCTGAAACTACCACGTTATTCACAGTAACTATTCCTGATTGAACCATTGACGATAATGCTTCTGCCTTATCTAAATCCTGGGTCCATATACTTGCACCAAGACCAAATTTTGAGTCATTTGCAATTTTAATAGCTTCTTTTTCATCTTCGACAGTAATTATTGGAGCAATAGGACCAAATACTTCTTCTTGAGCTATTTCCATATGAGGTGACACATTAGTAAAGATAGTTGGATTAAAGAAGTAGCCTTTGTCTTTCATTCTTTCTCCTCCTGTAAGAAGCTCGGCTCCTTCCTTCACTGTTCTTTTTACTATCCCTTGCATGTTTTCAAGGCTTTTTGCATTCACTACAGGTCCAATCTCTGTATCGTCTGATAGAGGATCCCCTACTTTTAGTCTTTCAGTTTTTTGTACAAATTTTTCGATAAACTCGTTTGCCACTTTTTTGCTAACAATAAATCTCTTGGACGCTATGCAGCTCTGTCCACAATTAATAAATCTACCTTTGACAGCACCTGTAGATGTCTTTTCTATATCTGCATCTTCGCATACTATGAAAGGATCACTTCCCCCTAATTCCAGGACTGTTTTCTTTAATTGGGAAGTAGCTCTCTGTGCTACTTTGGCACCTACTGGAATACTTCCGGTAAAGGTTACTGCGCTAACCCCATCTGAATCTATAAGCATCTCTGCAATGTTAGAATCTCCGACAAGTGTTTGGAAAACTCCTTGTGGCACTCCAGCTTTATCAAAGGTTTTTTCAATTTCTATTCCACATTGCATTGTAGCACTTGCAGGTTTCAATACTATAGTGTTACCAACCAATAATGAAGGAGCAGCAAATCTCAATCCTTGCCAATAGGGGAAATTCCATGGCATTATACTTCCAATTACACCAAGTGGTTGAAATTTTACGATGCTTTTTCTTGCATCTGTGTTAACAACTTCATCGTTGAGGAATATCTTTCCATGATCCGCAAAATATTCTGCAGTCCATGCACATTTCTCTACCTCCGATCTGGATTCTTTTATTGCCTTTCCCATCTCCAATGTAGCAGTTTTTGCTAGATTTTCTTTGTTTTTTCTAAGTTCTTTAGCAAACGCATAGAGGAAATCTGTACGCTTATCAATATCTCCTTTCCAGTCTAAGAATGCATTTTTTGATTTCTTTATTGTATCATTTAATTGTTCTTTACCAATTAGTTCATATTCGTTAAGAATCTCTTCTGTTGATGGGTTGATTGTCTTTAATTTTTTATCATTACTCGTTGCTGTTGACAATGAATCTTTTAGAACATCATCGTTAATGGACTTATCACTGTCTTGTGTTGGTTTATTAGTATCAGTATTAGTATTTGAGACCTACTGGTGGCACAAGAAGAGAAATGCGGTAGTAACGTTGCTGATTAATTGCCAACACTAATTACCTGCTGGCGCTCCAATGCTCTTCGATCCCATTTGCCAGATGTTGCCGCAGCCTAGTATATTGGTTGGAGAAAGACAGTAGAATATTGTCTTTGTACTTCTTTCTTTTTTGATTTTAATGCCATTTTAAAATTTGGATAAGGAGATAATGTTACTGACTAATGGATCAGTATTAGTTGCCTGAATCGACATTTATAAAGTTATAATTTGTAGTCCTAAAGACTATACATTAGTGGTTTCACGATAGGCGGGATGCAATAGATTACAGACAGTAATCTATAAACGCAAAATGAGTAAAACAATAAGCACAACATTATAACTCGCAGGCTAGTAGTTTGTTACTAGATAACGATGAAGATCATAAATTTAATTTAGTGGATTGTTATCGTTTTCAATATACGAATTCAATACGGGTTACAATATAAAGATACAATATAAAGAGGATATTATTACATTAGATAGAAGATTGGTGCCTAAAGATCAAAAGGTTGCAGTCGTTAGTGGTAGTTCAACTGGAATTGGATTAGAGACTTGCCTATTGTTCGCTCGTAATGGAATTCGCACTTATGCTACTATGAGAGATTTGGTTAAGGCCAGTTCACTTCAAAAGATCGCAAAAAAGGAAAAGATTCCGCTGAAGGTCATCGAGATGAACGTAGATAAAGACGATTCTGTAGCAAAGGCCTTCGAAAAAATATCTGATGATGGCAAAGAAATGAGGATTGATATTTTGGTAAATAACGCCGGCTTTGGACTATTTGGTGCCCTCGAAGATCAGCCCATGGAAGATATCAAAAAACAATTTGAAACAAATCTCTTCGGAGCAATTAGAACAATACAACAAGTACTTCCTATTATGAGAAATCAACAAAGTGGAACTATCGTTAATATTTCCTCGCTGGCAGGTTATGTTGGATTTCCTGCATCATCAGTATATGTTAGCACAAAGTTTGCATTAGAAGGATTGAGTGAATCTTTAGCTTATGAGATAGAACCATATGGAATTAAGGTAATACTTATTGAGCCTGGCGTAGTTAACACCAATTTTGTAGAAAATATTGTAATACCAGAGAATACTCAGTCGATTTCATCATCTGTATTGTCATCATCTTTATCTCCTTCTAAATCAACGACAGTAACTTCATCCCCAGAGATTGATAGTGGCTGTATTACACACTCGGATAATCCTAAATCTAACAGAGAAACTACCAAATATACTAATGTGGTAGAGAGGTTTCTATCTCACTACTATCCAGCCATGAGTAATGCACCTGGTCCTAAGGAAGTTGCCAAAGTAGTATTTGAAAGTGTTGAAAGGTCAGTAATTTTCCCTAGGCAACAATCCAAAAATAATAATTTCTTTAGATATCCTGTTGGTAAGGATGCAAAATTGTATGCTGATGCAAAAAGGAAAATGAGTGACTCTGAGTTGCGTTCTTTTGTAGCCAAAATGACACTCTCATAACGTGCAAGAAATCGAGCATTAGTTTGGTCTAGAATTTGTATAGGAATCGTCTATTTGGATTACTTAGTAAATAGTCGGTCTTTCAGATGCTTTAAGCGGTTAAAATATATTCGAGCCTAAATAAGTTTAATGTGAAAACAGCAAAAGGAGATTGTTTGCATTGCTCATTTTGGGCTGACAATTTCAATGGAATAATTGTGCATTTAAACCAAAGGGATGTTACCATGATTGCTATTTCTCGAGCCTCCTGCTATACGTTGGCAGCTAATGAGAAGAGGATGGGTTGGAATTTTAAATGGGCTTCTTATGAGACAGATTTCAATTTCGATTATAACGTATCATTCAAACCAGAAGAGAATGGCAATGTAACAGGCTTTAAAATAACAAGAGTTCATCCAATTGAGGGAGTGACAACAGAAGTTAGCTTTACCTCAGAAATTAGAGGCGAAGGCAGATTTCCAAGCGGCAAAAATCTTGGCTAAGGTGGTATGACTAAATATCCTATGGCATAATTGACGCCACCTGGCACTGGTCATTGATGACAGCTGAAGATGACGACCAATTCATGTGGTGGGCACATGAAGAGAGTAAGTAACTGAAGGGGTAACATCAAGGGACTGAATATAATGACAGAATTTACGAATTCACAAAAATTATCCTGGATGAATAATTTAATTATAGCACTCGAGGCAGCATGCTCAGTCTTCGCTCAAAAATTCAAGGCAACTGGATATGAATGGATACAGATAAAAACCTCGCCTCCCACAGTCACAGCTTCTGCTAATTTCGGTGGAACACATGACGATATCGGCGTAACTACTTCTTCCTTAAAAGTAGTAAAGAGCCCTTGCTCTTTAAATGTATTCTAAACCATAAAATTGACAAGAAAATTCATATATCAATTATTGATATTGGTTAGATAGCATGAAAAGTAAACTTGAATCTAATCAAGTTGCATATTTACTTTTTTAAAATCTACAAGACTCCATCAAATGACGTTCTTTGCAAATATATAACAATCAAGCCAGTTTATTTATTTTTTATTTGAGATGCTATAGAGCATTGCTTATTATTAGCTAGAGATAAAATAAGAAAAAATAGTGTGGCTCAATAGAGAGTAAACATCTGAGGTTATTAATGGATTATCTATTACCACCATATGCTACGTTCATAGTTACTATGCTTACCAGTTTCTTTGAAGACATCCTTTACCACATCTTTTGCTACATTTTTTACTATGCTATTGGCAGCCATATATAGCACGCCAGCTGTACCTAACCAAAATATGGTTTCTATCGGCTTCATTTTATACTGAATATAGTAGTACTCATTGTATTAAAAAGCTACGCTGGTAGGATAGAAAAAATTACAAGTAATGCCAGGCTACAAATGTGCTATAGGATGGAGCTAGATTTATCCACATGTTTTGAATTAAAGCTTGCTGTGATCCTAATTTTTTAATTAAGTCATGTTTGCGCCATATGACTGGTAGCAGAGCAGTATTAGCAAAGGATTATGAAAGATCTGAATGGGCTTCAAGCCATGCGCAGATATCTGCTAAAACATCTTTTTCAAATGGTCCGATCCCAGTAGACCAATGAAATGAAGAATAGAATAGATGTCCTAGATTTGGATATGTTATGAATGTATCGCCAGGATGATTTACTTCAGTCAGTCTTTGTTGTAAACTAAACGTTTGTTGAGCAGGGGTCTACGTTGAGAACAAGAAAAGGACAAAAGACAGAAAAAAACTGTAATAGAATGTAAGTGCATTACTCTATACGCATATTTTCCATTATACTAGGTTTATAGATTTTCAAGTATCTTACGTAGCCTTTTAACGTAGGTGTCCACAAACTATTTCTTTTTTATTTTTAAAGTACCTCGACTTTTATAAATGCCAACAATAGTTCATTTTGAGCTACCTGTGGATGATGTTGAAACATCAAGAAAAATTCTACACTGACATGCAATTAGTAAAATCGTACATTGATTCAATAAGTATTTGTACCAAAGATAACTCGGATCGCATTGGTGGACCATGGGGGTTACATTTCTATGGAAGTATTTGGGTCAACTAAGGGGGTCCCATCGTGTTAGCTAGTAATGGATACACGTCAGATGATGACGAACTATATGAAGAGGGAAATTATTTGGATATTATCCAGTCTCCGTCCTATAGCCACCTTAGGAAACGATTCAAAGTCAGACGCCTAATTTGTAGAGTGTGCAGGTTAAAATTTAAAACACGTGAAGAAACCCAAGCTCATATCAAGCAGGAACATAGAAGAATCCAGACAGAAAAATCATGAAAAAGATGTTGCAAAACCTTCGCATACATATTACCGCTGACAATCCCGTTAAGTTACTAGATCGCCGAGCCATTAGTGATCTAGTTCAAGTCTTATAGAAGAGATCCTTTACGAACGGCAGGTAGTCTTCTCTTAGCCATAACCTTTTCATAATCGATGAACGTTTGTAGTGTCTTTTCATGAGTTAAGAATTCTTAAGCGAAGATTACGACTACCACCAGATCGTATTAATATGAAAAGTTAACACTGACATGCCATAAAGTTGCAATAGGTTCTGACAATTATTGCAGTTACCAGATTACCGGAAAAAGAGAAGAAATTTTTCGCAAAAATAATTGATCATGCACGGGAAGAGTCTAATCCAAGACCTGAAGGCTTAAGATCACACTCGAGGAATAGATATGAAGTCTAGTTGGAAATAATCGAAGAAGTATATACTAACTACACGATCCTATTGCGTCAATATATAAAGTCTGTTCAGGGACGACTCTAGAAGTGGGTCGATACTTCATTGCAGGTGTTCGCTTATGAATGCAGAAGTAGGGCTCCAGACTCACTAGAATAAAAATGTGAAATTAATCGTTGTTCTTAGAGTGCTATTATCATTCGAAAGGAAATGAAAAAGAACAAGAGTAATTTTGAGTCATATATGAATAAGGAATTTTTCCTTATCCTTTAAGATTTGATTTCTTTTACCATTATATTCTTAAATGATACCTTCGATTTTTCATCATGCGCCTGAAGTCCTATATAGCCTTCAGTTAGTCTATCACCTGTAAACTCTGTCACCTTTTCTCCATTTATCAGGACATTATATGATTGATTTAGCACGTGGATTTTCATTGTGTTCCACTCCCCTACTGGTTTTGTTACTACTTTTTTAATAGGAGCAGCATAGTCATAAATTGCGCCTGTATTATGAATAGCCTCACCAGCTTTATTGTCTATCTGTATTTCATAGCCTTCATTAACTGCAATACTTGGATTGTCGTCAGGATCGGGGAATCGTACAAAAACTCCAGAATTATCACTTTCCTTAGATACTTTCCATTCGAGTTTGAGTACAAAATCATTATATTTCTTTTTAGTATACCACAGTAAACCTGTTCCTCCTACTGATTGAATCGCTTTATCTTCTAGTATGATTACAAATTTACCTTTTCCAGCCATATCCCAGCCTTCTAAGCTCTTTCCATTGAATATAGATGTAAAATTAGGATCAGTATTATTATTATTATCCTCATCATCAGGTATGGATAAGTTAACTGACATTAGTTCTACTACATTATCAGACTGCTGTCTATAATTATTGTTATTATTAAAGTGATGTTGATTATTAGGCGTGTAGCTTTTGCTATTAAAATGAATAATCTAGCAAGCAGTAAAGCAGCCGCCGTTGATGGCCAATATACGGCCCTTACCGTAGGAGGATTAGTCATAGCACCAAAACGGATAAGTCAATGACACTTAAACATTTTTATCAATATATGAAAGCCGAAGCGGATATAAATGAATATCAACAGGACTTTCGATATTGAAGTATTTGAAGCATCAAGGCGTCAAGACTTATGATCTTAATTTTAATAGTAACGCTACTGGTAGCCTAAATAATGGCTAGTCTAGTAAAACCGCCTCCACTTTTTCCTATCTTATTAGTTAACTTTGTAGGTACTCTTGGCTTTAGTATCGTTTTGCCTTTCCTAGTTTTTCTAGTCATGAAATTAGGAGGTAACGCCATAATTTATGGACTACTCGCCGCTACTTATCCTGCTTTCCAACTTATTGGAGCTCCAGTGTTGGGAAGATGGTCTGATACTTTTGGACGGAAAAAAGTTCTTTTGTTGAGTAATGTAGGAACATCAGCTGGTTGGATCTTATTTCTTTTTGCATTGTTTTTGCCCAGTAACAAATCTTTTAACATAGATATGGCGTTTATCGGAACAGTCGAGATTGTTGTTCCATTGCTTGCCTTGTTTGTTGCCCGAGCTATTGACGGGATTACTGGTGGAAATGTTTCTGTAGCCAATGCATATCTTGCTGATATCTCCTCAGATGAAAATCGGAGTAGAAACTTTGGGAAGATGGCAATATCTTCTAACCTTGGGTTTATTCTAGGCCCTGCACTAGCTGGAATTTTAGGGGGAACTAGCTATGGAGCAATATTACCTGTTCTAGCAGCATTAATCATATCTTTGGTGGCGATAATTGTAATAGGCTTTCTGTTAAAAGAATCCAAGTCCTCTACGGTAGAAATAATAGCTCCGGAAGAAGGAACCATTAGAAAAGTTTTTTCGCAGGAGTGCAGAGAGCCCTATTCCTCGGCAGGTACTATAAAGCCCAGATTCCGAGATGTTTTCAAACTAAAACATATTTCTTTTTTACTTGTGTTATATTTTTTGATATTTCTAGGATTTAACATCTATTACGCTGCCTTTCCTACTCATGCTGCTCACGATCTCAAATGGACAGTAACACAGCTGGGAATTTTTTATGCAGTATTAAGTGGAATAATGGTTTTTGTTCAAGGTCCTGTATTACGTAAAGCATTAAAAAAGTTCTCAGAGGAAAAATTAGTTATCATTGGAAGCTTGATTTTAGGTACAAATTTTATTTTGTTTGTGTCAAATAACATTGTTTCAGTAGGCGGGGCTGTAATACTATTTGCAGTTGGGAATGGTCTTATGTGGCCATCTTTTATGTCCATATTGTCAAGACGCGCCGGATCAAAGCTTCAAGGAGCAGTACAAGGAGTCGCGGGTAGTTTCGGAGGCCTAGCGAGTATATTTGGGCTTACTATCGGTGGATTTTTGTATAATTCAATTGGGGGATTTACTTTTCTAATTAGCGCCGGAGTAATATTGGTTGTTTTCATCATGTCTCTTCGACTGTTAAAAAAGAAAAATGTTTGATTTGGAATTTTGTAGGATCCTTAGTCTACTCCGGCATTATTCTTTATAATTTATATTGATTAAACGTGAAACAATGTTAAGAACAAGCAGTTAAATTTCGTCTTGATCCCATCTTCTGCATCCATAAAGAGAGAGATAATGTAAAACAGAAAATGTTACCATGTGCGTATGTATATGTGAGTGAGAATAATAATGGGACTATGATTTTCTCTTTGGAAAATCGTGCAATTCAGTACTTGAGCATCTTAAGCAATTCCTTGATTCCTTAATACTTAGATAAGAAATGTAAAAACATTTGGAACATTGCAATCTAGAAAGGTTGTTTGTCAATTCCCACCAAGAATTATCTGCTGATATATTGTTACTCTTTTTTATTATGATATGGCGGGAAATTAGATTTTCACTAACAAGAGTTACCAGCTCATTTAATTTCTCTAAATTAGAGTTTCTGTATCTTAGATACAAATTCATCATTTCTATCACAACTCTTTCTTTTTGGAATTTGTGTCGACTATCCTGTTGACTATTAGACTGTCGAAAAAAATAGTCACGTAAATACCATTCAAATTCTTTAATTTCTATGTCTTTTAACGGTGTTAATCCACATCACCTTCTTTCTTCCTTTGTCTCGCTTTATAACTATTGTTTGCTTATAAAAGACTATAAAAGGAATCCGTTGCTTTTGTTATGGGATTTTCTCATCAGAACGGCAATCGAAACCTTAAAAAATCCTCTTTTATACTGAAAAATAATAATCCATATAGCCCCAGATTCGAATTTTCTGATAGTATATTTTATAACACCAATAAAGAGCTATTATTATTATTACAATGATTAGACATCGCATCTATTATGTCGTTATTGTGGTTGGTGGAATCTTACTAAGCTTATATTTTTATACTAGCCAAATAAATAAGCCTAAGTTTGGCCTTGAGGTAGATCCGACTAAGGATACAACAGATATCTCAGGTATAATGTATAGAATAAGGTTAACGAATGTTGGGTTAAAACAGCTTACAGGGATAGTAGTTGTTCTGGGAAAGAATGATATCCAGAATTTGTCATATCTTGACCCTGGCCAGTCATACTTTTTTTATCCTAAACCAGATACTCTAGTCAATGGAGTAAAGGTCACTACACATGAAGGAATATATATTCAAAGTGATTTTCGTTCTCCCGCTAAGGTTCTCGGATTACCAGGGGCTGGTCGATAATAATTATAATATAATATAATTGTTAATTCGTTTATTCTGTCTCAATCTGTAACTTTAGTATATTAATACTTGGGTGCCAAAAGTGAGTCAAATTTACCCTACATCGCTACCGAACCCTCATCAAACTATTTACTGTCTGTAAATTATTTAGCAAATATGATGTATATACAAAATATACATTTATGGCGCAAACCTAAGTAACATGTTGTAACTAAGATAATATAGATTTCTGAAGGAAACGTTTTCTCAAAAGGTGTCTTTGGGAAAGCTACTGAAAATCTATTGTCTGCAATCTCGCCTGACAAAACAAAATCTGATCCTATACCATCCTCAGATCTTATTGCATTGTTCGAATACTAATAACACACATCCGTAGTAAGAGAGGGAGAGCGCGCCTACAGTTACCTAGAACCCTTTTATAGATTATTAAATTATATATATTAATGACAGGAAGAAAAAACAAACCCAGTGAATTTACAGGTTCAATAGTGGTAGTTGTAATAGCATCAATGCTGATGATTATAGTCTCAGGGGCGGTATTTAATAACACTGGCATTCTTGCAAATGCACAAAAAACCGATAAGAACGGCTCTGAATTTGGAACAATTGCTAGCATCCAAAATGGAAAGGATGGAAAGCCAGCATGGGTCACTTCAGGCATATGGGACTTTACTAATATGCAATCTAATTCCCCAATATTCAATGCTACATTCCAGATGTTTATGTTGAATGGTAGTGCAGCGCATAAGCATACTATAACAGACTTTAAGGTGAGTGGGAAGCCAACAACAAGTAATGAAGCTACTACTTACAATGGTACAGCCACTGTATCACTAAAGAAAGGACCTGCTACAGGAGTGCCAATTTCTATAAAATTAATGGGCGATACTGCAGTAAGCATATGGGTTGATCCAGGTAAAACTGAGAATCATTTTGGAAATACACCAATATATGGTGCACAACAACGACTTAGCCCATCTTGAGCCTCACAACATAGAATAAAGGAAGGTACATATTCTAATTTAACGAAAAAACCTAGCCGTTATTTTTTTTTTGAAAATTGTAATATTTATTGACTTGGGGTATCATGTCATAGAGAAATTTAGGCAGCAGCAATAGAAAACGGTTTTTTTGTAACTTTGTGTTTCTCTTTTAGGCAGAGCGACCATTTTGATTTATTGATATTGAAGATACGCTAACCGTTAGCAGCCGGGTTCTCCTCTTAAACGTCATTTTACGTTCTTGCTAAAGATGAAACTATTTAACCAATGTAGTCAGCAGCACTTAAAAACAAAGATAATATCAGTTTAATATGATTAAGCTTGGATATTGTTTGTTTCACTATATGGCTAAATCTCTTTCACTTGTTGTTTTAAAGAAATGTTGGATGGTACTGTCTTATGACTAGTGTTGCAAGGAACGTGAAGCCTTTGATGATGTTATTTTTATCTATTCCACTATTTGGTATGGCTACTATCTCATCATCATCATCATTTCCTTTATCATCATCATTTTCTTCTTCTCATTTTGCATATGCAAAAGAACAAGTTGGTAATCCCTTAGTCTATCATCTAAGCAGCGATGAGCCTTGGCGAGCAACTGTGGCTATTTCTGATGCTACTACAATGCTAAAAGTAGGACATAATGTTACTCTATTACTTAGTGTAGAAGGAGTACAAATCGGAGTTAAACATCCCCATCATTACCTGGGACTTGATACCCTAACTAACAACGTTACAAACTTCATTGCTGAAGGCGGAAAAGTCATCATATGTGAAGTATGTCTGAGCATAGCAGGATATAATAACAGCGAGGTTATAGATGGAGCTATAATAGGCAAACCCGCTATACTTTCAAACCTGCTTAGCAATGCCACGGTAATAGACTATTAAACACGTTACGCTGTTTTATGTTGGTTTGCATAATCTTAGATTGATAATATACTCGTGTGGCGACTTTTGAGTCAATTTGTAGTAGTACACTGCCCCGAACCGGCTAGACATAGGGAGGAGGTGCTTATGCGGCTTTTCGCTACTTCAAATAGAAAGACATTTCCAAAAAGGAGCAAGCTATCTAAACAATGGCAATTACATCAACAGCCATGATGAACAAAATAAGTTACACAGATAACCCGGCTGACTCGACAATCATCAAACATTTTTACGAATCTTAAAAAGCCAAAGGTAATTCTGAAATTACTAAAATTACAATTTAAAGGCAATGTTTGTTTTGCTAGCTTTTCATCATTGATTTTATAGTGGACATTATTGTACCAATCCGAGGATTGATTATATCTGTCTTTGATCGATGTTGCTTACATGTGTTTTAGCTACAGATAGACAAAAATATATCCAGCTAGCTAATTGGTAGGCTGGGTATTATGACAAGGAGACTCGTATGACAAAAATAAACAATGACAAGGGGTTTTCAAGTGCATTTATTATTCCTTATTATGCAAATGAATATGAACAACAAAAGCAGGATAGGGAGAAAAAGCTATTAATTGCTGACACCATAGAAGGGCTATTTTTACAAACTGATGAAGATTGGAGCGCAATTATTGTGGTTGATATGGCTCATAATAAGGAAACCCATGATTATTTAATGCAATTAAAGCAAAAATACTACCCAAAAATTGATATCATTTTTTTGGAGAGAAACGTAGGCCCTGGAGTAAGTAGAAATCTGGGAGTCCTTAGGGCATTAGAACGTGGTCATGATATAATACTTTATAATGATTCAGATGACATATCTCACCCAAGAAGACTGGAAGTTGTTAAAAAAATATTTTTAGATAACGCTCAAGTTGATGTAGTCTATTCCACCTTTGAAGTAATAGACGAAAATAATATATTAACACCCATAGAAAAAATTTCTTCACCGATTCTGGAAATCTTGGAATCTCATGTGCAAAATCCGCTGGAAGGAAATAATATTTGGATGAAAATGGGAACGGATACTGGTATTACCAATATAACCTCTTCTACAGCAGTACGTATAAAATTTGCGTATCAATGTCCTTTTCCTAATGAGAAAGCATCGGAAGATTTCCATTCTTGGATAAGAATGTCAGCTCTTGGAGCAAACTTTAAGTACACTTCCTTAATTCCTACGAAATATAGAATACCAAAATTTATGAAATATCAAGCTTCAAGGACACGAATAGGTCCAAGCCATTTTAATCAAATAAAAGCAAGAGTTGATAGTGATGGCTTTTCCAAAGCAACTGAAATTGCACTTGCACGAAATATTATAAAGCCTGAAGAAATACCAATGATTAAAGCAAAATTCTACAAAAGATTAGCAAAATCTATGAGACGAGAAATGGAAGACGAACTAGCCAATGAACTCTTAAATAAAGCTGAACAACTAGAATATGAAAGCTTTGTTTATTTTAACAAATAGCTTGTATTACGACCTACGACTATGAAATACGTTTCCCACCGTGATAGATAGCTTCATCGGCATTATTAGAAAATTAACGCTCCTTTACTCAACGATATTTTCCTTTATCATCTGGCTTGCGTATCAACGCGTGTATTAAATTGCCTCTGAGAGTTGTAAATCAATTTTGGCATCATTTTGAGCTTCAATCAAACTTGCGTAAATACATATATTTTGAGTCTTTATCGATCTACAATGCTTAATACTTTCCATCCGTGGTGCTAGTAAAACACTGCCTATTTTTACTACCATCTGAATGCAGGCACATCTTCCATCACCCTTTCGAAGATCTGAAGATAATTTTTAGTCATTATTTCATCTGTAAACAGCTCTTCAACTCTGCGTCTACAAGATTCTGGCGAACATTCGTAAACCTTACCAATATATCCTTGTAACTCTTGAGTACATTTAGCTAGAAAACCATTGGTGTGGTTTACAATTATATCGTTTAGTCCTCCATTAGCTAGAGCAAGTACCGGTTTACCATAGGCATTAGCTTCTACAGCATATAGTCCAAAGGCCTCCATCCAGGTAGGCTTCGGGCATGCAATAACAGCTTTACATTTCTTAATTAATTTTATCTTTGTTTTATTGTCTACGAGTCCAAGATACTCTGCTAATCCATCGCTATTTTGGCATTTTTTTCTTATCATTCGTACATAGGAGAGATCTGGTACGTGTATATCATCACCAACTATTTTTATATTATTTCTTGTTCTCACCGCTAAGTCTATCGAATCTTCAATCCCTTTTTCTCTGACTATTCTATTTATTGATAGAAGATATTCTCCGTTTTTTATATTACTATTACGGTTTGTTATTTCTATCTGAGGTAGAGGAACTCCGTGATGGACACATCTAACTGGTATCTTAAGGACTGATGACATATATCGAGTATGAACCCTAGAAAGCCCAATATACCTCGGAAATCGTAGCTGATTAACAGGAACTTTTTGCCGTTCTACCGTACCGTGATTAGTATGAATTATTTTCATTTTTGGAAATTTCTTTGCCGACAGATACGAAAAGCAATGCCATGTATTATCCCATACTATTCCGTTCCCACTTCCGTATTCTTTTTCTAATAGGTCCTTGTACATGAGATAGTGCGCCTCTTCAGCACCAATTCCTTGCCAAGAAGGTTCTATCGTTTCTATTATGTTTAGGTTGGACGGAAGTCCTCGTCTTCCTCCTCCTTGACATACAGAAGAACCTCGAGATGATATTAAAGTCACATCATGACCTTTACTGGCCACGTTTTTAGAGACCCACATAACAACAGCCTCCAAGCCTCCAGTCGATCTTCAACAAATCTGAGCTGAAAATAATCGGGAGGTGGAGTAGGTAAATTAGGGCTACTTATAACTAAAACTTTCGTATCCGAACACCAATATTCTGATTATTGATGTTTAATAATAATCATTCTAGAGAAAGGTTAATGATCTACGCATCGTAACATTGTTATCACATCAATTAAACAGGTTTTCAGATCCAATATGCATATAAGTTGCTAGTTAATGGCAGAACTTTTTTGCCGCTAGTAAAGATGGTCGCTCTGAATTCTCACTTGGTGAAACTGTATAGAAAAAGGAAATATAAATAAAGCATATAGAAGTCGATTCCATCCTTTTTAGGACATTATCATGCAAAGGCATCTCTAAACCTTAGATCCTTCTTGTTTAGGACTAATATCTAAATACTTTGTGAACGCATCGAGAGAGAGAGAAAATAAGCGTAGGAAAGACCCCGACAGAATTCGGCATTAGTAGGATAGGCTGGATGATATGAAGGCAAATGTCATACACGGAGATTTTAACCCATGCGGGGGTGCCGAACGACTATCACTTGGAACTATGCACGCATTACTACGAATGGGAATAGATTTTGATCTTACAACCTTGAAGAGTCCTGATATATCAAAATTAGAAAATTCATATGGCAAAAAACTTGTATCGGTCATGAAAAGTATAAAGAAAATTAATGTCATAAACATAATCGAAGAACTTAGGCAGCAACAACTGGGAGAAGAAAAACGGCACCGTAAAGATTACAATTATGATATCACAATAAATACAAATGGTGATGCAGCTCCCTATTTTCATCCATCTTTTTCAAAAGATAATGCTATTACCTATTGCCACTTTCCTAGCACAAAGGATCATATCGAATGTGAAAATATTGATTATCTAAAAACAGATCTTGGCATGACAGAAGGATCAGACTTTTTATTGGATGATAATGACCATGAAGATATCACTAAGCCAAAAAAATGCAAAAGCAGCCTTACATTCAGCAAAACAAAAGAATATTTTGAAATATTAAAATATGGATATTGGAATTTGATGCGAAATTCTAAAATAATTACCAATTCTGATTTCACTCGCAGGGCAATAATTAATGCCTTTGGATCCGACAATATACTCATTCTCAGCCCACCGATAGATATTGAGACATTTCGTAATGTTTCATTATTGGCAAATGGCAACTATGAACGAGGTGATATGGTCCTAGTAATATCCAGGATTGCTCCTCACAAGAAAATCGAAAATGCAATCAAGCTTGCAAAAATATTAAAAGATAACAATATAGGGAAGGGGATGAAAATTATAGGGAATCTTTATTATTATTATCTTGATTATTACTCAGAGCTTAAACGGATGGTTCTACTTCTTGGTTTGAGTGACTATATTACATTCGAAATTAATGCTAGCTTAGATAAGCTCCTTTCTTGCATGCGAGAGTCCAGAATATACTTTCATCCAATGGTAGGAGAGCATTTTGGCATGGCAGTTTTAGAAGCCATGGCTGCTGGACTAATCCCAGTGGTTCCAAATGAAGGTGGCATCACAGAGTTTGTTCCCCAAAGATATCAATTTAATACAATAGATCAAGCTGCTGAAATTATAATAGATCTTTTTAATCATTTACCAAAGATAAAGCGAATTGACATAAACGCTGATATAAATAAATTCTCAAATTCTCACTATATTGGAGGATTTCAGACCATATTAAAAGAATTATTATCTCGAAGGAAGACATAATTGATGTTGCATCTGCGTTATTAATTGTTGATTGATCTCTTATTAAGAAATATGTATAAGTATTTAAATGACTTAATAAAAATAATTAATGTACATTGACGATCGTAAGCGTATCCCTCAATGACGAAATTTTGAATGAAATGAGTAAATTACAGAAATCACTTGGTTTTACAGGCAGATCTGAAATTATAAGAG
>DASQQB010000018.1:0-23940 GCA_035643635.1 Nitrososphaeraceae archaeon | reverse complement strand
ATTAGGTTATAATGTCCATGGTGTCAGAGATTACGTTAGAAATGGAGAGACAATCGTCTTAGTCGGATAAAACACCAGGGAATCTTCCTCTTTCTGTAGTATTGCTACTAAATGATCCTGCACGACTGAGAAAAATTTCCTTGAATGACCTGTCTTTTTTTCAAAACAATTTAGCTGGAATAGTTCTGATGTATTCAATGATATGCTTGTCGAAGAAATTTATCAACATTATCGATAGCCATTTCTGTAGTAGTGAAATACCGGGTCACGACAGGATGCTCGTGCTATTATCGTCCATTATCCAGGAGTGACTTCCAAGACAAATTCAAGAGACATGTGAATAACCTTTATACCCAGTACCCCTGATAGACTAGACTAGAGTAATGCTGCTTTCAACCTATTTTTAGGCTCCTTAGTGGATAATATCCACTTTCCTGTTCAGCTCTGATGAGTTCTTTTATACCCGTTCTCAGATCAATTAATGACTCAAACCCGAATGACCTTATTTTTCTATTCTCCGCATATATTCCAGAGATATCGCCTTGCCAACTTTTGCCTGAAAACGAAAGAGCATGTTGCAAACCCAATTCTTCTAACATCATAGAAAGGACCTGTTTTATTTTTGTTCCTCTGCTGTTTCCAACATTGAAAGCCTGTCCCCACATGTTATCCCGCCGTAGTGGAAGTACGATTGCGTTTAGAGCATCCTTTATATTGATAAAGTCCCTAATTTCGTTTCCAGTTCCCAGCATTACGATATCTTCTTTATCCTGTGCTTCAATCAGCTTCTTTAAAAAATCGGACATTACATGCCACCTTTGGCGTGGACCGTAGACATTAAAAAACCTGAAGGCGACAACCTTCGTTCCATGTATTCTGCCATAGTTTAAACAGAAGTTCTCACTCATCAGTTTGGAAAGTCCATAAGGAGAGATAGGCATCACAGGGGAATCCTCCTCCGCTGCTTTGCCATCGTATTCACCGTATACTGCACAAGTCGAGGCAAGAATTACGGAAGTTCTATACTTAACTGCTTTTCTCATAATATTATATGTACCTATGACGTTGGATCTAAAATTCATATCTTCGTCCTCTACAGATTTGGGAACACTGCTATTTGCAGCAAAATGGAATGTAAAGTCGTAATTCTTCCTAGAGAATATCCTACCTACGATAGATGCATCAGCAATATCTCCTATAAATGTCTCCACCCGTGCTCTAGGTTTATAGTATTCCGGAGATACTACATTGGAACTTGTATTGTCAACTAATGTTACCTCGTCTCCGTTATTTAGAAAGAAGTCTACTAAATGACTTCCTATGAACCCAAGGCCGCCCGTCACTAATATCCTACGCACTTTGTAACACGTAAAACCGTCTATCTTAAATGAGTTACCCTGATGACTAACCGACGTCTAGCAATAATTTATTTAGCTATGACTCTGAGGGTAGATGGAGGATGTATTATTGGGTATCATGAGAGCGGGAGAAGTCGCTAGCATAAACTGTGCTCATCACTTATAGTGAAATAAAAATAAGGTATGTATGATAAATTATCGATGTTTTCAGCATTTACCTCAACCGTATAACATCTTGTATATGGATTGATTTGCGAGCAGGGGGAGGTAGAATAGATTATCCGTCATGCCTGTAAGTCTGTTACTCCTTCAAACCCCTTCCCAAAATAACTCCTTCAAGCTCTTCCTGATTGTCTGACGCCTTATCTCCAAGTGGGCCATCAAGATCTAATTTATTTCTGTCATCTTTCAACTCGAAATGATAGAGGTTTCTATTGTTTATGTCATGCGCAAATAAATCATTATTATAGTCATCACCAAATTTATCTGATCCAAAAAATTTTACGGACGTTGGCCCTGGAAGATTCCATACAATTTCGGGATCACTATAGTTTCCATTTCCTCGTAAATACGAGTTTTCATCTTCTATATCGAGCTATACAAAAAGAATGGCTTTTTGAGATGAATGTTAACTCCACTCAATGTGTATCCTCTTTCTTATGTAATTTATGTATTAACACAGTCCCAAGCAATAAGGTGCCTAGACTCTACAGATTTGCACTCTTGAATTCTACAGCTTTTCTCATTACTGTAAATATTTCACGAACGGATGTTATCTTTAATCCAAACCCGACTGCCAAAGTAATTGAAACAGAAAGCAGGATTACGATTATTGGACCGATGGGCACAACGGGTAACTGCAAAAAAACAAAACCAGCTACTAACCCAGATACAAGGGATAGGAAGGACCTGAATATTAAATGTACGATATTTCTTTCGCACCAAATTATTGCCGGCGAGAATGAAATAACAGAAGACACAAGAATAGATAGCCCCGCACCAAATATTCCATATAGAGGTACAAAAAAAAGAAAAGTTATTAGGAATGCAAATAGCTGCATAGACCCTATAACTAATATACGCTTAGATTCACTTTTATTATTAAGACTTGAAATGGCATTTGCAACTATGATGTTAGGGAATATGGCCGCTGATAGAACAATTAGTGTAAGGTCAGCTGCCATATATTGTGGCCCTATAACAGAGAGTACCAATTTGGGCTCAAGGATCAATGTCACTATTATCGGGGTTGTTATAAATAGGCCAATCCTAATGCTAGCAGTGGATAAGTCTCGTTTGCCCATTATGGATGCAGGTATGACCATTAAGGCCATATTGCTAGCAAAACTGCCCACAATAAAGCTAATCATTAGAGCTATGTAGAATATTCCCAAATCAGTTTGACTTATACCAAAATAAGCCAAAAGTATTACACATAGACTATAAACAATTGTCCTCGAAAAAGCTGCAGGAGCGTTAATTAAGGCGTCTATTAGTATTTCCCTTACATATTTCAGGTCACCCACTGAAAGGTCAAAGGCTCTTCTCGCTATTAGAAATGTTGAACATGTTACGAACATAATATTTAACAGAAGGGATAGAAGGATGCCAAATGTCCCTAACCCCGCAAGTACAAATAGAAAACCCGTTGTTAATTGGATGGTAGCACCTACTGAATTGAATATTAATATGCTTCTTGCATCAGAGATCCCTAGCAACGTAAAACGAATGATGTATCGTAGAGAAGAAAAAAGAACTATACCAATAGCTAACAATCTAAGCTGATTCAGAGTTCCCCCGTACAGTAGATCCATCAGATAAAACAAAATCGGAATCGAAATTAGAACAAGTGACAACTGGATGAGCAAGGCCATTCCAAGAATATGGGATGGATCTTGCGAGGCTTTTTTAACTAATGTGAATTCTAACCCCAACAAAGTTATTGTGTAAACAAGAAAAGCAAAACTGTTCACAGCAGTCGCTTGACCTACTTCCCATGGAGCCACAGCTTTAGAAATAAAGAACCAATAAATCCAATTGATAAATGAAAGTACTAATAGGTCAAGGGTAAGTAAGGAGCCAGGTACAGCAAATTTGTCGACGGACAGAATGTATCACTACACAACGACTTGTTGTTTATGGTGTTATATCCTTTGCCAAAAACGCTCTTAGAATGATTTTCTAATTCAGGGGTGATGATAGTCTCTAGCTAGCAAATTGTCATATATGATGTAAAGCTCTTTTTCTGTCTCTTTCCAATTATATTTTTCTAAAAATGCTCTACGGCCATTATCCCCCAAGGCTATACGCAATTTAAGGTTGTCTCTCAAAGTAACAATGGCAGACCTTATTCCTTCTATGTCGTTATAATCGACTATTATCCCGAAACCTATTTTTGTTACAAATTCAGGTGACAGGTTGGTAATTATCGGAATTCCGCACATCATGGCTTCATAGGTCTTATTGTGCATTGTTATTTGGTTCGATGGGTTGTCTGGACTGTATACGGCTATTATAGCATCCGCGACGATAATAGATTTATAATAATCATCGGTGTTAACCAAGTAACCCTTGTAGGTTATATGAGGAATTGAAACTAATTCACATAATAATTTCTTGTCAATCAATAGCCCATGCATATAAAGTTCGACATTAGTCAAGTCCTTCATGGCACGAGCTATATTTTCCAGCCCCCGACCTATCATTATGTGGCCCCCATATACAATCGTCAAGACGCCATCTCGTCTGCGTTTCTCTGTGATATCTTGATAGTGATCCTCTGGAGCGTTTGTTATTATCTTACAATGTTTTGGTTTATTTTTAAATGTTGCAAGCACTTTTTCATCAACCGTTACTAGAACATCTGATTGCTTACTAAAGAATTCCTCAGCACTATGAACACTATCGAATACTCTCTTGAATCTTGGTGGGATAAATGTCATAGCATATCTATCGAAAACATAAAAAACCAGTTTACTTCTGAAAATTTTTTTATAAATATAACACGGTAGGATGGTGTCCAGATCGCAGGCTTGAACTATTTTTGGCCTCTTGTAAGATAGATTTATAAAAATCCACGTCCAAAAAATCGGAAAGAAAATTACTAAGGGCAGGTAGCCTGTTAGTGATGTCTTATACACTGGCGCTCTAAGCTTGAGGATTTTCAATCCTAAATTGTCGTTAGCATCATTCGAGGTATTGCCAATGATCCGCTTTTTAAGATCCTCTATTACGTAGTCTTTTCTGCCCTCACGGTTCCAACCAAATACCATCGTGGAATAGCTTTTGGTCAGTGCTCTGACTACTCTTACCAAACCGGTGTCATAAACTATGAAATTATTTCTTACTATGGCAATGTCTGTCGACATCATCCGGTCATCTAAATAGATTAGCTTAATATGTATATAGCAGATCTCTGTACAAGGGATCAAAAAACAAACTTATACTGATCCTCATAAAACAAAAACACTGCAATAGCATAATGTGTTCATTATCATATCATTGTATACATTACTCTGTATCAATTCATCTTGAAAGTGAAATTTCGACAAGGGCTCAGATCCGTGATAGTACTGTTGATTCTGTGGTAATTAGAACGTAAAGCGAGTCCTAATCTTTATAAATACAAGGCCAAGAAGCTCACCATATAAGTTGTTAATACAGGTTATCCATATGCAGAATGTCGCTTTATGTATGCTGCGTAACTTTGTTTGCAAAACTATGGTAGGGCTTTTGATTTTCAATTATGTGTTTAATACACATTATCTGGTATATGCAAAAGAATCACCAGTTGTAAATGATGAGGACCTTCAGATCAAACTTGTCGTTAAAGGACTCAAGCTGCCAACAGCTATGGATTTTCTCGCTCCCGATGATATACTAGTCCTTGAAAAGGACAATGGAACGGTAAGGAGGATCATAAATGGGAATCTTTTGCAAGAACCGGTATTAGACGTGAGCGTCGCAAACAAATACGATAGAGGAATGCTTGGAATTGCTGTCTCTAGAAGTCATGGGAATTATAGCGAAAAAAATAACCCTTATGTTTTCATCTACCTAACAGAATCTAAAAAGGAGGGTTCTGATCGCTGCGTTTCTTGGAAGCTATGTTTGAAAGGTGGTGAACCAGAAGGTAACAGCCTCTATAAATATAGGTGGGACGGTCATAAGCTCGTAGAACCTAAGCTTCTCTTAAGTTTACCAGCCACCCCAGGACCAGCACATAACGGCGGGGTGCTTCTAATAGGACCTGACGATAACATATACCTCGTTACTGGAGACGTTAGAGCCCCACAGACACAAGCTCAAAATATCCAAAATGGTCTTCCTGCCAATGGAACTAGTGGAATACTCAGGCTCAACCAGGATGGCAGGGCTGTGGCAAATGGTGTCCTGAGCGATAAGTCCCCATTGAATTTATACTATGCTTATGGCATAAGAAATAGTTTTGGGATGGACTTTGATCCTGTAACAGGCAAATTATGGGATACAGAAAACGGGTATCTTTTCGGAGATGAAATAAATCTTGTAGAACCAGGATTCAATAGTGGGTGGGCAAAAGTGCAAGGCATCTGGAGTATTACAAAGCTTGACGAAGATGGGAAAGATGCCATACATCATGGTCGAATTGTGCGCGAGCCTGACAGATTGGTTAACTTTGATGGAAAAGGAAAGTATAGCTCGCCAGAGCTATTTTGGAAAAAGTCAGTAGGACTTACTTCATTAAAGTTCCTCAATTCCAACAAATTGGGTGGTAAATATTATAATGATATGCTGGTAGGAGACTACACTTATGGGAGGATATATAGGTTTGAGTTGAGCAAAGATAGAACATCTTTGGACAATAAAGAGTCAATTGTAGACAGGATGATTGGCCCTAATATTAATAACCACGATATATTTGCACAAGGATTTAGAGCCGTTACCGATCTCAAAGTAGGACCAGATGGGAACCTCTATATCATTTCATTTTATGAAGGAGCAATATACAGGATATCTCATTCTTAGAATATCCATTAAAATATTATTGATGTCAGATAAGGCATCGGCATTTAACCCTCTGTGGTTTACGATTTTAATCAAGCTAGAATTATAACTTCCAGCATTGTTTTGTTTTGCCTAAAATCACCTACTTAAAAACCTGTCCTATTATAGCTGTACTCTAGATTAGGTTTTAATTTATTCTGGATGAAAAATCTCGTTGACGTTACTACTAGTCGAACCTCCTGGCTTTGTTCCACCGGCGATTGCATAGATGTTGTTACCAACAGCGATAGCTGCTAATCCATGACGCGGAGTTGGCATTGGTGGCTCCTCACTCCAAGAATTAGTTTTTGGATTATATTTCTCGTTATTGAAAAATGTTTTTTTGGTAGTCTCTCCTCCGAACACATAAACATTCCCATCGACTGCGGCTGCTGCTAATCCACTTCTAAGGGTCGGAAGAGGTTTAACAGATATCCAGCTATCATGCAGAGGATCGTACATCTCATTGACATTTAGACTCTTGAAGAGTGCGCCCTTCACTGGTTGCCTTCCACCAATTACAAAGATTTTTCCATCAATGGTCGCTGCTGATAAATGATCTCTTGCAGTAGGCATAGGTGACTTTATCGTCCATGAGTCGGTATCCGGATCATAAGCTTCATTTGCAGTTACTACCCCTTGAGGATTATATAGTCCTCTATTATCGTAGAGTACAGTGGCGTCGCCCCCAATAGCATATAAAGTTCCATTTACAAACTTGGCAGCCAATGCGCCGCGGGCAGTAGGCATGTCTGCGCCTCGTTTCCATTTATTTGTAGAAATGTCATAAATAAAGAGGGAGCTAGTGGATTTACCCTTTTCGTCAAAACCTCCAACCACATAGATTTTTCCATCATGAACTGCTGCTCCAGTATGATCACGTTTTTCAGGAAGTGGAGAAGCAACACTCCATCTGTCAGAGTCTGGATCGTAGGCTTCGACCAAGTTAGTTGTTCCCTTTTTGTCTTGTCCTCCAATGATGTAAATAATATTTTTATAGGCTACTGCTGATACCTCTAATCTCTTTGTCGGCATATTTTTTCCAAAAGTCCAATCCGAATGTTGCAAGGAATACGAAGATGTAATCGTCGTAGATAAAGTAATGATGGCCAGAAGCAGGATTCCACTCAGAACAAGCTCCTTCAATCTAAGCAATAGAACTTTTTTTAGGTTAAAAATCTTTTCGTAATGTTTGACCTATTTTCACTATTTCCTGTCTGCTGTCCTTGCGTTAATTATCCTCAGAATGGATCCGAAGTTCTTACCAAGAGATCTCGGGTACTTAATAAAGTTAACACCAAATTGAAACCCTCACGAAACGCAGCTAAGGTCGACTAGTAGATTACATTAAAGATAGCTATTAGCATTTACTTATTTTCAATTTTCCATGAGTGGATCTTGCCAGATTCCCATCTGATCGCCCCTCTTGCTGTGCTTGTGTGTTTTTCACTGATTTGCCTACTAAAAAGAAGTAAATGCCTTAACTTAGAGTTCCGGTAAACTTCTAGCCGTGTATTGTATCGTAAGCAGATTTCAACACATGGACTTGATTATATTTATTAGATAGCGGTTTGTTTCACGTGTAGATATGTCAGGCGATTATATTTCTTTCGGTATTGTACCAATCATGATTTCTACAATGGTTTTTGCGATAAGCGTTTGGATTTACTTAACTGCAGATATGATCAGATCCATATTATCGTGTCCTAAACTACGCGATTTTGGCAGGCTATCAAAAAATGATCCTGATAACCGTTCTAGAAGCAAAATAAGTGTGATTATCCCAGCACGAAATGAGGAAAAGGTCCTACGGAAATGCCTGGACAGTGTATTCATGCAAGATTACCCAAACGTAGAAATTATTTTGATCAATGATGCATCATCAGACAGAACTGAAGAGATAATGAATGAATATTCTTCTCATGTAAATTCCGCCAGCAAAAAGAACTTCGACACCTCGAGGGAAATAATTGTATTGAGTTTAAAATTTCTGCCTGCGGGTTGGACTGGCAAAAATTGGGCTTGTTACCAAGGCTACTTAAGGTCCACGGGAGACTTGTTTCTCTTTATTGATTCAGACACAGTACTGTTGTCTCCTTCCTGCATTTCAGTAGCTGCCTCGTGTTTGGCTGCTCAAGATTTAGATGTTCTCACCTTGAGACCACTTCTGTCTTGTGAAAATGTCTTATCTAAAATTACAAGAGCCACTATTTGGATCTTTTCACACGTCAAGTACTCGGCTAGGCAAATAAATAGTCGTCAAAATAAAAAGAACGGCTTTCTCTTTGGATGCTTTTATCTGGCAAGAAGAAAAACCTATGAGGCTATTGGTACTCATCTAGGGGTCAAAAATGAAATAATAGAGGACGCCGTATTGGGCCGTAAAATAAAAGAACATAACTTTTCATTAAAATTGCTTGGTGGCGAGAACTACATACAATCAATATTTAGATGGGATTGGAACAATCTGAAGAGAATAATCTTTCATTTTTATAAGAATAAATCAACAAACGAGTATCTAATCACCATTGGGATTTATTTTCTGTTATTAAACCCATTCATAATATTGCCATTATCTATTATAATTTATTTATCCGAAAGCGGTACTTTATTGAATCAAAATTTACTTGTACTTAATGTCATTGCCACTGGACTCATATTTTTGGCTAACGCCATACAAATAAAAATTGGTCTTTCAGAAAATCCATTATATTCGCTTGCCTCACCGCTGGCGAGCGCAATTATTTCTTTTGCATTCGTTTCTTGTCTTGTCGACCTCAAGATGAATGCATGTACAGTTGAGTGGCGCAATAGACGGTATACATACTTATCCTAGGTAAATGTGCCAGGTCTTGGTGATTAAACATGACTTTCTTTGAGTCCTCTTTTTGTGGCAATCTAAATGCAATGCCACGCCGTGAAAAATTTCCTGGATGTAAAATAAAGAGATAATTAGACAGATAGATGAGTAGATAGGAGTAGGTAATAGTCCCTGGCCAGCTACAGGACAAAATTGCTGACACAAGTGAAGAAGTTAAGAAATCTAATATAGTATTTGCAGAAGGTTTTGGAGGAATAACAGATCTGGAAGTTGGACCTTATGATGGGTATCTCTATATTTTGTCTCACACAACTGGAATAATATTTAGGTTAGTCCATAAGTAAATCAGAAACTTAGATACTGTCCTAGCTTCATTCGGGAAGAGCATTGAACTAACTAAATACCCGATCCTCGAATCAAGTGTGAGTTTGAATACTAGGGTCGTGTTGTTGAGGACAACGTCGAAATTCGTTCCTGATTAAATCGAACGTTAAATGTCAATCAATTAAAGACTACTTGATAATCCATGACAAAGTAATTCAGTATCTTCATATGGTATCTATATGAAAAGAACTTTCCGAAACTTCCTAAAACTGTTTTTATCATTTCTGTCTCCGGAGCGATGATATATTAGTTCCTACTATGAGAGCTGTTATAGATATTGAAATTGATACTGCAACAAAAATACTTGTTGCGGAGCCCATGACCTTCTGCCAGTGAACCTCAATCCTTTTATGCTTTGCACGTTCTGACAGGTCGCCTGGAATTTTGATCATGGTGTCTAATTTCCTTGGAGTCTTCTCATTGTCCGGACTTTTTTCCCCAGAAATTTTGAGCGATTTAATATAGTCAGGTTCTTCTGTTAAAGTAATTAATCTATCAGGTACCAGTACTACTGTATAGTCTCTATCCTGATAAACTTTATGAAATTTCTCAACTGAAAATCTAGTGGGTTCAAATGATCTGTCTTCAGTCAGTCCGCTCCTTTCTTTGCCACTTTCGGTGTAATTGTGTCCAGAAAAGACATCATCATTTTTGAGTATAATGTATTTTGAATTCGTATGGTTTAGCAGATCATAAAACTGCTCTTGTGATGAAGCCTTTAGAACATCCTGTCCTCGCAGAAGCTTTGTGGTAGGAATACCGACAAACGCTTCAAGTTTGCCGGCAAAGCCATCCTGACGAATCTTGTATTCATCAGGAGAGGTTATTATATTATAATTTTTCTTGTTCCTACTAACATCATTAAAAAGAAACTTAAACATATTAATTTCAGAAAGCGGTGGAAAGTGTCTTTTTGGGGAATCCCTTTCAAGCGGAGGGTAATGGTCTGCCATAGCAAGAACGCCGTAACTGGTATATAAGACAACTGAAAAACCAGCCGTAACAACTACAAGACTTGTTATTACACTTACAAATATCGGAGATAGCCTCCCACTCTCTATTACCTTTCCTTTGCTATTCGCTGAAGCCTTTGCTAGGAGGTCATATACCAATATAGCTGAGAACCCTACAAAACCAATCATCATGTATTTGCTGAATCGGTGTTCATCATAGTATGTTCCAGTTCCAAGTGCTATAACGATAATGATTCCGAACACAAATATCCTGTTTTCGAACGGTCTAATTAAGTAAGAAATTAGATAAGATAATCCCAGCAGTCCACAGAGGCCTAGCTTCATTGGATACAAATACCAAGGGATTTCCTGTTGGCCGTCCCTAGAAGTTTGAAGCTGAACATCCTTTAATGACAAGTCTCCCCAAACCAAGAACGTGAAAACGTACAGATATGCGGTTAAGGAAACCAATATGATAACTAACAATAGTCTAATGCTTCTTCCGAATAGTCTTTGACTCGGCATTATATCAGTCTGAATAAAATGCGAAATTTTTAAAAGAAGTCTTTTAGGAAAGAGAATTATACTGGACGATCTTAAATAAGACAGCGCCCATGTTAAGCCAGTAAATGCCAACACAAGATAAGTCACTGGAATTCCGAGAATTTTTATAGCCGTAAAGTACTGTCCAGGTAATACGTTGGCTAGTATTGTTAATGATATAGATAGAACTAATGCAATAAAAATGGGATTTCTGCCGTATAGTCCAAAAACTAGTGTTAAAACCGCGGATACTATTACAAAAAGGTAAAATTCTGTATGGGAGAGGCCTCCTACTAGAGAGATAATGGTGAGTATAACAACATAACTGATTTTTCCCATATTAGACCGGGCAAAATTTCTCCCTTCTACTATTAATCCAATCAAAACTAGTCCCGCCGGCAAGGAAACAACTATGAGCGGTGAGGTTATACTTGGGTTTTCTACCACAACAAAACTGCTTGGTTGAAAAATGTCAAAGCTCTTTATTCTGGCATCATTAAAAATGTCGAGAGAATCTTTTTCGGATGTCATCTCTACATTGGCTGATAAATCTAGGAGATAAATCCAACCAAATCCAGAGCTCAACGTAAAAAGCACTGACGCCAGTAGAGCTGCTTTGCTCTTTTGCCTAGGTACCCATCTCGAAAAGAAATAATAAAAGGCGAAAACTGGGATCATATTCAAAAAGTCTATCGCCGCGTAGGCATTACTTGAAGGGGTTCCTGATAAGCTGAAAAAACCAGCCAGAAAAGCAGGGACAAAGGGAGGATCATTCAAATTCTCATGTAAGAATGCGGCAGATCTAAATGTGCCTGAAAGAAAGGAAAGTGCTCTTCCGTGATGAAACCACTGATCACCTATGATTATTCCGCCGTATACATAATAGGTTGATAAAATGACGAAAGCAAAAAGGCCAGCGAAGACAAGTGTTTGCGCACCATTTTTTTTAAGTGTTGTTATACATTGCCAGAACGTATTCTTTAATGAGGAGCTAGAAAAAAATGTGTAATGAAAGAAATATAGAAAGTTCTTCCCTTCTGGAATTAAGCGATATTTCCTGTATTTGAGAATGACAAATATTGCAAGTATACAACTGTGAATTACTATAAGTAAGGTGCGTGTTAACAAGAAGTGAACTCCCAAGGAAGATGTAATATAGGATATTATACCAGTAATGAATATGCTGAAAAGATATGCAATGAGAAGTTTCGGGAGTAGCCCAAGCCATTTGTCTCTATCTAAAATGCTTATTATTGCATAACCAGGACTAAGGAATGATATTGTTATTGCTGCAGCTAGTTGCACTATTTGTAATGGATTTATCTGTAGCCAAGTAACGAATATGTCTCTATTTATATTAGAACCAAGTGCCACGATTAAGATACAGATAAAGTACGTTAAAATAAAAAAGCGACTGGTTAGGGCACAATTATTGATATTTACCGGATAATCGTCGAGTGCATTGTCGGGTCCCGGGCGGGGTTCCTTCGTCTCAATGATTAGATTACGATAATAATAGATGGCCAACCCAAGTGACAAAAGGAAGACTATAATAGCCGACGGATAAGATATCTCTGCTGGGATAAATAAAGTGTGAAGTGCAATGTACACGAAAAATCCCGAAAACACAGGCCCAATTATAAGAATTAGCAATATCCTATAACTGATGCCCAGCAGAGAGAACAATTAACGAGACTATCGTATGAAATGTTACTTTTGAACCTTTTCGTTTATGAACGAGTGCATCGCGAAATCGGCAGCTGCACGATTAAAGGAAGCGAGTGATTTTTCTTAAATTGAGGCTTGGAATCCGGCCTACCCATAAAATTTTCTTATACAAAAATCACTGCTCCTGACCAATTTTAATTTATGCACCGTTAATTTGCATGTAAAATTATGACTGTATTTTAGCGTAAGATAATATCTGAAGGACCCTCTGAGCATAATATGCTACGGCATACTGCGCAAATTGTACGATGACGAATTAACGAATTCACGAGGCCATAAGTATGAAAAAAATAGATTACACTATGGATAGGCCATATTTTAAAGTGAGTTGATCGTAATAGCAACACCGTTGTGTTTTTTGCCTAAATCATACTTCATGGTAGATATATCAGTATTGTATTTTTTTATATCGCCCTGATCGCTGCCTCTTACACTTATAATTCCTGACTTTGATACACTAACGGAATTGCTGTTATCACGTGTTAATGGGTCTCCAAGCACTACTCTATCATTAGAGAACTTTGTAGAAATTAGATTTAAGATTGAATTTTTTGCTATAGTGTAATCCTGAATTTTTATATCCTCAAGCCTATTGCTTATAAGTGTAGTGTACCTATTATCGTATATTTTTATACCATCTATTGAATTCATTATTTTATTGGCAACCAGCTTGTTATTGATAGTAGACCGATCTTCAACATTTATTCCTGAGCCGTCTGAGCGCTCTAAATTGTTCGAGTGTACATAATTTCTGGATGCACCGGTACTAAGATGTAATGCTGCGATCCTAGCCTTGATGATATTATTATTATATACACTATTATTAGAAGAGTTGTCTTTTAGGTAAATTCCGTTATTGCAGTTTGTTATTGCGTTATTGTAAATTGAATTGTGATCGGAAGCCGACACAAATATTCCAATCGACTCATCATGCACATTATTATTCCTAGCTGTTGAGTTGTGCATATTTCTGCTAAACAATACACCAGCCTCGGAATTTGCATAGACCTCGTTATTCTCTATAAGTATGTCGTAACAATCTAACGAACATATTATGCCCTCCTCTCCATTTCTATACACGGTATTATTACGGATTATCAGATTATTGGTTCCGGTATGGGGATCAACTCCGTAGTGATAATTATGATGAATTGTATTGTTTTCCAGAGTTAGCCCCCGTATACCACTAGAATAAAAACCAACTCGCATGTCATGTATGTTATTGCCGCTTATGAGACTGCCGTTTGCGCCATAATAGCTGATGCCAGAATTACTCAAGCTATGGCCTTGTTCATAACCCATATAGGCTATCTCTGAACCAACGATATTAGTATGTCCTTTAGCAGCCGCTTCCACTTTGATAAATGGTCTTGGTACTGTTTCATCACGTTTATTAACTAAATAATTGTTGGTATCAGGATCCCATGATGTGATTTTCACGGAATTGACGTTTAAACTTCCAAAAACATTTATGGAATAAGCAGTCTTTCCATTACCGATTATTTTAAGCCAACTCGTGTCTGTCGAATTGATATAGAAGGCAGAAGAGTTGGAAATTGTTAAATTAGCGTTTAAGATCCACACTCCTTTTTCTGAGTCCTTGCTCAGAATACCATTTTCTTTGTGGGCTGTGAGGGCATTCTCTATATAGGAAAGGTTTGCAGTTCTACAGGTTACTTCAATTAATCTGTGCTGTGGCTTGTATTTTACACAACTAGTCTTTTCGGCGTTTGTAACAGGAAATATGGAGGGATAAGAGTAAGAAGAACAAAAGAATAATACCGACAAGATTGCAAGTATCGAAACAATGGCAAAGCTCGAGGACTGCATTGTATTGAAAAATGTTGGAAAATTTATGGATTTATCTTTTAATTTCTTTTGTAATCCGTCGGAGATGAACAATTGTAGAAGTCAATAGACTAAGTTCCTTTAGGTATTTAAGTACATATCGTGTTCTGGGGATCGAACGCTCTTTATCAAATATTCTATTCATATCCAATTTTGATCGTCTAGCTTCGTTTCGATAGTCTCATCACACCATTGATTGTTAAATAATTTATTATCGTATGCGATTAGCAGTTTGCGTTAGCCTTTCTCGGAATCGTACGTGGAATGGATGAAATCCTGTTGTAGATTATGTCTGTCTTCAGAACAATTCGTGAAAGATACAGAATAACTCGGCTAAGAACTCAAGTTGGTAATGTCTATAAGGTTCGAAAGGGAACATACTTTTTGAAAACATGCAAACGCAGTTATTAGTAAGAGCTCTATCTGCGATTCCAACTTCATCGAGTATTATTAGTCTGGAGACATTTCAATCCAATTCAGGGATTTGCAGCAAAACTGTTGCGCGGCAAGTGCTACATTTCTTAGGCAAATTTGGGATAGGTTCATTTGTATCAGGTGGTGTAAAATTTTCTAATACAGATCGGCTTGAAGCAGCATTGTTTGCCATAGAGATGGGCTGCGATATAGAGTTAATCTCTAAAAGGATAGATTGGAGAGACTTTGAGTGCTTAACATCCCATATCCTTCACTCGTTGGGTTATCGTATTAAATCTAATTTGCGACTTGCTAAACCTCGGATCGAATTAGACGTCGTAGGTATAAATTCTAACTTTGCAATAGTAGTTGATTGCAAACACTGGAAGTATAACAATCTGCATGCTTTATCAAAATTTGCCAAGAAACAAGAGAATCGCACAAAGATTTTGTTGAACAAAAATGAAGAATTATCTAGGGCTGTTCCTGTCTTAGTCACTCTTCACTCTTCGAATGTTCATTACTTTAGCCGTATACCAATAGTCCCTATAAGCAAATTCAAACTATTCATAATGGATCTTCATAGTTATGAAGGCGATGTTAAATTTGTAAATAGACAGAAGGATTGATCCATTCTAGATTAGATAGTGAAAGGACAAGGAGTCTTCAAAGATCGCAAGATTACATAAATTAAATTCCCCGAAGTATACGCGGGCATAGAAGATTCACTAGTAATATAGATTCAATAGATATTATAAAGACTTTGTCATTATATTAAAGATTGTGTGAATACTCCTAAATTATTAAATATATTTTTATAGATAACTTGATGTTGAATGAATTGAGCTTAGAAAGGATTTTGCAATGCCTCCTAGAAGAAAAGTATATAGTAAAGTTGTTGAGGGACCTAGAAAAGGGCGCAGCCTCGGAGATAACAGGTGGAACGCAATTCTGTTGGCAAAGTCCGAAATGGTCTGAAACCCATCCAATAAAGGGGATCATAGACACTAACATGAACTAGGTTAAATCTCCATGTAAAAAACCCTTTTAACTGATATTATAGAGATTAACATATGTGAACAATATTACCAGATTTATCTAAAAATAGTATAACATAACCTGCTATCTCGTTAGTGTATCTATCTTTCTTTTAAACGATTTGTCAAGAAATTATCAGTGTGGAAAATATCTTTCCGTTTCAATAAGTAATAGAAGCAGTATCCTTCCTTCTTCTAAGGCCAGCACGGTATCAGGGTTTAAATTTGATTGTCCTGCTTACAATGCTCGTAAAGATGATACATGATTTTGTAAGAGGAATCTATATTATCTTGAGTTTCTATCGCTGTTTTTATTCTCTTTATCTTTTTACTTAATCCCACTCCGTTTGCACTAAAGATGGATTTTGAAAATCTATTTTCTTCTGTGATATATCTTCTAATATGTTTGACAGTAGATGGGTTCTCAGTCAGCAATGCAGTAATCAAATCAATGTCATCATTCATAATAGCCTGACTTAACATTAATTGCATTTTGAAGCTCGTACCCGAAACCTCTTTCAGAAATGGAAGCAGGTGTTTCCTAGTCGACATATAATTGGAGAAGACTAGATTTATATAATATGTCAAACCCAGAACGATACCAACTAACTCATCATGAACTATGGAATTTTTTATAATAATTATTCTTGCTCCCAAGAATAAATCTTTTAAAACTTTCAATTCACTATCTTTATTTCTAACCGGTACAAGTAGGATTTTTTGCTGTTGTATATCAGACGCGCCTGAGCCAAACATTGGATGTATACACAAAGGCACAATACACTTTGGCACCTTTTTCAATGCATTAAACGATCGAATTTTAATCGAAGAGATCTCAATTAATATTGAACCTGCTTTCATCTTACACATACATTGGCTAATTAGCGAAGGTACGTGCTGTATGGGGACACAGAGGATAACAATATCTGCTGACTCTACACACCTTTCTATGCTGTTACAAATCTCAGCCTTGTACTTTAAAGATTCTATCGAGCTTTGGTTGATGTCATAAACCAGTAATTTTTTTAAATCTTTTTTATTATAGAAGTATCTAAAAAACCAAGAACCCATTTTACCACCGGCACCCACTATTGCTAACTGTTCTATCACTTCTTTCAGACTTACCTCGAGTACACAGCCTGCTCTAATAAATTCAGACCTTTGTCCAAGATATGGTTAGGCTGACAAGCAGATAGCCTAACAAAATCCCGATATGAGCTTCCAAAAGCGCTTCCTGGAGCTATCGCTAAACCTAGATCGAGAAGTCTATCGACAAGAGCAATACCGTCTAGCTGTAATGTTTCAAAAAGCCTTGGGTAGACATACATAGCCCCATCTGGAACAGCGAACTCCAAAGGCATTTTTTGAAGTCTTGTACAAATATTGGCTAATCTTTTTTTTATTATGTTTGAATTTTTTGAAGGGGTGTTTTCATTATGATTGTTTTCATTGCTTTTTTTTAATGCGGCCAATGCGGCATATTGCATAGGCTCGGCAACGCTAGTAAGCACATTTGCTTGAGTTTTAACAAGCTTCCCGATAATCTCTTTATTAGTGGCAGCGGTATATCCGATTCTAAATCCAGTCATAGCATAGCTTTTCGAAAAGGAACACAAAACGACGGCCTTGTTATACCCATGTTCTAATACGGTCTTGAATTTATTGTTGAAGTCATAGTCTGCATATACTTCATCACTTAGTATATACAAACCATTGTCGCTAGCCATATTGATAATCTTGTTCATAAGTGACGAATCAAGAATTTTACCAGTAGGATTATTGGGGTAATTCAAAACAATCATCTTTGTATTTGGATTCAAAAGTTTTTCCAACTGATCTAGCTCGGGGTTCCATCTATGCTTTAAGCTTGTCATTATTGATCTAGTTTTTGCCCCCACTAAATCTGCACATTCTTTGTATGCCGGCCATGCTGGTTCGATACAGATAACTTCATCGCGCTTTTTTAAAAGCGACGCAAATGTATTGAATAAACCAAATCGCGCACCTGGAGTGATTATTATATGATCGGCGTTTATCGAAATAGGTATATGACCTGTCCTGTTAATTCTATCAGAGATAGACTCCCGTAATTTTAGTATGCCTCTGGTTTCAGTATAATGGTAGTGTGCAAGATCATATACCTCAGAAAGAGCAGCCTTGACGCCCAAAGGTGGAGGATAGTCCGGTTCACCTACTTCCATATGAATCATCTTTTTTCCTTGGGATTCCAGCTCTTTGGCCTTCAAGAAGACAGTAAGGTGCGTTGTAATAGCTTCTGAATTCATTCTTTGATGCTGCTTCTGATTTTGCTCCGTATTATCCTCGATAAAATCTTTTGTTGTATCGAGGGAAACATCTTGTTGCATTTGTTGGATGTTAATCGATTCTGTCAATAGGAGATCTAAAAGTTTAACAGAAAACTCTGAGTCAAGTCCTAACTCTTTTGACAATGTAAGTATAGACTTTTGAACATCATGCTCAACCTTCTCGTCTCTGATGTCAATATTTAGGCGTGCCTTTAGATGGCCAATTTGCTGTGAAAGTTGCATCCGTTTTTTTACCTGTCGAATTATCTCTGTGGTAGTATCTAATACATCAGTTCTTAATCGCTCTAGCTCGCAGTATTTTTCTCTCTTCTTAGAATTCATTCTTCATCTCATTCTTGCTTTTCTTAAGAAGGACTGGTGGAATCAATCCGTCTCTAAGAGCATGGTCAGCTAGGACTATCGAAACAATACCATCAACTACTGGAGGTGCTCTAGGGACGACACAAGGATCATGTCTGCCTGGAACATTTAGTTTAACTGGTAATCCGCTCTCAATATCGAGCGTATATTGAGACCTTGCTATTGAGGCAGCGGGTTTGAATGCAATTTTAATCGTAATAGGCATACCATTCGACAGACCACCCAAGATACCTCCAGAGTTGTTGGTTTTTGTTATAATTTTGTTACCTGTTTTGATATAAATATCGTTATTCTCAGATCCAAATAATTTGGAACCTTCGAATCCGGATCCAAATTCAACTCCTTTCACCGCTGGAATACTGAACAATGCCTTGCTAATATCTGATTCCAGAGAACTGAATATTGGTTCACCTATACCTACTGGAAGGCCTGTGCTAACACATTCTATCACTCCGCCCAGGGAATCTCCATCTTTTTTTGCTTCCAATATTGCCGTTTTCATTTTTTCGGCGGACTTTGAATCGGGACACCTGACGTCATTTAAATACCTCTCATTTTTGGCTTGTTCTCTACTAACAGTCTCTGATTTTATGGATCCTATTTGTACTGTATATGATATAGTTTCTACCCCTAGACAAGACTTTAGCAACTTCTGAGCGATTGCACCACCCATTACAAAAGTTGCGGTTAATCTGCCCGAAAACCTACCGCTACCGCGATAATCCGCAAATCCTCCATATTTAATTAATGCAGGATAATCTGAATGTCCCGGTCTTGGTTTTGTTCTAATCGACTCATAAGGTCTTGAATCCGAGTCACTATTCCAAATTAATGTGCATATTGGTGCTCCAGTAGTATATCCCCTAAACACTCCTGAAATAATTTCTACCTTATCTTCCTCTTTTCGCGCAGTTGTTACAGTAGATTGACCTGGTTTCCTCAAATCCAGTTGGGATTGAATATCATTTTCGCTTATCTGAAGGCCGGCAGGACAACCATCGATTATCATACCTACACATCTGCCATGGCTTTCACCAAAGCTCATAGCAATGAAACGCTCTCCAAGTATGTTTCCTGCCATCTTGTGATTACATTGCATCAATGCTTCGCTTCTATATATTGTCTTTTTGCATTAGGTTATTTCATAATCCAGCAGAGGGCCTAAGTAATTTTAATTCTAATTTTTTCATTCATTCTCTGTCCGGCATAGCCTCTATATTTGCTCCTATATTCTTCATATCCTGAATAAAGTTTGGATAGGACACATCAACAGACTCAGCTCCGGCAACTACACTATTATCTGTTAGCAGGGATGCAATTGTAAAGGCCATAAACAACCTATGGTCATTATAAGCTTCTAAGACTGCATTTTTCAATACTTTTGGAGCACTTATCAACAGTTCATCGTTGCTTTCCATAATATGTGCGCCCAACTTGCGTAACTCAAACGCAATTTTTTCTACTCTATCTGTTTCCTTCAACCTCACGTGCGATAAGCCCGAGATCTTGACTTGACCGGCAGCCTTTAATGCTAAGATAGAAACTACTGGCAAAAGATCGGGGGTGTCAGATAGATCGAATTCTCCACCTATTAGATCTTTCGAGCCATAGATAGCTGCCTCTCCTTTTGATTCGTCAATTATAATTTGGCCTCCCATCTTCCTTACTATGTCAATTATTCTGTAGTCGGCCTGGGGTAAAATAAAGTTTAAACCTCTT
This sequence comes from Nitrososphaeraceae archaeon, assembly GCA_035643635.1. GTDB lineage: Archaea > Thermoproteota > Nitrososphaeria > Nitrososphaerales > Nitrososphaeraceae > DASQQB01. The sequence continues at coordinate 3,423 of DASQQB010000018.1, read as the reverse complement.
ATTATCAACCGTTCACCAGATAATACACAGGCACAGATTATCAGTGCGGCAGTTGATAAGTCGCTAGGAACGTCAAAGATCGATGGTATGTACTCATTATTTTTGGCTATATGATACTCTAATAGGTTTGGGCTATGTTCTATTTCAACACCAAAGGCTTTCATTGCTGACAGAGTAGATTCTATATATGGCTTTGATACCTGATGTCCTTTTACTTTAATATTAACATCGGAATCAGCATAGACACCAGAGATTAAAAGTGCTGAAATGAATTGGCTGGACAGACTACCGTCTATAGTGGCGGTGCCGCCTCTGATCCCTCCACCCTTGATAATTATGGGTGCTGTCCCATTTAATTTACTGGAATAACACTCAACACCGAGTTGTTCTAGCGCGTTCAATAATGGTTGCATTGGCCTTTTACGAAGACTTTCGTCTCCAGTCAACACAGTATATCCGTCTTTAACTAGGGAAGATAAAACGGTAATTAGTCTAAGAGTCGTGCCTGAATTTTCCACATTAATGATATCTTCTGGAGCGGCAAATTTACGTGAACCTCTAATCCATATATCTAAATTGTCGTGGGTTATTTGTGCACCGAGTGCTTTACATGCAGACAAGGTGGCCAATGTATCGCGTGACAGCAATGCGTTCTTTATGATTGATCTGTTGACGTCGGATCCGTCTTGATTATTCGCTTCTGATATCGAAGCTATTGCTATTGCTCTATGGGTATAACTTTTGCTTGACGGACATCTGATACAACCACGAATTTTCGACTTCTTGACAATTACGCTAACCAATTAGGTAATGTTCTCCGTTTGAGCCTTTTGATTATTTATCTTAGAAATTATTATCCTAGAATCAGGAGACGATTCTCCTAGCCCAGATTTAACATTCTCGATCTGGTTTTCACTTACAACTGCTGCAACAGCAGGTCCATTTCCAGAAATACTGGCTGATATTGCGCCTTTTTGTAAAGCTGCTTTCACAGGTTCGTAACCATATGACAGTGCTGCAGAAACAAGTACGCCGTTTAGCTTCATTGCTTTCCAATATTTTCCTGTTTCGGCCAACTTAAATGCATCTAGAAAAAGGTCCGACATGAGACCTAAATTTGATACCATTCCTCTTGCTGGATACTTTGGAATTAATATTATAGCAAAAAGATCTTCTGGCGCAGTTTCATGAGTAATTAACCTCTTACGGTAATTATCAGTGAGCACTAATCCTCCAAAATATGACGCCGTTGAGTCATCGTATGCTCCTGTAATCGTAACTTTTGAATCTTTAGACGCCTGAATGCCTGAATCTAAGACAACATTATCGTCCAAATCTTCTTCCATTATGAGTTTGTGGCATGCAAGTGACACAGCATTTGAAACTGCACTTGAGCTTTTTAAACCAACGCCCATCGGGATCTCTGATTGTATTTCTACCGTTATAGCTTGCTCCCTGATAACTTGCTCTGGTATGGATGTTTGGATAATCTTGCTTATAAAAAGACGATCTCTTTGTTTGATTTTAGATAGACCCTTGATTCCCCGGCCTTCATTAGATAACCCTATCTGTGCTGTCACCTTTAACGATATACCCAGTGCAGAACCGTACCCCGTTGCAATTGCATTCACTACTGAGATTGCTCCGTGGACGGTTGCGCTTACCTTCGAATGACATTTTATACTATTACTTTGCTCTTCAGGCTTATGATCACTGTCTTTCATAAATTTTCTGGACCGAATACTCCAAAAAGAGCCTTCTTCATGGAATCGATAGGTGGAACCTTGCCCGTCCATATTTCGAATGCCTTAGCTCCCTGATCAAGCAGCATCTCATACCCGTATACAAGTTGTGCACCAGCATATTTGGCATGTTGAAGTAGATTGGTAAGCACCGGCTTGTATACCACATCGTATACTAAGGAGTCCTTACGTATATGTTCATGGTCTATGATACTTTCTTCGTCGTTAGACCCAATAGGCGTTGTATTTATTATCATATCTGATGTAGGAGCCACATTTTTTATACCCTCAAATTCAGCAATTCCACAATTTTGAATGCCTAATTCAGAAGCAATCTGTTTTAGTTCTCTGGCCCTTGAATAATTCCGACTGGAGATTATTACCTTAGAAATTCCTTTCTCTGAAGAAAGGGCCGCTATCACTGCACGTGCTGCACCTCCTGCACCGAGCAAGAGAATTTCCATTCCGTTAAATGTAATTTTTCTTTTACGAAGCGGCTGGATAAAGCCGTATACGTCAGTATTGTATCCCTTGAAAATTCCATCTACATTCGTTACAGTATTTACTGCCTTGGCTCTCTTGGCAGAATCATCTAACTCGTCGATTAAACTTATTATATTGATCTTATGCGGAATAGTGACATTAAATCCAGCTATTTTTATAGCACGTAAGGATTGTATGGATTCCTCTAGCTCATCTTTTGGAACCCTGAAGGCAATATAAGCGCAATTCAGATTTAAAGAATTGAATGCTGCGTTATGCATGGCCGGAGACAAAGACGCCTTGATAGGATCTCCGATTATACAATAAGTTCTCAATTCATTTTGTGTAGTCATGAATATCTCCTCAAAGACTCGTTCTCTAGGAGGCTTTGTTTAGCTGCTGCAAGAGCAAAGATCAATTCTATTATAAAGTCTTTTCATTTGCTTCAAAGTCAGCTGGCCGGGAGCTATACGTTTTTCTAAAGCCGCGTAGGTAAACGGAGCCGATGCAGTTCTTTTAAGTAAGGTAGAGAATATCCTTGATATAATGCCTGATTCCCCCATGGCAAACGCTATCAAAATTAAACCATGAGTATTTTTGTATAGGTCAAGTATTCTGAGGGAATCTTCAATGTCATTTGCTGTAGTCACTAATTTTGCATAATTGCTATAAGTTCTTATCTCTTCCAACACAGTATTCAATTTCTTGTTTGATGGAGTATTTTTGAAGTTATGCCAGGAAACAAGGAGTCTATTTTCCTGTTTTTTGAAATAATCCATCAAATTGGTCTTCTCATTAATATTGCAGCGCTTTATGGTATCAAGTTCCACGTCAAGCAACATGGGATTAACAGCAGCCAATTTTTTTAATGAATTTACCCTATCTGTTAAGTCGCCTTCAAATCTTCCTTCTTCATAAGGAGACCTTAGTGTAAAAACTGCCTTCTTTTTTACTTTCCTGGCTACTTCTATGGCCTTATCTAGGTCAACTAATTTTACAAAGTCAAAACGTATCTCGACATAGTCGGCACCCATCTCAAAGGCCTTTTTTATTTGATTATTCAGTTTAATCGTATCTGGCGCTGCTATCGTTACGCAGATTTTGTTCATTAATAGGGATTGTATTATTGTTATGCATATATATAAGCGGTCTAATAAACCCGCGATAAGAAAATTAATTCTACTTCCTGATTTTGTGC
>DASQQB010000017.1:0-2888 GCA_035643635.1 Nitrososphaeraceae archaeon | reverse complement strand
CAATAAAGACTCCATCCCATCCTCTAATGGTAGTGGTCTCGTATGGTCTTATGGAATATTTAATTATCATGCCGTAGATAGTAATAACAATACTACCACTCTGTACGTTGCCGCTACAAATAGAGGTGTAAATTATTTCACTGATAACGGAGTAGCTGGACATAGAGTAGCTGCTTCACATACTATAGAATTAGGATTACGTAATGGAACGATAGCTGCAATAGATCTTGCAACAGGGAAAATCAAATGGCAATACCAAACAGAATTTCCGCCAAGAGTTTCGCCCTTGGTTACTGATGACATTGTATTTGCCGGCTATATTCCTTTTACAGAAAAAGCAAAAGCAAAATCAAGTATAACAGATATACCAACAAACCACATTAGAACTGTAAAGTCTGGAGTAATTTTGGCGTTGGATAAAGAAACTGGGAAAAAACTATGGGAATCTGATGTTAATGCTCCAATAAGTCCGATAGGACCATCCCTAGGAAATGGAATGCTTTTTGTACCAACAGGCAAAATTCAAGGTCAACTATCCAAGGATATGCCCAAAGCAGAGGGATCCATAGTAGCATTTGGACTTCCATAAAGAGAAGGAGTAGTCGTATATAACACACCAACGATTCCTAATATGGTGATGAATAAATCTCGGGGATGCGGGATTTAACAGTGGCTTTAAAAAGGTACAGGATTATAGCCAGTGTATAATTATACAAACTCTAAATTAGGTATAGGATATTTGGATGCCAAATCGTACTACATCCAGACAACCTAGTAGACCTTCATGGAAAAGGAAAATATAGTCCTCCTGAATTTATCTGGGACCAGTCGGTTGGCCTAACTGATATAAAATTCTTTAAATCTGATAAGTATGAAAAAATATGCAAACAAGGTCTCTATAGCTGGTTGTTATGGAAAACTCTATTTATTTGAACTCAATAAAAACAGAACAGGATTATTTTTTGACAGTCCTCTACCCTGATAAAATAGCTAACAATCCTAAGGAACTTCAAAAGGTATTGTTTGGAGAGCGATTTGGGGGAATCACGGATTTAGAAGTCGGCCCCGATTGTTACCTTTATGTAGTTTCGATTTGGAAATGAAAGTTATTCGGAATAATTCTTGAACAAAAATAACTCAAGAAACTTTTTAAATCATAACCCCCTTCTACATGACTCTCTTATCGAGTGGTCTGCCTTATGCGTCATAGCATTCATAGCAAGTTTTGGATTATATTATGTTCCCATATTACCTTTGACCCATAAAAATTCCATATCTTCAAAAGACTATGCAATTGTCGTAAGATTGTCCATCACTCTTTGCCACCACATTCTTCTGTTAAACCTAAAACGATAGTTTTTTGACTATAAGGTTTTGGCATGAAACTCATAATAATATTAAATGCTGTTTCAGCATATGTCGAATTTATTTGAACAACAAGAGCAAGAGCAAGAGCAACCACATACATCATTAGGAGTGGTCACTATACATGACGCATGCCCCGCTTTTTCCACAAAGATATCCGAATTAGCAGATGAACTTGATAAACTGAATATAAAGTACAATATTGCGTTGGTACCATTCTTTAACGAAAAACAAGACCTTCCTAGATTCCCTGAATTTGTTGATAAGATCAAATCATACAGAAACTGCGATATTGTTTTACATGGTCTCTATCATGAGAAGAAAAACGGCCAATTTGATGACTTTCATACAACAAAAGAAGCAGATGCAGAAGAACAGATACGTTCCGGGTTAGAGATATTTCACGAAATAGGAATAAGCACAAAAGTGTTTATACCACCAGCATGGAAATTAAATAATAGCTCTATCAGAGTCTTAGAAAAGACAGGATTCAAATTAGCAGAAATGCAGGAAGAGTACATATTATTAGTTTCGCATCAAGGGTTTAAAAAAATAAAACTTCCTAAGGTTTTGAACTGGGATTCTACTGGCTATCCAGAAAAGAATATAGTCAATGTTGGTACAGATGAAAGAGCCTTCAAACTGCAAGTCAAGGAAAGACCGCAAATTATCAGAATAGCTTTGCATCCAAGGGATCCAGCAGAAGCATTAAAAGACCAAAAGCAAATGATATCGACATTAATTGATAGTGGCTACGAGATTCCAACATATACAGGGCTTATGCCTAAACTGGAAGAATTAGTTCATACAACACGATTGGATTGAATAACATTCTTACTCTCGATTGTAGATCGATCTTTTGATTGTCTGATAATAGCATAGTCTCTCTCTTCCTTTCCTGTAACTGATTTTCATCCCCGTTATAATCAGGCTGGTTTAATTCTTCTTGCTCATCCTCATTGCTATCAGGACATATGAGATGTTTTAATTTTCTTACTTGCTTGTTCTATAAATCTAATATAACATCTTTGCCATTTGCCAAGACTAAATTGTTGCCACATTTCAATAATTTTACATTTAGAAATGCGACAGGGGTCAAAACCTATCAAAGTTATAGCATTATCGCTACGAGGTATGCCAAGAAAATCTTCTTTAGGAGTACCAGTCTTTGACCAGCGTATCAAAACTTTATCTCCTTTGCTCATTGTATCTTCGTGAGTAATTTGGCGATCTGGTTTGCATGTATTGCTGTAGTTGCAAGTTTCTGTATACCATCTGCTCCTATGTGTTAGCTCAGATGATATAGCCGGATTTCGTAGAACAAACTCTGAAATAACAATTTCATCTGTTGCTTCCAAGGTTTGCGTAGGAATCCACAAGTATGGCGCGGGGAGTGGGATTCGAACCCACGAGTCCTTGCGAACATGGGATTAGCAATCCCACGCCCTACCAGGCTAGGCGACCCCCGCTTCTTATCCAATATAACAAATTCAGTAGCCTATATATTTCAATTAGACTGGTTA
>DASQQB010000016.1:0-13585 GCA_035643635.1 Nitrososphaeraceae archaeon | reverse complement strand
CAACAAAACGCTATTGCATATTCAAAATTTTTTGTACTAGTTAAAATATAAACCAACATATTTTGGTCTAGCCATTTGAAAATACCAACAAAGACCTTTGCAAATATAGCAACTAAAGGCTCGAATAGCATACTCTCAGATATAGAATATAGCTTTCATTTTATATAATGGATTCTCACCTCAAAGGTCACCAAGACCTTAAAGAGCTTCAAAGACAGGACTAGAGTAATGATACCGAGGAACATTATTTTTGTAACTATTTTTATTCTTCAAAAATTCCAACAGTACAAGAATGATAAAACCATGAAGTAGAATAATTATCACGATCTGCAAATATCAGATGTGTGTACTTACCAAGGAGCATCATATTTTTTTGCTCTAGGATTTTTATAGTCTAATTCATTCTAATATTGTATATTTCATTAGCAATCTAGATTTATTATCATCGTGCTATCTTTTGGGCGGGACAGTTGCCATAAGATATGGGAGAACCTTTATTTATTATTCAATATCTATTATAATCATAGTCGAGGCATATCATTAATGACTTCACAAGGCGATGATATAGAACCATTTGACTGGTTTAGGAGATTCTTTGGAGGTACCGGCTTGGGAAGTATGGCGGGAAAATGGCCCGGAGATATATTTTCAGAATTTGATGAGATGCGAAAACAAATGGAACGAATCTTTGAAGACCAATTTGGAGACATACAATCAAAAGCACCCAAAGAACTGATAAGGGAATATGAAACCTCGGAAGGGAGAAGGGTAAGGGAAATTGGACCTTTTGTTCATGGCTATTCTATGACCATAGGCCCTGATGGTAAGCCAAGAGTGAGGGAATTTGGTAATGTAAAATCATCATCGGCAGATGGTGTTAGTATCTTTAATAGACCTACAATTTCATCTGAAAGAGAACCTATGGCAGATGTGACAACAACTGAGAAAGAAGTAAAGGTGATAGTCGAATTGCCAGGTGTAAGTAAAGAAAATATCAGGGTAAACACCCATGACAATTCAGTAGAGGTAACAACCACTAATGCAGAAAAAAGGAGGTACAGGCATGTTGTTGAGATACCTCCGAATACAGATATCAATACTGCTAGATCAACTTACAAGAATGGGATCCTTGAAGTAACATTTAACAAAAAAGAACAATCTAAACCTAAAGGGAAACAGATAAGCATAGAATAGAATATTCTAGCAGGGCACGATGGATACTAACCTATATAGATATCTATGTATGTATTGGATTGTTATTTGTTAGTTACAGAATTTGGAGTAAAGCACCAGATGTTGAGGAATTTGAGATTATGGGGAAAATTTAGCTTCCGTTGGCAAAATAATTAAGTAAATGAGTTCAATGATCTTATTTAGAATCTGATTATATAAATCAACACTGTATTGTAAAATTCCTTAGGATGACATTACACGGCTTATACCAAAGACGACTTTCCCAGCAGTTTTATCATACAGTTATCGTGGATCATTCAAATAACTAGAATAACATTACTTCCTAAGTCATAGCAGATATTGATATATACAAGATAATGCCAGACCGCTTTGGAAGGGATGCAAAGAGTAAGAAAAAGAGAGAGCAAGCATAGCGTTGATAGCAAAGGTATTTTTGGAATACATCATGTTACAGCAATAACTAGCGATCCACAGAGAAATGTAGATTTTTATACTAATATCTTGGGACTTAGGTTCGTAAAACTGACAGTAAATCAGGATGATCCGACTTCATATCATCTTTATTATGGTGATGAGCTCGGACGGCCAGGCACCATTCTTACTTTCTTTCATTGGCCAGATGCGCCAAGAGGGCATAGGGGAACTAGCGAAGTGGCCGCCACAGCTTTTCTTATTCCTGAGAAATCCATAAACTTTTGGATAGATCGATTTAAAAGCAAACGAATAGAGTTTCGTGGGCCGTACAAGCGTTTTGAGGATGAATCAGTAATCACACTATATGATCCTGATGGTCTAGAATTAGAGCTTGTGACACATAAATCTGCAGAAGATAAAAGCAATCGAGTATGGAAAGAAGGCCCTATTCCTGTTGAACATGCCATAAGAGGTTTTTATTCCGTAACTCTCTCTGAAGAAGGATACGAACGTACTGCTTCTGTTCTGACTGATGAATTGGGATTTATTCCTACACGTCAAGATGGAAGCCGCTTCCGCTATGAGATAGCCACTACGGGTTCAGTTGTTGATCGAGAAGATGAAGCAAGAGGAGCCAATATTGTTGATGTTCTTTGTATACCGTATACGCAACGGGCGGTTATCGGGATTGGATCAGTTCACCATGTGGCATGGCGTACGCCTACTGATGAACAGCAAAAGGTTTTGCGTGGCAATATAATCAATGCAGGATTAAACGCGACTCCTGTGATAGATCGATTTTACTTTCATTCTGTATACTTCCGTGAACCTGGTGGTGTACTTTTCGAAATTGCAACTAATCCTCCTGGATTTATGATTGACGAAAAAGCTGGGGAGCTAGGTACACACCTAGTGCTTCCTCCTTGGCTCGAATCTATGCGCAAAGATCTAGAGAAAATCTTGCCTCCTGTACATTTACCCAATATAGAAAAAGCGGAACAAGTAGTAGAGAACCAATTCAACAAAGAGGAGAACTAAAAAGAGAATGGACAAGAAAACACAAGGACTAGGATTCAATCATCTTTTCTTTCCTTCACGTAAAAAAGAAGCTGAAGTAAGAGGCGGAGGACAAGCAAAAGGAAAAACTCTATCTACCACTCTCCTTTTACTTCATGGTACTGGAGGAAACGAAGAAGACTTGATTCCTCTAGGAAACGAAATTGCCCCAGGGGCTGCCATCCTTAGTCCTAGAGGAAATGTATTGGAAAGCGGAATGCCTCGATTTTTTCGACGACTATCTGAAGGAGTTTTTGATCTAGAGGACCTGAAATTTCGTACTTACGAATTAGCAGATTTTGTTAAAGAAGCATCTAAGATATATGGATTTGATATAAAAAGCCTAGTCGCAATTGGCTATTCGAATGGTGCTAATATAGCAGCAAGCATACTGTTACTTCGACCAAACATTCTTTCCAATGCCATTCTCTTTCGTCCTATGGTACCCCTTGTACCAGATGTTTTGCCAGATCTTGGTTCTAAACATGTACTTGTATCAGCAGGCTTGCATGATCCAATAGTCACGAGTCAGGAAACAAAGGATCTTGTAAATCTATTACAAAAAGCTGGAGCAGAGGTATCAATAAATTGGCAAAACAGCGGACACGAATTGACTTCAGACGAAGTTAGAAGAGCCAAAGACTGGCTCTTCTCAGAAATTACAGTTTACTAAATATTATATAATCAGCTAAATTTAGTAGAACCTTCGCTCTTGTATTTCATTTTCCTATTGCTTCTTCTAAATGTCGTTATATTGGTGGTCCTTCATTGTCAACTGGCTATTCCATATCCTTCTCATCTACTTATTAGTAGCTTTATTTCTGCTGTCTGGATTTTGTATCTCTAGTTTTTTCTAGGCTTAGTCTATATAGTATGTATTATATCTTGTCAGCCGGAGTAGGCCAATGAGAACTATGATCGAAACGAAACACTCCCTCTTGAGCTGGTTAAAATAGGTTTCTACGCAGCGATGCTAACTAATACTAAACAGTTGTTATAAAACTAGTTAAACTGCCACTAGACATCATGAGTTAAATATGATTGAAAATATAACGTTGGGGATTTATGTGCTGTTCGGATTTATATCGACATACCTAGCACTCGAAGTAGCATGGCATTTTACCGCATGTAAGATCGAAGATAAATCGATAAAGCCTTGTTTATTTAAGCAGGCAAAAACTATCTTAGTTGCCGCGCACTGATTGGCTACGGTAATAATAATAAGGCAAATGTTAAGGGAGTCAAGAATTTCAAAGATGAGGAATGAGAAAATGACTGGCCTATCTCTCATAACTCTCTGGTTTGGTATATTTTTTACTTGCTGATCCATGGAACAAATTTAAAATATACTAACTCTTGACTTCCTTCATCTTCTTGAGCCATCTCATCTAAATTTTGGGTGTAGTTTTGTTTATTTTTTTAGTTTCATTGTGATCATTATTCCTGTCGCCATGATTCTAAGAAACTATTAATTATTTCTATAATTATCCGGCCAATCAGCTCAAAAGTATACAAAAAAATGTGACAAGGAACAGAAGAGATAAGTGCTTACAACGGTCTCAAGTAGATGCACAACATGAACACTACGATCCGGAAGCATCCATTATTAGTACCATAGGATAGTGGACCTTTAGGGTAATATCTTGATTATCTATGAGTATATAGTGGTTTCCTCTACCGGAACAAATCACGATGAAGGAAACTTATTCTAAAGCTTAGCAAGTTAATCCTCCTGTGATGCCATATATACACAAAAAATCTGTTATTTTAATCGTCAGGTAAAAGAATCTGGGTAATTAAATGTTCTTGCCAAACTTTTAATTAGTCTTCTTCGATGTGCATATAGAACATTTGTCATCATATCGTCCTGACCGTGACGTTGGTGGGATGTCAGAAGGGTCATCGCGGGAACGCATTCATGAGCATCGTCTAGTCCGCACACTTGGTCTTGTTGACGTAGTTATGATAGGAATTGCTGGTATGATCGGGGGTGCAATTTTTGTGCTCGTGGGCCCGGCAATAGGTCTTGCAGGAAGTGCTGTTATTATCGCCTTTCTAATTAACGGAATTATCACACTTTTTACGGCTATGGGATATGCAGAACTAGGTTCGGCAATGCCTGAGGCTGGAGGCGGCTACCTGTGGGTTAGAGAAGGGTTGCCTAGGCCGAATGCTTTTATAAGTGGCTGGATGGCATGGTTTGCACATATTGTTGCTGGAAGTTTATATGCTGTAGGGTTTGGCGCATTTCTATTCAGTCTATTAAAGATGATAGGGGTAATTGGAGATACTCCTCTGTTAGGAATTATTCCATTGGACAAGCTATTCGCCGTCGTGTCTGTTATTGTTTTTACGTATGTCAATATCAGAGGGGCATCGGAGACTGGTAAAACTGGAATAATAGTAACCGTTATTCAACTTGGAACGATTTTTGCATTAATAGCTGCTGGCTTTCTGACCATCCATAATGGTCATAATTGGTATTCTAATATTTCTACCAACTTTGCACCTCTAGGAATAGGCGGTATTGTTGCTGCTATGGGTTTAACATTTATTGCGTTTGAGGGATATGAAATAATAGTTCAAACTGGTGAAGAGGTTAAGAATCCCAAGAAAAACATCCCACGAGCAATTTTTATTTCTTTAACTCTTGTTGTACTACTATATTGCCTTGTTGCATTTGTCTCAATAGGTGCACTTTCCTCTAAAAATATAGGTAATATTCCGCCATGGAATTTCATAGGTAAAAATGGTGATTTAGGAATAATGAAAGCTGCTGAAGTATTTTTACCATACGGTTCTCTTATTATACTTGGTGGTGGGATTGTATCTAGCTTGGCTGCACTAAATGCTACGACCTATTCTTCGTCTAGAGTTGCCTTTGCTATGGGTAGACATTACAATTTACCACATCAACTTAGTTTGATTCATCCTAAATTCAGGACCCCGTACATTGCTACGGCAATATCTGCTATAATAATGGCTATAGTTGCTTATACTCTACCACTAAATGAAATCGCTCTTGCCTCCGGTGTGATTTTCTTGCTTTTATTTACACAAGTGAATATCTCAGTTATTACTATAAGAAAAATGTATGGGCAAAAGCTAGATTATGGATTCAAAACCCCCTTCTTTCCTATTATTCAAGTTGTCGGAGTCTTTTTAAACTTAGGTCTTGCAATTTATCTCCTTTTTGCTCATCCGATGAGTTGGCTTATTTGCATCTTATGGATTCTAATAGGTTTTGCAATCTACAGAATTTATACCTTCAGAAAAGAAATTGATCATTACTCGCCTATAATTACCAGCGAAGGCGACTTGACACGGAAAGATTACAGAATTCTGATCCCTTATACTCCAGATAACCCAGACAGGCTCCTGAAGTATGCAATTAGATTTGCAAAGGAAAATGATGGAGAAATTAATGTGTTAAGAGTAATTACAGTACCACATCAAACCCCTCTCTCTGCTGGATCCGCATTTACCGAATCGGCCAGGCGGACGTTTAGACCACTAGAAAAAATGATAGAAGAAAAAAATATACCAAATCATTACCTTGTCAGGATATCCCATGATACAACAGAGGCTATTTTGTCAACAATTGCGGAACAGAAAATTGATCTTGTCATTACAGATTATGAGGTTCTAAGAAATAATAAGGCAATACAGACACTTGTGACTTGTAATATACTCGCTATTATAACAGGTGGAGCTAGTGACGAGGAGTTAATACTTGAAGAATCCATTGCAAAGGATCGTGAAACACCAAACCAAATATTACGTAAGAGAAATTTAGTAATTTTATACGAAGAAGACTCGGATCATTCAGAGGCGGTACTAAAGACTTCTAGTAGCCTAGAACATTCTGGAAAGTTCAACGTAAAAGTGATATCAGTAAAGAAGAAGGAGAACCGAAAATATCTTGATCACATAAACAATATTAAATATAATACAGGTAAAGAAGTAAAAGAGAAGAAAGAAGATAGGGAAAATATTGAGAGGTACTTCTTAACTAAAAAAGACCAAAATAGGCACTACTTGGAGCAAATTGGGCTAGAGTTCAGTGAGATTTATGTCAATGGGAAATCACAAAGCAGTAGTCAGAGATTTGCAGATTTAGTTCTGTCAGCAATTAATGCCAATGAGCCAGATATAATAGTAACAGGGGCAGCTATTGGCAAATTTAATTTGTTTAATAACCAACATTTCATCTCTATGCTTGATCAGTTAAATTGTCCTATTATCATTGCAAGAAGCTTTGCAATTCCTGGAATTCACCGTCTGAAAAATACTATAATCCAAATTATTCGCAAATATAAGTAATATCGATTCTATCTCTGAATCTTCCATTGCAAGTATAGGTAATCAAAATTAAATCGCTGAGGTTGCAATTATTTCGGTTCATACCACAAATAACGGAAATCACTACGACAAAATAAAAGAATGGAGTTGATAGATAGACGGCCGACTTTTTTTTTAATGAATATTGAAAGATAGTTTCCTAATAATAAAATTGTTTTGGCCGCGATGTAAGATAGCATGTAATCCTTAGTGCTCATATCAGCGGTAACAATTTAGGTATTATACACATACTGGGTTTCTAGTTCGTAAAATAGATAGATCTAAAATGAAATGCCGGACTGTCAACGACTGAACCCAGCAATTGGATTGTAACTCTGTGCACGAATACCCGTTAGCAGCTTTTGTAATTCCTCGCTAGCATTCCCGTAAACGTCAAATCTACTTATCTTCGCTACACTGAATACCTTTGGAAGTATTGTTTGCGATGCAACGCTGGAGTTGTGAGCAAGTGCAGCCTCTGAATTTGAATATGTTTCATTTACTATACACATTGTACCAGCTCTATTTAGATAAAACTGATAATTTATTGTGTCTGGCTCGTTAGCTTCCACAATCCTACTCATGTCCTGTACCAGTTTCTTAAATTCATCTATTTTTCCTTCTTGTATCGTAAATTCTGCTCTAAAATGTATCTGATTGTGCTCCATACTGTCCATTTATCCTTTGCAGTGTTTATTTCATTTTATTATATACTCAACCAGTATAATAACCGGTGTACTTAACGGGTTAGATGGTATTCACTGTGCTTGCGCTTGTATCTTATATTAATAAGAACCACAATTTTTAAAATGGAAGTGCAGGAGTTCATACCATTAAAGTACAAACGATCAACATCAAGAATCAATCCTATTTAATATTTTGGTGCGCACATTGTAAAATTTGAATAGTGAGAATTCTTTCGGTAACTAAAAAGGCTTACTTGACATAGTTCAAAAATAGTATTGCTCAATTATAACTTAACTCAACAGTGAATGGTTGAGTAATCAAGAGATAATAATAAGACTAATACATCACCATCTTTCTGTTATACTAATTGTACCTTCTATAACTATCAATAATTGAAAAGTACATGATAGATAACATCTACCCTATCTTCAATTGTGGAATTTGTAAAATTCTGGGTTTTTAACTCAAATCAGATGTGGTAATCTTATAGCCAATTCATATGGTCGCTACAAAACCAAAATAAATCTCATGAGATGCTACACAAATAGCGAGTAATTAAAACTTTAAAAAACGATGATGTGGATGACGTTTCAAGTCTAATATCACTTGACCTGTACATGCTATAGCCATGATACCTATAAGAAATGCGGGCAGCATTAAGATACCATCTTTTAATGTGACACCAAGCAAAAGTACAGCTATAGCAGCCACTAGGCTGTAGATGGCAGCTATATACGTTGTTGATTTCTTTGAATTAGCTAGCGATGATGATGAAGAAGAAATAGGATCAGGAGTAGTCATTGCTGATGTCATTTGTATTACTCCTAGTGTAAGCAAACAGAGGAAAGTAGAAATACATAAAAGCCATTTTTCAGAAGAGGACAAAGCTAAAGCTTGATCACTTAGGACTACATGTTCAATACTAACCCCAAATGCAGTAAAGCCAATTAGCAGTGGAAAATGTATATACAACCAAGTAACGTATATTCCAATCCTTTTATTTTCACGAAGAGCTCTAATTTCTGAACCATCAACAGTATCAAAGTAAATCCACCATAAACTAAATGCAATGCTTAGCCCAAGTCCTGCAGATATCATAGAGGATACAGTCCAATTGTGAGCTGCAATTCCATTAACAACGCCCAGTATGGAGATGCCTAAAACAATAATTGTAAACGAGCCAAAACGCTCAGGTAAATGGTGTATATGAGGAGCAAATTGTACTGAAAGTTGTCTTGCAAACAACAAAGGGGTGCCTATATCAACTCCAAGTCCTATTACCCAGAAAATCAACCTAATTGGTGGGGGTACAAATATGGATGCAAACCATATTCCTGCTGCAATAGAAAATCCTATGGAATACCTTGTGGTAAGCTGGCGTGCAGCTGGAACTTGCCTTCTAGTACGCAGATATTCTATCACTAGAATGGTACGCATTATCGCATAAGACAGTGCAAACCAGCTTGAATTCTGACCTAATCCGTCAGGTACACTTACCGCCATGAAAACAGCCGCAGCAATCTGTAATAGCATCAGAAGTCTATGCGTTAAATCATCTGTCTCAAATCTAGTTGAATAAAAAGTTACACCAACCCATGACCATACCACTGGAATAAAAAGGGCTACAAAACTGAGGAATCCATATAGAGACACATTTTCATTTAGATTTCTACTCAGCTGAAAGACAATAATAGCAACAATCAGGTCATAAAAGTTTTCTAACCAGGTAACGTGATGCTCTTTGTAGCTTTCCAACTGTTTATTTGTATTGTTTTTCTATATTTGACTATTGTTGCACATTTGGTAAACTAAATACACAATAGCATACATATAGTATAATAGAATATGCTTGCAATCTTTAGGTTTGGTGCAAACTTAAACCATTGTTTCGCTTGCTTCAGCAAGGCCCCCTTAACAATGCTTCCAGTTCTTCACCATTATCATATACTCTTTAATACTCTTTCTTTAGTAATATAACAATTAAGGCTGCTCAAACTAACAAGTACGGAGGCAGCGAAGTTATTGAAATAAACCAAAAGATATCTGAACCAACTGTATCTGCAGGATGAGCTTTTGTTGACGTAAAAGCAGCCGGCGGAAATCCAGCAGGTTGGAAAATTCGTGAAGGAGGTTTACAACAATTATGATGCGGTCTTTGATACTGTAGGTGGCGAGATATACAGAGGGTCTTTCAAAATTCTAAAGAAGGGCGGCATAATTGTTTCTATGCTAGAACAACCAAACACAGAGTTAATGTACAAACAGGGCGTTAAAGCCATATTTCAATTTGCACAAGCGAACAGGGAACGGTTGACGAAGGTGGCAAAGTGGGTAGATCAAAATAGCATAAAGATAAATATAGACAGGACATTTCCACTTGACTAAACCGCTGATGCACTAGACTATCAAAAGGATGTCCATCCAAGAGGTAAAGTTGTCCTGGTCATGTAAGAAGAGAAACTGCTAGTCATTTATTGGTTTTTTTGATAGTTTCTATATTATTGCTGCTTTTAGCTGAAAATAACAGTAAATTGACACCTAGAATTTGATCATTAATATTATAGGATGGTCAAGGAAAAGACAAAGAAACATAGTTTAGAGTATGTGTGATTTTAACAACGATCAATTTGAGATACTCTTACTAAATTAATTATCTATTCATAGTACTGAGTTGCCTTCTATCTCTTTCTTTTACTCCTTTAATTGCCTTGATCGAGTATTTGACACTGATTACAGCAAGAAAGACACCTACTGAGATAATGACAATTGTTCCTCCCGGAGCTAAATTCATAATGTATGACATCATTATTCCCCCGATTACAGACAGAACTGCAGTGAAAATAGATATCAATAATGTCTTCTTAAATCCCTTTCCAAACATCATTGCGGTAATATTTGGAATTACTATTAATGAAGAGATAAGCAAAACTCCTACCAGCCGTAGAGAAGCGATAACAGTAACACTGGCAAGCACAATGAAAAGATAGTTAAGCTTTATCACATCTATTCCACTAACTTTTGCCTGTTCCTCATCAAATGCTATGTACATAAGTTTTCTATAAATCTTGTACATTATTGTCAATACAATCAAACTCAGGACCAAAATCATCAGTTGATCGTTATAGCTAATGAGTAGAATGCTTCCAAATAAGAAGCTATAAAGGTCAAGTGAAAATCCTCCAGACAACCCTATCAATACTACTCCTATCGCAAGCCCTGCTGATAATAACACAGCAACTGCAGAATCAGCTGGAATTTTTGTAGATTCTCTTAATTTGGTGATACCTATAGACGCGAGAATAGAAACTGCAAAGGCCGTCCATAACGGGTATATATTTGTAAATAAACCGATAGCTATTCCACCAAATGCCACATGCGAGAGAGCATCACCATACAATGATTGTCTTCTTAACACTAGAAAGAGACCGATCACTGAGCAACTAACAGCAACAGCCATTCCTGAAATTAATGCGCGTTGTATGAAACCAAATTGCAGAATTTCAAATACCATACTGATCAAACACCATATTGATAATTTCTAATCGTAACCTTAACCAGCAAGGTAATGAACCTCCGATAGCACCATTGGGATGACTTTTGTTGTTCATTTTTTTTGATTCGAATGCATACGCATATGTGCTTGCATTATTGATTCTGAATACATCTTTAACAATTCTGAACTTGCAAAGAATTCATGAGCATCACCATGAAAGAACATGGTCCTATTAATGCATACTAGCTTATTTGCAAGTTTATTTATGGCGGCTAAATCATGAGATGACCATATTATAGTAACCTTATTCTTTTGGTTAAGCGTCTTTAGAAGTGAATAGAATTTGTTTTGTGTTTCTACATCAACACTCGTAGTGGGTTCATCCAATATCAATAACTTAGCGTCACTTACCAAAGCTTTTGCTATGAGCACTCTTTGTTGTTGTCCGCCAGAAAGTTCCCCTATTCGCCTATGTTTCAGATCTTCTAATTCTACAGTTTTGATCGCAGAAATTATTTCTTCTTTAGATCTACGTTTTTTTCTTCCATCAAGTCCAAGTGATACAATTTCCTGTACTGTTGCAGGAAAGCTCTGGTCAATTAGCCTTTGCTGCGGAATATATCCTATCTTTTGAAGAGGTCTTTTACTTTTTTTAATGTCATCACTAAATATTGTGATTTTTCCTGTATAATCATCTACTAATCCAAGCATACATCTAAAGAGCGTGCTTTTGCCTGCACCATTAGGGCCAATTATTCCTAGTATATCACCCAGATTTACACTAAATGTAATATTGTCCAGTACAAAAGAAGGTGACGAAAAGGAATGACCATAACCATAAGACATATTCTTGATAGAAACTATTTCTTTTACTTCTTGCACTGTAACCCCTCCTTTAGAGCAGACAGATCTTGGTACATCTTTTCTAGGTAGCCAATACCTTGTTGTTGTTCTTGAGATTTTATTCCTTCAATTGGGCTTAGCAATACTACCCTTCCGTTAGGAATTTCATCGGCTATTACTTGGGATGAACGAGGATCAATCAAATCTTCAGAGTAAATAATATTTATTCCTAGATTCTTTGCTAGCTGCACCACTTGTACAAGTCTTTGTGGAAGTATTTCGCCTTCTGGTGTTAATCCTTTAATACTGTGTTGATTTAAACCATACTCTTTTGCAAAGTACCCAAAAGCGTTATGGAATGCTATAAAATCTCTCTTCGCACAGTTCGATCCAGATAGGTTGCCTCTTATAGAAGAATCCAAAGATTTAAGCTGTCCTATGAACTTTTGAGCATTCTGATAATAGTACACTGCATTAGTGGGATCAACCTTGGATAGTCCGTCGCCAATACTTTCAACCTGATGAATTGCTAATATAGGATCCAGCCAAATATGTGGATCGGATAGTCCATGAATTTCGTCATCATTGGTTGCAAGCAAATTCAATCCCTTGCTAGTATCAACTGCAAACTTCGGATTAACTTTGCTTATCCATGTTTTTTCCATGCCTGCTCCATTGTTTACCAAAATAGCTGCTGATTCAACACCTTGGATTTGTTGAATAGTAGGATCAAAATCGTGAGGTTCTGCACCTATTGGTATAAGTACAGATGGATCTACTTTATCTCCTCCAACTTTCTTAACAAATTCGTATATTGGAAAGAAAGATGCTACAACCTTTACTTTAGGTGTGAGTAGCTTCGGTATTTCTGAAGAAGCAGGACGGCTGATACTACTAATGTTAGTCGAGATCGCAACACCTGAGCTTGGTATTAATAAGGTACCTACAAGCAGCAGTCCGACTATGAAATTAGTAATATCTCGCATAATGCCACATATCAGTTATTAATCTTATAAACTTATGTTAATAAAAATGGCGACGGTATATATAAATGATTTAATAAACCATATGTCTGTTTAATCTTTTCTAGTTAGACAAACTTACTACAAGCCAAATGAGACAGACTTGGAGACTACAACGGTATTAACTTAACATTATCCATTTTCTTGTTAGATTGAAATCTCTTTGTCATGTTTCTTACCTGATTAGCATCTCCTTTGAGAACAAAAATCTCAAGGCATCTGTCTTTGTCAATCTTATTGTGTAGATGTGTGTTTATTAGCTTGTCATATGCATGCCCTATTTCATTAATTTGATCATCAGATTTCTCATCATGTATTACCAAGAAGATAGCATGAACATCGCCTACTAGATCTTGTTTCTTTCTTTCTTCGGATAACATAGTTCTAACACTTGCTCTTATAATTTCAGATCTGCCTGTAAAACCAAGTGATTTCTGTAATTTACTCATTTCATTCAAAATTTCGTCATTGAGGGATACGCTTACGATCGTCAATGTACATTAATTATTTTTATTAAGTCATTTAAATACTTATA
>DASQQB010000015.1:0-7143 GCA_035643635.1 Nitrososphaeraceae archaeon | reverse complement strand
AGACTGTTTTAGCAGAAGTCCAAAGTTTGGTGCTGTACATTTGCAATGCTGTGGTAATAGCGCTGATATCTAACCGAATAGCTAGGGCGTTAAAAAGTATACACGGTATACACAGACAACCTATAATCCATATTTAGATCACATCAACTTCGTATAATGTTATTAACCCATTGCCGTCAATCATTCTCTTTATTTGATCTAATAAGGGCTCCAATTTTGATCTTTCATCAATTACTTCAATCAACAAAGGCATATTGATAGCTAGCCCTTCTAGATGTATGGTCGATCTTTTCCGTTTGCCAAAGCCATCTACACCAGTCCATACTGTTGCACCAGCAATTTTAGCATCCATTAAAAAGTCTATTAATATGTTCTGTAAGCGTTTACCGTGATATTCATCATTTCTCTTTATTCTAATAGTAAGACAACACATCCTTATTTTCATATTATTTTTTAAACTCCTACTCAGCCATCCCTCATTAAAATTATAGTCAAAGTTCTACCACCAATTATAGCACCAATTGATAGACCCACGTTTGCTAGAATGTTTAGAGCAACAGGATAAAATTGTTTGTTATCTATTAGATTACTTGTTTCAAGAGCAAATGAGGACATTGTAGTAAGCGAACCACAAAACCCAACTGAGACAAGTAAAGAATATCTGGTATCCAAATTCCACAGAATACTAATGATAGAAAATACACCTAGAATAAAACTCCCAATAATGTTAACTATCAAAATATTTACAGGGAGACCTCCCAATAATATCGGAGAAGACGCAGCTATTTTATACCTTACAAATGTACCTGCTATTGCACCTATAGCCAGAAGAGCAAACTCAATTCCTTTCACCATTACTATTAATGCTACCGCTCTGATTTTTATTTAATCCAGCAGTAGCATTATTAGCATTACTATTTCAAAAGATGCGCTTTGGTTGATCTGTTTTATTTGTATACCAAGGCTAATGCTATAGCCTGATCAATTGGATCCTTTTAGGATTATGCACATAAATTTATCGGACAGCTTAAATTTATTGTATTTGCAGGACACAAGATGTAGAATGAAAAGTTATTCATGCATAGTTAGTACAACTACCTATGACAAGGTTATATCACATAATCCAAATAACAAGGCCACATAATCACTCTCTTGCTTTTATTAAATTTATTTATTTCAAATATTGTCCTTGTTAATTTGAACAAATTCGTATTTATAGAAATAGGACGTCAGAGTGCTAAAACCTGTTTTAGTATGTGCGGATATTACCAGCACATCAACCTAAAGAGGACACAGGTAAAGTCGAGAAATCATAACATTAACTGAAGACTTAGAAGATCTATTGATTTATAAAAAATACATTTTAGCAGAGTTAATTTATCTTAACATTGAATGTGATATTATGGAAATACTTGAATCTGTTGGATGGATTGCATTGGGCTTTGTGCCTATGTTGGGAGGGCTCGAACTAGTCTCTAGGATTGTTGCCAGAAGAGCTTATCTGCATAAAGAGAAAAAAAGCCATTATAATATATTGACGCCTAAAGCATCTGGGTGACCAATTTCAAGACCATCCCTGGCGGAATTAATAATTGGCAAAGTTTCCGAAGTAAGTCAATCAATAGTCCATCATAGATTAACCTGCTGCTATCTAGAAGAAGAAAAAGGGATTATATTCCGACTCTGATGGTAGACTATTAAATAAAATGGGCACAAGCACAATGTTCAGTTTTTATTTGTCACCTTATTCAAAAATAGCTCGTTCCATATGGATCCAACACCATATGGATCCAACAAATAGGATACATTTTTCTATTCTTTGTTGCTCATAGGAATGGCAGCACCACTTGTACACCCTTTGCAGAAATCACACAAACTCTTCCAGGTTTTAAAGCAACAATCACTGGACAAAAAGTAGTGGTGGTTGATCCAAAGACAGGAAAATCGACTGATTTTGTGCATTATTGAAATTTTTACCTATGAATTGGTTTTGTAAATAACTAGATTAATACTTAAATTGTTTCAAGTTTATCGACATAAATGGAAAAACTAGTTTACAAATATATTATTGAAAATATAGCCCAAGGCTCTAGCTGTAGAAGACTATTGGATAAGGACGGAATTAATTCACCTGATTTGATTGTCAGCAGATTACCGAAAATATTTGATGAACTAGTAATTAACATGAAATCAGCCAGAATCAAGACTCCTAAGATAGGTGATACTGCCAGCATTGCCAAGAATTTGGATGAATATCAGTATCTAATTTGTTCAGAAGTTTCATCTATTCCTGATCAAAACCCCATAAAGTTAGAACTGCAAAAGTATAGAATATCTATTATAGCATGTTTTGCAAAGTTAATAGATGTCCTAAAGCCTTTTAGTGGAGAACATGAGTTAGAATTGTGGAATTCTTTGGCAAAACTCATTTTGGTTAAAAGTTCAGAAACACTTGCCATTGCCAGAACGAAACAAGATACACCACGACGTTCAGTCAAAGAAGATGATGATTTATCAAATGCATTAAACTATTTTGGAATAGTAGAAAAGGATCTAGAGACAGACTTACGTAAATTATATATCTAATGCAAATCAGGCTGGCACTATTAATCTATATATGTTGATAGATTACAGACTTATCGCAATACATACCTGTTCGTAATGCGTCTATAATTGTACATAGGTAAATTTCTGCTCACTTGATATGGTTTTTCATACCAACTAAGTAGGAACTACTACGGTGCTTAAATAATGTGCTTACCTAATGGATATTATATGCAAGTAGGAATTGATAGCTTTGCAGCTGCTCATGATGACGCCAGTCTACACCTGAGCCCGTCGGAGCGTTTGCAAAGGTTGGTCGAGCAAATTGAATACGCCGATCAAATTGGGCTGGATGTGTTTGGTGTTGGCGAACATCACCGTAAGGAATTCCTCGATTCAGCTCCTGCTGTCATCCTAGCTGCGGCAGCTGCGCGAACGAAACGCATACGTCTCACGAGTGCTGTTACTGTACTGAGTGCCGCAGACCCAGTAAGAGTGTTTCAAGAATTCGCAACCTTGGATCTTCTGTCCCAAGGTCGAACTGAGATGGTTGTTGGCCGTGGCTCATTCACTGAGGCATTTCCTTTGTTTGGATTGAGATTGGAAGACTATGACTCACTTTTTGCAGAGAAGCTCGATTTACTTCTAAAGATTCGTGACAATGAGAATGTATACTGGTCTGGTGAACATCGGCCTACGCTGAATGGTCAGGGAGTCTATCCAAGGCCATTACAGAATCCCTTGCCAATATGGATAGGCGTTGGTGGAACTCCAGAATCATTCGTACGTGCCGGTTTGCTTGGATTGCCTTTGATGGTCGCTATCATAGGTGGCGAAACGCACAGATTCCGGCCACTCGTAGATCTCTACAGGGAAGCTGGCAGGCGAGCCGGCTATTTACCCAGTCAATTAAAAGTAGGGATACATTCGCTGGGCTATGTCGCAGAGAACTCGCAAGAGGCAGTTGATGACTTCTATCCAGGATATGCACATACCGTGACTGAGATTGGTAAGGAGCGCGGATGGTCTAAGATGACACGTACAAGTTTTGAAGCCCAGCGAGGTCCTCAAGGCGCACTTCTTGTAGGCGATCCAGATGAAGTAGCCGAGAAGATTATTAGACACAGCAAAGCGCTAGGCGGCATATCTCGGATCACTTTCATGATGAATCCAGCCTCATTACCTCATGAGAAGTTGATGCGAGCTACCAAATTAATAGGTACTAATATTGCACCTGCACTTCGTGAAGTGAGTGAAAAAGAGGTGAAGGTATTGTAATGCAGGATTATTATATCTTAATTCCCTTTAATGGCAGATCATCTTTTTTATACGCTGGAAACAAGTAAGGAGCAGCCTATTATGATAATTAAAAGAAACTGGTGTGATGCTCATCCTACTATAGCCCATCAAAGTGGGGTAGATTGGAGATTGCTGTCATCAGCGATTAAAACTAGAGGAGATATAGAAGAGCCGGAACTTGAGCCACAGTATCGTTGTTTGAGAGCTATAACATGTGTCTCCTTTGGCAAACTGCAGTCTCGCCTTACAACAGAACATTATTGGAGATCCATCCGACGATAACTATGAGCAATGCTCGCAGGGGACTTCCTTTAACCAGCTCTCGTATCGAGAAAATATTTCCGAAATTAACGCCAGAGCAAATTGGTCGCATTGCAGCGCATGGACGTACGCGTTCAGTACAGCCTGGTGAGGTGCTAATAGAGCAAGGAGATACATCGGTACCGTTCTTTGTTGTTATTACAGGCGAGGTGGAGATTGTGCGCCCCTTCGGTGTCTATGAGACCCTTGTGACTGTCCATGGCTATGGTGAATTCACAGGAGACGTTAACATGCTCTCTGGTCGCCGGTCTCTCTTTCGGGCGCGTGCTAGTAAGGCAGGTAACGTGATCGAACTGGATCACCAAGACATGCTCGGTTTGGTACAGACGGATGCTGAACTCAGCGACATACTGATGAGGGCTTTCATCCTACGCAGAGTAGAGTTAATAGCCGCTGGTGTTGGAGACATTGTCCTCATCGGGTCAACACATTCTGCCGGTACTTTACGGATCAAAGAGTTTTTGATGCGCAATGGGCAACCATATTCGTACATAGATCTAGAACGGGACCCTGATGTACAAAATCTATTGGATAGCTTCAAAGTTTCTGCCAGTGAAATACCCGTTTTGATCTGTAGGGGTCAACTGGTGCTCCGACGTCCCAGTAACCAACAAATCGCAGACTGCCTTGGTTTCAACGAATCTATTGACTCAACCCAAGTGCGCGATCTTGTTGTCATCGGAGCAGGTCCTTCAGGACTAGCTGCGGCAGTATATGGCGCTTCAGAAGGACTAGATGTTCTGGTACTGGAAACTAGTTCTCCTGGTGGTCAGGCTGGTTCAAGCTCAAGAATCGAAAATTACTTGGGATTTCCAACCGGTATCTCCGGCCAAGACTTGGCAGCTAGGGCTTATCTCCAGGCTCAAAAGTTCGGTGCACATATACTCATTGCAAAGGCCACACGACTCATCTGCGAGCACAAACCATACATAATCGAACTTGAGAATGGGGCTAGAATTTCTACTCGCACTATTGTGATCGCTACAGGTGCGCAATATCGAAAGCTACCGTTGGAAAATCTTTCCAGATTTGAAGGTGCAGGTGTTTATTACGGTGCGACCTTTGTGGAAGCGCAGTTGTGTGGAGGAGAGGAAGTAATTGTGGTTGGTGGGGGAAACTCAGCTGGGCAGGCTGCGGTGTTTCTGGCACAGACTACAAAACATGTACATATGCTAGTCAGGTCCTCCGGTTTGGCTGCTACTATGTCGCGATACTTGATTCGTAGAATAGAGAATAGCCCTACGATCACTTTACGACCACAAACTGAGATTGTGGCCATAGAAGGAGACAATCACCTTGATTCCGTATACTGGCGAAACAGTCAAACAGGACATACTGAGAAGCACGAAATAAGCCATATTTTCATCATGACTGGCGCCGATCCAAACACCAGTTTGCTTGATGGCTGCATCGCACTCGACAATAAAGGTTTTATAAGAACCGGCCCTGATCTGTCTTCAGAAAATCTGAGTACTACAACAGGCTGGCCTCTTCCGCGTCAACCATACTTGCTTGAAACCAGTTTGCCTGGTATTTTTGCAGTAGGCGACGTACGGGGTGGTAGTATCAAACGTGTTGCATCCGCAGTGGGCGAAGGATCAATCGCAATCTCATTTGTTCATATAGTACTCCAAGAATAGGAACAAAATAAACACGCAGGACTATTTTATAGAATACTGAGACCCTGGTTGAATATATAGTCTTACGGCTAATCGTTTCTGTCTAAAGTGATAAAATCTGAGTGCCAATCTAAGGGCGTCGAATATATAGTTGTACGAAGTAGCTTCCTTGTCCCACTTCAATGATATATAATTAATATTTCTGACAGCTGCAATATTACCTATGATTGTCAATCTCCATTGTCACAAGATTATTGTGATTAATATTCTGAGATGCATAGTCATCGGTCCTAAGTAGATGTGTGTCTATAGCAGAAACAACAATAAGCTCATAGTATATCCTTTCGGAGGTTATGCACTTTCTGGATATAACCAATGTCGCAGCAAACGATTCCCGATAGGGAGCGCAAAATAGGTAAGTGAAACAACTAGTATTGCAGTATAAATTACAGCATTTCCAAGTATTGGCAACTGTCCTATGAAAGGAGTAAGAATATATCGTGATAACGAGCTAATGGCATAGGCAGCAAAGAAGATAACTATTGCCATTTTCCATCTTGGTGGTGGTGATTGACTAAGAGTTTTCAAGTCTGGTAATGTAAACCATGTTTCCAAACCAGTTGATGTTTCGTAGTGTCGTGTAGAGTAATCGTTTGCCTCTTCTATTAGCTTTCGTGATTCTTCTGAATTATCCCACGTCTCCATAGCAGCTTTATCAGCAAAACGGCGAATAATATATCTAAAAGGTGATTTACTACCTCCAGGGACGATTATTGTAGTACCAAGGTATCCGGGAACCTTTCCTTCTAATGCCAAATAACGCCTAACCCAATCGTTGTAATCTTTTTCATGACCGGGTCTTATCTTCCTACAAATTACAGTTGTAACTTCGTTTTGATAATTCGTCGGCAATTCTATAACAACAAAGATACATCCTTTCCCTGTTTTTATGCTTAATAGAATTAGGCGTGGATTGGTAGTAGTAAGTTATCCCTATCAAATTAAATTGTAGTTTGCTTGTTGGTACGATCATAATCACTGACTAAGTATGAAATTACCACTGGTTTTATTCCCTCTTAATAATCCTGTCTCTGTGCTGGTAATTCTAAAATCTTGTGGATGATACTTGGTATGATCAGCTTGCACTTCTGTGGTTAAAGCTGTTCCGAAGCTCCAACTTCATAGCACTCTGCTCTAAGAGTCGATTAAGTGAAAAAGTTTTTGGAAGATATACGAATGTGACAGGGTTACGAATAAGCTATGGGTCATAGCTACGCAGCGGCAAGAATCATTAAACCTCATAGATGTGAATCTTCTACAAACGTCGACAATTGTACAGGAAATACAGATGTTTAGAAAT
>DASQQB010000014.1:0-5980 GCA_035643635.1 Nitrososphaeraceae archaeon | reverse complement strand
CACTTTTTATTATGGCCTCGCAAGCAATTAGCGACGATTTTACTTGCCAAGTTAAAACAACATTTTCGACATCCTTATTATCCAAGTCGTCATCAAATTTGAATTCTTTTATAATATTATCTTTGGAATAAAAGTCGTTCCTTAATTCTAAAATTCTTCTCAATCCATATTGAAGCTTCGTCTCTTCTCTTATTATTCCTGCATTCTGTCTCATTATTTCTTGTATCTCATTTAGAAATTTAATTGGTTCCTTAACGATAAACGTTCCAATGTCATCAAATTCTTTTTTTTCGTTGTTATTTACGTTCCTTCGTAGAGGCGGTAGTTTTCCTTTGTTCTCTCTTTTTTCTATTTCTTTCGCTAATCTTGCTGCTTGACTGCCAGCAATTTTTCCGAAAACTACTGTGTCAAGTAAGCTGTTTCCACCTAAACGATTAGCGCCATGAATCTGACTTATTACTTCCCCAACAGCAAATAAGGCCTTGATCTTTGTTCTACACTTTATATCTACTACTACTCCCCCCATAGAATAATGTGCAGTGGGTCCAACTTCCATTTTCTCTTTTGATATATCAATTCCATCAAGTTTTTGGAACTGTTCATACATAGTGGGAAGCCTGTCCAAAATTTTCTCCTTTGGTAGATGGGTTATGTCCAACCAAACTCCACCATGTTCTGTACCTCTGCCAGAGATTATCTCATTATAATTTGCCCGAGCTACTATATCGCGTGGTCCTAGCTCCATTCTTTCTGGATAATAATTTTTCATAAACCTCTCACCTTTTGAATTTAACAAAATACCTCCTTCACCACGTATCGCTTCTGTGGCTAGAGTACCCAATGCGTTCTCTGGCCAGACCATTCCAGTAGGATGGAACTGGACCATCTCCATATCTACCAAGTCTACTCCTGCTTCGTACGCTAGAGCCACGCCTTCTCCATAGTTTTCTGTAATTCTAGAACTACTAACTGGATATACTCGTGTATAGCCACCAGTAGCGAGGATCAAAGACTTGCATTCGAATATTACAATCTCTTTGTTTTTGAGATCTATGCCAAGTGCTCCTCTGACTACGTCTTGTCCTGCTTCTGCTGCAGCTGATGATCCTTCTCCGTTCACGTCATCAGGTGATTTTAATAAGTTTAAGACGTAAACATCGTCTGTCATTTCGATTTTTCTCTGATTTGCCTGCTCCATCAATACACGAATTATTTCCTGACCGGTCCAATCTTCGTAAAATACAGTCCTTCTATATGTGTGAGCTCCAAAAAACCGCTGTGTTAGCCTACCGTCTTTCTCTCTGTGAAATCTAGCACCCCAATCTACCAATTCAGTTATTGCACCTGGTGCATTTTTGCAAAGTACCTCAACTCTTTCATAGTCAGCAAGAAATTCACCTTCTCTTAGAGTATCAGCCGCATGTACCGTCCAGTTATCTTCTGGGTCCATAGTGCCAAGAGCCGCGTTGATACCACCTCTTGCAAGCGTTGTATGAGGATCACCTCTTTTACTTTTACTAATTATGGTAACTTTAGCGCCAGCATCATGAGCTTCAATTGCGGCTCGAAGCCCAGCAGAACCGCCACCGATAATTAAAACATCACATGAATAGTTTGATTGCTTTTTAATATTTTCAGCCATTTATGCATACACTCAGTTATCCTCAGGTAAGGTGTAATATTTAACAAATCCAAGCAACTGCCTTTCGACTACAAGAAGGAAAAGGAGTAAACCTAATCTAATACTAACTCTTAGAGCCTCGTTTTATTTAACTAATTATCATCTATCAACTGGCCATCTATATTGCTAACTAAGTGGTGAGTAAGTTCGCAATGGAAGAAAATTACTCGACGGCTTGCAAGAGGAAAGAGATAAGCAGATGATTATAACAGAAGTCAGAGCCCCATGGCCTCATTAATTTTAGTATTAGCATATTGACCGCTTAAGCGGATGGGTAAGATTAAAAGTAATTCTATAACAATAGTAAAACAAAATACAATACTAACAATCGCAACCATAGCAAAAGTGGCAACAAAAATGACAATAGTAAAGATTCGGCTAAAGACACAGCATCAAAGCTGGTTGAACAAGGACTTATACCTACAATGCAATGATAATAAACGCCTAATACTACGAGCTAGTTAGTTTGTATTATTGTGTTAATAAAGAAATGGCTTCCCTATTCTTTGTTCTTCCATTTCACATTGTTATATTAACCATTGTTGGCAATATCCATAAATATGATTAACATTTTGTTTGCTAAAGATGAGATTCCTAATACACGCAAGGATTCCTACAGAAGATGGAAATAAAATGGTGCAAGATCCAAACTTCTTGAAAAAAATTGAAACATATATAAATAAAGTCAACGCTGAAGCAACATATTTCTTTGAAGCTAATGGCAACAGGGTAGCTGCCTTTATCGTTGATATCCAGAGTGCAGACCAGATACCACTCTTGGCTGAACCGCTATTTAGTGGAATGGGTGCCCATGTAGAGTTCCACCCAGTAATGAGTCTTAATGACCTAAAGAAGGGAATGCCACAAGCCGTACTTGAGGTAGACTCTTATCGCTACTAAAGCAAGTAATAGGCGTTATCTATGTGACATTGTTAGCCGTTCTTCCACAAATGATTTCAAAGACGTCAGGAGCAATATTGAATGTCAATTCTGGTGCTGGCAAGGTTGGCTTTTTTAGTAATTTATCAGCCTACTGTGCAAGCAAGTTTGGACTTCAGGGTTTAGGAGAGAACCTAGCACCTGAATTTAATGCATGTAATAACAACATCAAAGTATTGATAATATTTATTGGAGAGGTGGCTACAAAAATGCGGCAAGAATGTGATTTTAGTTATTATGAAAAAATAAGAGCAAAATGTTTAGACCTTAGGATGTGGCAGCAAAGATTGCTGAAATGATATTTGGGACCAAGACGTACAAAAAAGGAGATTCTGCTGAAATGTATTGCAATAATATCTGACATTGTGTATACAAGTTCTAGATTATGTTCTCGTAGCCTAGTAACCTAGATATACCAAATATGTTAATGCCTTTTGAATTTGACGAATAACAGAATGAAGCTTGGAATTGCAATGATGTTAATAGCATCATTAAGCGCAGCTCTTATGGTTATTCCTTCAAAAGTTGCAATAGCCCAGACATCTCCACAAAATCAAACAATGTCAGGTAACCAAACAACATCGGGTACTTTAAAAAAATTCACAAGAGTCGTGATACCAATTGATTTACCTCAATTAAGAGACCAGGTAAGGTCACAACATCCATTACTTGCTGCTATAGCCGACAAAATACAAACTATGGATGCAAAAGATACTCTAAAGTATACTATAGGTGTAGATATTGTAGCTGACATGTTAAAATTGCATGCTAGGCAACTAATGAATAATCAAACAGCAGGTAATCAAACAGCAGGTAATCAAACTTCTACTCCTTGATACAATAAGAAATAATCGAGTTAGGTCAGCTGAACATCTCTAATAATTCCTAAATCTTTTTTTTTGTGCTTTCGCAAAACGTATGAATTTTCATATGTTTTTTGGCTCTGCAAAATATCAGAATTTGTTCTTCTGCATAATATGCCACATTTGTCGGCCAACGAACAAACCCTGTCAAGCTCTTTGTTAAAGCCTTCAGGGTTCCTTTCCTCATTTCGTATATTCATGTCAACTACTCTACTTCTTGGGTATCTGTAGAATACGAAATTAATAATATGTCCAACTTGTTTTATAAAAAATAGAGTTGTATTTGAACCGACCTGCAATTTGTGTCATGGATGAAATCTTTCTTAAACTGACCATATTAACAAATTACTCATATGATAGGAACCGCAAAGACATCAAATAGTAGACTTCATAATAGCAGAGTGCATTCCAGATAATATAACTGGAAAACAGGCATTCAACGCCCTGTTGTCTTTATCAATAGGTTTTACTGTGAACCCTGAAGATTCTGATGAATTTTTGAACGCATGGGAAGCTAATGCTACATACTTCAAGAGCCAGTCTGGGCTCATTTCAGCTCAACCCCATAAGGGGAATTGGTGGCAGTGGGACATATTCGTTAACTATGCGATTTGGGAGTTTACTGCACAGTTAAAGAAGGCCGTTAACAATACCAACTTTCAGACCAGATTGTCAAAATATCCTGCTGGCACAATCATATCTCCTCATGTCTTCAAGAAAATTGCAGTTCCACTAATATGTGTAGAGTAATACTCTATCAGCGCAAAATATTGCGAAATTCTCTTCAATCCCAAAGAGACACATCGCACATAGTAACCAATATTTGTGCACCGTTGATGACCCAATTACAGCTAAATCATACCTGCATTTTACCATAATCCCAAGTGGAATAGAAACGTGGGCTAATTTCAATAACTACAACTTCTCCTTTCTTTGAACTTTCTGATATCATTTTTGCTATTGGGTGATCAAGTGTACCAAGGTACTTCATACTAATCCTGTCTGCTTGTGGGACGACTTTATCTGGATCTTCTACTATAGTCACAAAACCTTTACCTTTAACTCCCTTGTATGGAAGATTCTCATCATCTATAGAAAAATAAACAGCAGGTCTATTTCGGAGATTCTGAGTCTTCTTTGCTGATTTAGAGGTGGTTATCATGAGCTTTTCTCTGTCTTTGTCATAGTAGAACCAGACAGGTTGTATGTTGGGTTCGCCTTTTTCATCGATAGTTGCTATCTGCAAATTCAATTTACTTTCAAGGAATTTCTCGGCCTCTTCTAGGCTCATACCTGGGACTTCAGTAGTTGCGTTAACAATTTTCATATTATACTTATGGAATATAAACAGAAAAGTGTTTCTTGGTTCGTACTTATTTTAGAGTTACTAACATTTCTGAGTATTATTTTGGATAAGTTACATTTTATAAATTGGAGTCAATGGGCTTCCCAAAGGAAGATGTTCGGGGAGAGCATTTGTTTTAAATCTAAAAAATTCAGCTTCAAATCTTTTTCTATTTTCTGCCGAATATCCTTGTTCTCCTATACTATCTATGGATTGAGCAAGACATTATTCAATAATCCAAAAACTCTATGCGGATAAACAAGACTTATGTCTAGCATTTTATATAGAACTAATTTTTACTTGACAGATATGGTGAGTTCTGAATAAAAAGGAAGCCATCTATGGTTCTATGCCATCTTCGCTTTTGTTAACTAGTTCCTTTATTCTACTACTGTTTTCTTATTTAGGAATAAACGATGCAGATGCACCAGAGTCAATAGTCGATAGCATAAAGATGCCTTCTAACCCACAGCATTTGTTTTTAAATCCACCTAATGGTAGGTTGTATGTTCCCAGAGGTTTTACTTCAGCCGAGGTAACAATAATTGATAGTCTGAAGAACAAAGTTATCAATAATATACCTATGATGGGTCCTCCCTTTGGAGTGGCATTTAATCCAGGCTCTCTTATCTCTACAGCCAGTTCTCTTTTGTAATCGAATTTGCAAAGGTTAGAGATTCTCTGAAGATATCCTTTACTTGATACTGCTGGTCAGAAGTTAATGTGCTTTTGTTTCTTTTGTTGTTCTTGTAGTTATCTATTTCATCAAGCTTTCGGCTTTATCATGACCTAATAGTTCCTTTTAGCTTTTCTTGTGATTTTGTACCTTCTCAAGAATCGATTATGCCTAGGACACTATCTCTGGTATCAGGAGAAAAATCCTTTATAGATTCTCGTTCCATTTTTCTCCAACCAGCTTGCAAGTCCTTTGGCCTAAATACGGCTCCCATAGTATTATACGTTATTATATAATGAGAAGAATCAATAATCAAGCTATACCATCACCAGATATTGGCTCATTGAACAATAAGGTTAATCTTCACATGAATTATACAATATGTGTATACCACTTGATTACCATACGTGAAGATCTAGATGCAATAACTTCAATATTGTATCAGGCTTTCGAAATACCTCCATTTAAAAGAGACT
>DASQQB010000013.1:0-9315 GCA_035643635.1 Nitrososphaeraceae archaeon | reverse complement strand
CATGGAGACCATTGGTTTGGAATCGGAGCCCTTCTTGACCGCTTCCCAAATGCTAGAGCAGTAGCGACACCTGATGTTGTGGGAGTCATGCGCCAACATGCTTCCCCAGAGATCCTCGAGAAGGTTTGGAAGGCAAGCTTTCCCGACCAGATCCCAGACCGGGTCGTGATCGCAGAGGAGCTCAAAAAAAATG
The DNA here is from genome assembly GCA_035643635.1 of Nitrososphaeraceae archaeon. Taxonomy (GTDB): domain Archaea; phylum Thermoproteota; class Nitrososphaeria; order Nitrososphaerales; family Nitrososphaeraceae; genus DASQQB01. Next base: position 9,122 of record DASQQB010000013.1, on the reverse strand, counting down.
TAATTGATCTCGAGGGGCACGACTTGATCGCAGTGGAACTTGGCCATACCGACACTGATTATACTACCTGTTTGAATGTCCCTTCTATTGGCCTAGTGGTCGCTGGTGATGCTGTCTATAACGATGTTCACCTCTATCTTGCCGAGTCAAATGCGAAGAGTCGCCGGGAGTGGATCGCTGCACTAGACAAAATTGAGTCGCTCAACCCACGCGCAGTTATCGCTGCACATAAGCGACCCGATAATGACGACAATCCTCGTATCATCGAGGAGACCAGGCAGTATATACGCGATTTCGACCGGTTAGCTGAAACTACGACAACTGCACGGGAGCTCTACGACAAGATGCTAGAGATCTATCCAAGTCGAGTCAATCCTGGGTGGGCGCTCTGGAGTTCAGCGCGTGCAGTTAAAAGGTAACTTTAGGAGTTGCTAATGCATAAACTTATCAATCTATTGTTGTACGTGCACTTACCTAATTATCGTTAATCGAAACGGCCGAAAGAAAACTTCGGTCTGCAAATTGTGAAATGATTAGAAAGAACCTTTATTCAGGTGTTTCCTACTAGCTTCGACAATTTTCTGTGCATCTTTGCCTACATGTATCGCAGCTTGGGTTTTAGACGATTTATTGCGTCAATGACAACTCTAGCAACCTCTTTTGGATGTATACCCTTCTTTCCATTATTTCATCTATTGCTTTGAGTGATGATTACTTTTACAGCTGAGATGATAAGTATCCGAATAAAGTCTTATTCAATATGAAATACTAACATGATTTGATCCTAATATAGAGTAATGTAATCTAAAAGATTGCATTCGACAATGACTATATTGAAGCATTACTACCAGCTGATAGAAAATGTATTCTGTTATCCCAAGATCTTATTCTTCGAACAATCAAATTAGCCATATCTACAACAATATTCATTGTCAATTTCTTATTTGTGAATCATGTTTTTGGACTGCAACTATTCTTAATTTGGTTAAAGAATGCGATAAAAATAACCGCCATAGAACTGCTCTTAACGGCTGTCCTATGTGTTCAAGCAAAAACACCACCCTAATTTCTATATTGAAATATAATGATGTTTGTAAACTGAATTACCACTGAGAGAAGAAGTTGTTAGAAAATTGGTTAAAGAAGAGCATCAGCACAAGTAGAATGATAATAATCATACCAGCATACTGTACCTTTAATTAATTAAATAGAAAAATGCCTCATAAGTCGTCTTGTAGGTCATGTGGAACTTTTCTAACTCCCAAAGCACTTTGTAATGTTTGTAAGGAGCATATATCTTGGATATGTAGTAGATGCAATAAAATGGAAGATGTCACTCATGTACATACAACATTTATTTTACAAATCTGTGAAAATGTATAAAAAATTTAATCCTGTATATTGAACTAAAAAAGTAAATCTATTTCCTGCTTGTTACCGATATAGAGATTATTAAGAGTTTTCACTTATTGCAAATTGTAAATTACAATACATGGACTTGATAAGGAGGATTTTACTATTAATGATTTAGTTAAACTGAAAAAATAGCAGCAGCAATTGATAAGAATTAAAGAAAGACTAAACCATAGTATTGTTTCACATTCTGAATAATTTGTGGATCATGTAGATCTATATTGATACAGGTGATAATCTTATTTCATATCGAATAGACTTTTCTGTTATGTTGTTAACTATTTTAATTATCAAATGTATCCTGATATCCAGAGACTTGAAATTGCAAACGGTCTCAAAAATGCGTTAACCCATGCAGATTTTACTATCGATTCCATACTTGAAGGCGGGCCAGGTAAAATTGCTTCGACAATGGGAATAGATCTGTATGTTGCAAAGATCATCTTTGACGCGGCCAAAAAAACAGCTAAAGCTAATGGCTTTATGCGATAAGAAAAGAATAATTATTATTCAATTAAAGCCACTATCTAAATTCAGACTTTGTGTTTTCTTCTTGTACACTCAATTAGATTAATCAATTGATAACCATACTCAATATTGTGTTTGACATGATTAATGCCATGTGAAGCATCAGGTATGAATTTATTGTCAAGGATATTTTCGACATAGGTTTGAGCTCTTCTTATAGAGTTAATAGCGCGTCCAAGCTGAGTAGAGTTAAGCTTTCTGCCAAGTTCTGTTTCTATTTCCTTTTTGAATTGTTCTTGTGAACCTTCTTTTGTTATTAATTTGCTATAATATTGTAGTCTGTTATAATTCTGGCATAGTTCGCTTATCCGCTTCAGGTCTGAATCTTGCAATTTTGTAAGTGATTGTCCTAGCTTATTTCTTTCTCTATTTGTTATTTGATGAAGGCTTTCAACTAGGTCTTTCTTTGGGTACAATGATAGCAGGATTTCATTTTGAAGTATAGCAATAGCTCCTACTGTAGTCTTTGCTCTTGATGGTCTTTCTCTTTCCTTTTCAATCATTATTCCTTGCTGCCGCCTTCTTAATTGGTAATACTTTTCTACATTAATTGAGTTTACTTTAGAACCGTTAGTATCAACACCTTTATGAAGAATAGAAATAACGTCAACTATAATTCTAGCATAATTTGACTTTAAACTACCACTAAAGTTTTCATAGTTTTCCATAATATCACTGTACATCTTGAAGATTACATTACTCATTATTTTGCCTTCTATAGCTCTTGCAGATAGTGTGAGAAAGTCAGACAATTGAGATTGAGAAAATGCATAGTTATTGTTGTTATTGATATTGTAATTTGAGATTCTATTGCAATCTGCAATTAATTTCATAGCTGTAATCCAATTGCCATGAGTTTTTATCATTGCTAAAGAAACCCTTGTTTGATCCGTAGCTTCAGCGGCAATGCTTCTGTAAAATTCAGAATCCCGTTGTATTTTTAATACATCAGCACAATATTCTAAAGCTTGTCTTAGTGATAGAGAATTAACGTTATTGTAATTATTTTCAGAAGAATGTGTTTTTGTTCTTGTCATTGTCAGCTAACTATACATCTTTATCGGTACCACATCAGGAAGAAGTCTATCCATCTCTTCTTTCAACCAGTGACAACTCCAGCAAAACCCACATTTTATACACGTAAATTGTGTTCTATTCTTACAAGAGTTGCAGTAAGTATAAGTACTGTTCCTCAAATACTCATGCATTTTCATTTGACTTCTTTGTAAGTATTTTTTCACTCTAACCCAAATATCACTAAGCACAACAAAAACCTACCCTACAGCAAATATGGGGAACTCTAGATCTCTATATAGTGAATAGTGATCTACATAATTCAAATTATAACTTTAGCTGTATATAGCATTTCAACGAAAAGAAGAAGATAAAAGGAAAAAACTTGCAATGAAGAATTAAAAGAGGAATAAAAGTCATCAGATAGAAAATCATTTTGCTGCTCATTTTAACGATTGGCCTTTTGATACCTGAAAATTTAATTAAGAAACTAAAGGCAAGCTGAGATTGCGAACAGCTAATTGAGAATTAGCAGTATATATGGAGCCCAATCTAACAAGTAATTATTTGATTGGCCCCATAGCGTCATCTTCTTTTGGATAGGAGGAGCGAGGCTGCTCTGCTATTGGGGTTTCCAGTCGAACTCCACCGTGGAGGAGGTGGAAATTGTATATTGCCGTGGTCGCTATCGCTATTAATAATTAAGTTAACAAATAAGTTTGTCAACAATAGAAAAAGTAGATCATTGTATGATCCGATGATCTATGTGATTACTTTTGGTTAGCAAAATATACACAAGAGAAGAGATAGACAACCATCATAAGACCGGAGAAGCTCTCTTTCACAAAGACGTAGACGTTTGTAGTAAAGATATAGAGGACTTTTAAGCAAGTCGATAAATTGATAAAAGTGTATTTCGAAGACACCACTGAACTATTTCAATTATGCAAATCGCAATTTGAATTCATGCTACAACTGGAATTCATTTTGAAGAAGTGTTGTCCGGAAGAATTTGCCAAGGCTGCTGGGGAATTTGATAAAACTAGTAAAGAGACACTAAAAAGAATTAAGGAAAAACCGTTAGCCGCAGAAGGGTCTCACTGAGGTTCTGAGAAAAAGTTCGAGCGCGAATCTATCTAATTACCAGTTGTAAGTACACATCTAAATTTTGCTTTACCGCTCATCATATGATCATATGCTTTAGCTGCATTTTCTAATGGAAAGACTTCATTCATTGACCTAATCCCGGAAAGAACACTAAACGAAAGTGTATCCTGGGAGTCCATCGAAGTACCGGCTGGCCACCCTATTAACGATCTCCGTCCCAGTATCATTAGATTTGTAGGTGTATCAAGAGGCTCATCTGATGCCCCAATTATGACGAGCTTTCCATTGGCTGCAAGGCCGCCAAGTATTTCAGTCATAGCTTTTCCGCTGGGGACAGTTGCAAGTATTACTTTGGCTCCTCCCAACTTGTTAAGCTCTTCGACTGCGTTCTGTGACTTGTTATCGATATATTGTCTTGCACCTAGTTTCTTCATTAATTCTTCCTCCTTATCTCTTGCTCGCCCAATCGCAACCGTATTAAAACCCATCTTGGTGGCAAACTGGATTCCAAGATGTCCCAGACCACCCATTCCTAAAATACCAACTACGTCGCCCGGACGCGCTCCACTGTCCCGAAGAGCATTGTATGTAGTAATCCCAGCACACATAAGAGGAGCAGCTTCTATAGCCGACAGCTGCTCAGGGATCGATGCTAGAGCTTCGTTAGGCGCAATCATATAATCTGCATAGCCACCATCGTAGGAAATCCCAGGTACCTGTAAATTCTTACAAGTAACAAAATCTCCACGCCTGCAAGATTCACAAGTGCCATCATGGCCTCCATGCCAGCCGACAGCAACTCTCTGTCCAGTTTTCCATTCAGTAACATCAGCACCTATCTTGTCTATAACACCTGCAATTTCATGACCAGGAACCCTTGGGTACTGAATACCAGGGAACAACCCCTGTATTGTAAAGGAATCACTATGGCAGACGCCGCATGCCTGTACTTTGATTCTAACTTGTCTATTACCTGGTTCTGGAATGTCTCTTTCAATTAATTCTAATGGGCCATTAGCCCGAGGAACTTGAACCGAACGCATATACGAAAAGAAATTAAGCTACATGATTATAATGACTTTCTATTACTGAATTTAATGAGTTGAAAATGAATAATGTGGAAATGGTCCAAATGGCACGGTCTTCCTACTCTTCTGGCCACTAGTCTTAAAAACCACATAATGTTAGCTTACATATTGCAAATTATGAAGCGTTAAAAGCAAGTGTAGCCAAAAATGGGGAAGTAATGATTCGATTAGACACGGGTGAAAAGATTGAACTGCACATACATAATACAAAGTTTGATGATGCTACGAACGAAGTAATAGTCCATGCTGATTCAGAGACATATTTTATTGGTGTTGATAGAGTATCATACTATTGGTTTCACAAAGATTCTACATATTCTGCTTTGGACTTGTTTTGCGAACTATATCGTTATTGATAAAGTCTTCAAATGCAGGATCAAACCATTTCTCCAATTCAAGGTCACTTTCCCAATATTCCCTTATTTTGCCTTGTTCAAAACAATTTCTCATCCTACGTAGCCATCCAGTCCATTCATTGTCACTTACTACTTTTCTTTGGTGCATATGATATGCATGTGCAAAGGTATACAAAACATGATACGTAAATGCAAATTCTTCTGTCAGGTCTGAGTCAACATTGCTGAATATCTTCATTAGCTGCGGCTTTTCGATTGCCAGCCGAGTAAGTTCATTCGATTTATCATCCAAGCCACTTAAAACTTTTGTTTCTATATCTGTTGAGAGCTTTTGCATTTGCTTTCTTGAGTAATAAAATGACACAAACAAAGTGGCAACAATTCCGATCGCTTCGCCCATAATAAAATAGTCAACTAAGCCAAGTTCTACCATACTTAAAGAAGTAGCGAGCTTGTAATAAGCTGCATGGCAATTAGTCAGTTATGCGCCATAAGTCGAAAAGACATGATAAAAACTGCGAATATTACAGCTGCACTGATTAGAAATGTAGCTGCTCCAAGAAAATGATACAAAAGTCCTCCTACTGTTAATCCTATGATACTTGCTAAGCTTCCAAAACTACCTGCAATACCTTGTACTGAGCCTTGATGAATTACCCCAGCGCGCTTCGAAAGTAGTGATAATACTGAAGGCCACATAAGACCATTACCAAGCGCAAAAAAAACTGCAGCGCAGTACACTAGAATTGCCTGATTTGATACTAATAAAATAAAATTTGCATCTAAAATCAAATTACCAATTACCACTAGTTTCTCCTCAGAGGATTTTTTCAATGCTTTACGTAATACTGGTCCTTCGACCAAAACCATCATCCCACTTAGGACTGCATAAAATATTCCCAGCTGTGTTATCGACCACTTTAGGCCATTTATTGCTTGAATTGGAAATGTAGCGTAAAAGATGTTAAATCCCAGGAATATAAAAAAATACAACATAAGTAAGAAGGAAATTTGTTTGAGCTTGAAAACATCCTTGAATCTAAGTTTTCTTTTAGGATCTTCGACCTCATAGCACTCTTTACATTCTTGAGCAAAGACCTTTCTGATGGTTCCTTTTTCTGGAACTAGCACTAGACCTGGCGGAGATCTAAATTCTTTTAATGTTACAGGTATTACGATTAAGGTAACCAAAGAAAGAATTAACGCTGCCAAAACTGGCAATATATTTCCAAAAATAGTAGAACCTAAAATTGCTGCTAATGCAGGTCCAACAATAAATCCGAGGTTGGAAGATATGGCCATTTTACCAAAATTGTTACTCCTGTTTTCGTTCGATGATATATCAGCTAGATATGCATTGGCAACAGAAATGTTTCCACCTGTTAGTCCATCTATAAACCTGGCAAGAAATAACACTAGTAATGGAAGAGTTATAACGAAAGTTCCAAAAAGAGCAGAGTTGACACTTAAAATATTTTCCTTGGGCAAAAACAATGCAACAAGAAAAAAAATCCAGCCAACTAGTGTCCCAGCATTACTCAAAATAAGTATCTTTTTTCTTCCATAAGTATCGGACCATCTACCTAATATTGGAGCCCCAATAAGCTGAAAAGTAGGATATGTTGCAGATAATATACCAAAAACTATGGCATTCCCACCAAAATCCTTGACTAGGAACACTAGAAAGGGCAAAACAATACTAAAACCCAAAGTTCCAATAAAATTGATTAATAGTATGGGAAAAAGTTGAATTTTGTTTTGTGCGTTAGATACATCTGTCGCACTCTTAGGGAATTTCATAGTAGGGTTGCTCTATGTGCTGCATAAGTCATTGGCCATAGGTTGTAGTTTATGACTAGCAATACTCCTTCCTATTCCTGTAGTACTTTATGAACAAATGAGATTGCGATAGATCCGTCGCCTACTGCAGATGCAACACGTTTGATACTGCCATTCCGCACGTCGCCAACAGCGAAAACACCTGGCAAACTGGACGCGGACGTAAGATCGTCGCCTGTATGTCACTCACTTCTAACTTTGGAACTGACATCATTCATGCCCCAGATAGCAATTGTCTCATGAGTATCTTTGGTTGGCTTGACATGAAATTGTTATCACATCGCTCCCTATATAGGCTAGTACCAAATAAAAAAAGGCTTAGAATGTTTTGAACCTTTGTCCTCGGTTATCGGTAAGATCTACTTCATATCTAACCCTAGTTATGCTATTTTGCTGCGTCTAGGATGAATTGGGCAATCTCATTTGGATGTGACACATATGATGCATGGCTAGCAGGAAGTGAAATAGTAGTAGCATTCATCTGCTTTGCGAACATTTGTTCTGTCGCTGGAGGAATCATGTGATCGGCAGTTGAAATTTGATACCATGTTGGAAGCTGCTTCCATGCAGGAGGGCCGGATTTCTCTACAAAGTTCGATTGATGAAAGGGCTTTTGCACAATTGCCATAATGTCAGCCTCAGCAGGATCAACATCTTGAGCAAAATTTTCTCGGAATATTTTCGGGTTTAAGTAGATAAACCCTCCACTATCTACAATGAAAAGATCTTTTGGGAAGTTTGCTGGGTTGACGAAAGTCGACAATGACTGGCCCTCATCTGGGGCAAAGGCTGCAATGTAGACAAGGCCCTTAACATTAGGATTATTATAGCCAGCATTCGTGATTACCGCTCCACCATATGAGTGACCTACAAGGATCGTTGGTCCGCCAACATGCTCAACTGCACGTTTTACTGTAGCGACGTCGTCTGACAGAGAATGAAGAGCAAGCTGTACTGCAATAACTTTGTGTCCTGCAGCCGTTAGGATAGGTATTTCTTTGCTCCATCCAGATCCATCAGCCCATCCTCCGTGCACTAGTACAATATTTGTGGCGTTTGTTGCCATACCTTGTTTCCCTTGTGGTAGCATTAATGTTTTGTTCTGCTGCTGTGCGTTAGCTGAGCTCGGATGCGTTGTAGTTAATACAAGACTTACAAGAAGTGTTGTGGTAAGATACAATAAGCATAATATTTTAGTTTTTTGAACATTTTCCTTCATTCTAATTAAAAGACAATTTACGTCTTATAAAGATTTTTCTATAAGAATACTATAGACAAGGTATCCATTTCTTGAAATGATAAAAAATTAATTAATAGCCATCTGATACAGTTATACTATTTGAGGCAACGTTTGCGGTATATGTTATCGTTATCTGGATTAAAGATCCTTTTTCTGGTAATTGTTTGTATTATTGCAATATCTCGTTATTAGTATACATTCTGATATATAGTTGAAACAATTTGTATTAATTTCATTTTTGCTTAGCTAGGATATTGACGAAGGCGACAACTGTTTTCTTTCCAGAGACTCATCTATTGTCTGGTTCATTGCTGCTTCTGCTATATCACTTGCATGTTCTGCAGTTCTTCTTATATCTTCCAAAATTAGCTTCAGGCCAACATTAACGGGAGTACCTTCAATATTATTAGTATGCTGGGTCTTCTTTCTTTCTTTGTCTATAGAAGATATAATATCGTTCTCTAATAACTTCATGTTTTCTGCTTTATCGACTATACTATCTGCCAAATTATAATCTCTTCGCAAAAATGCTTCTAC
>DASQQB010000012.1:0-2765 GCA_035643635.1 Nitrososphaeraceae archaeon | reverse complement strand
ATAAAGCAGAATATGATAAAAAATGACTTCTATTCAATCTTTGCAATCCTGGTTATTGCTTCTTCTACATTTCTAGTATTTGTAGTAATAGAAAAGCAACAACAAGAACAACAGTTTGCAAATGCTAACAGAATAGAGTCTAATTCAACTTCTACAGTGTGTATTAGTGGTAAACCTTGTGTTACAACAATTTGTGTCAACAATCAACCTTGCCGTACTTTTACAGGAAATTCAACTAATACTGGAAATTCTACCAATAGTGGTGATGGTCTAGTTTCACCTCCGCAGCAAACATTTTAATCTGGTCTCTTGACAACCGGTACAAATATGTGATCGCTAAAAAATGGTCGCATTCAGTACTAGTGACAAAACGTCTCTTAAGCTGTTAGATTTAATTCCAATAGCTAATGTGATATATAAACTCGAATCTATTGAATTTGTTGCAGTACGTCCTGATGAATGATATACATATATACATAATATGTCTACATTTCGGGCTGCATCTGCGGCCTGGAGTGGCGGCAACTATATAACAGCCATTATTTTAAGAAAATTTTTAACACCCGTATTCGCACATCAGAGGTTCATTTAAATCTAGAAGAACGAGTAAAAATTAATGACTAGTTGAAAAAAGTATATAATCCATACACAATGGGAGATAGCGCCATAATTGAAAATCTACCAAATTGAAAGTACACACTAGATCGGCAAGTAGGGCGCTTTCGTAACAGCACATGACACAAAGATATTCATCATTTTAGAAATGAATCTTCCAAGTCACTAGTTGAAGTATATCGTATCGTAACCGGAGCAAGATTTCAGTTAATACTGTTCTTACAACAATGAAGGTAATACTCAGTACTCCCAACACTGAGTAAATGTAAAATGATATTGTCTTTTTGAGGGCATCAGGACACATTAGATTCCCAAAGTAAATAGAAGATGAACTAAAATAGCAAAGACAATTCAATTCAATGTCATATAATTCCAATCTTTGACCAGCTACAGGGAGTATAAAGATAAAGCAAAAGTAGATCACTGGCATAAACACTGTATTAGCCATAGATTCTGGATGTAACGATATCAGTAGACCCTGAATCAAATACAGAGATGAAATAGTTAGATACGATGAATCAATGCACGGCTAGAAGAGGAAAACTTATTTATCCATAAAAGTCTCTGGTTTATTTACATCAATATTGAGCCTAGCAGGACAACTCCAAACAGTTACGCTTCCCCATGAATTCCATGATTTTGGCTCGCAACCCAGTTTAAAGAGTTTAGCCTCTTGTTTGATACTTTCATTAAAAGTCGTCCACGCCCATATTATAGTTAATGTAGTAGCAATAGCAAGTAATATTGCAAATATGGTTATTCCGCTACGCATTCTATAATATTTTGGAATAGAGAGTATTATATAATCATCTTAGGAACAGAAGAAGGTTGGATTAAACAACCTACAGAAGAAGAGAAATCTATTCAAAAAGATGTTGAATGAATGTTACAAATATTCGATTGCAATTAATGATAAGGTGAACCATTTCCGACCGAATCTCTAATAATGACTCTTATTATCACAACAAAAAATGATCGACTGGCTAATATCGCAAACTCATAAAGAAACGAAGAAACGAAGAAGAGATTAAATTTCAAGGTTCCAATGCAACTCTACAGGTTTCTTGAATGTCAGACTGTTGACAAACAAAATGTATATGCTGACTTTGATAATTAAAGGCAAAAGCCAACAGAATCACTATAATTAATAAAGTTATAATGACATACAAGATATTGTTATTCAAATTGTCACGTATATATGATAGATTTGCAGAGATATAATAAGTACTTGGGTTCTAGTCGCCTCTCCTACAAGGACAAGATAGGATGTTAAATAACTAAACCTGATAGAATAAATATTCCAATATTACCTTTAGCAAAACAATGTCTATTTATTGCTATGAAAATCTGCCTGCTTCTTGTTCGTTGTTTTAATGATGTATACCCCGAAATTTTATCAAGGAAAACTTTACTATGTGAGCGTCTTAATCTAATTTATATATTGATATAACTACCAAAATGGTAAGTTTAATCAGCAAGATATACTAGGTCTTGATGCTATATGAAATATCGTTAAATGTAAAGACACTTCAAAAGGAAGCATATGCCAGAGTTTTCTCTATAGCGGATATATGTATGTACTTCATGGCCTTATTTTATTAGTCATCTTTTTAAATCTTCATAATCCATTTTTACAAATGCTTAATGTAGATTATATATGACACATTCAATGTATTACGCTTTACTGGTGCTGATAATAGACTTGATTATGTAGTGGAACTAGGTAGTAATAATCTATTTACTTGGTATAAATTTGGACGAACATTTATGTTCCTCTCATTAGTCTATTGTCATTTTTTTCTTCCTCAGCCTATATTTCATTAGTCTTTCCTTACCTTTTTTAGTAGTAGGAGTAGTTCTCAACTGCATCCCACAGCATGGACAGAATATCCCTTCGTTATAATACAAATAGACCTCGCATCTTCTACAATATTTCTTACCAAGAAGGTAACAATAATTTATACTACCCTCTTTGCTACCGGTATTAGAATCCAACCTTTCGCATATATTACGACAAACCATGAAGAGGAACAGAGCAAGTCTAAGACATTCTTCTAATAAGAATTGAAATACCTTGAAGGGGAGGAGAGGGTAAAGAAAATTACAACCTATCAACGACAAACCATGATGATCGAATTTCAAGAAAACCA
>DASQQB010000011.1:0-4049 GCA_035643635.1 Nitrososphaeraceae archaeon | reverse complement strand
TCATCCAAGAACCTTAGTGGAAAGTATAAATAGATTTAGAATAAGTTTCATATGACAATGTGCTATTTTGTACGAATTCACCAGCTAGCGAATCAGTTATAGTACTTCCGATTAGGACTTAACTTAACGGAATGAGGCATAATAAATTAAAAAATTGATTAAGATAAGTTACGAAAAATATCTCTACTCTTTTATTTCTCTTTATCAAATTAGTAGTTAGAACGCGTTGTAGTTTGTTATGCAAACTCTAATCGCTTACAACGAGCATGAGGTAAAACAAGGAGGAAACAAGGAAGACATGAGACTAGGGTATAATTTATGGGTCGACATCACTGATCCTTCTCCTCCAGAGATTCTTGCGATTCAAAAGAACTTTGACCTTGATACAAAGACATTAGAAACCTTAATACATAAATCAAAAAAAAACACAAGTTAGTGTGTTAGATGACTATACTTTTACCCTACTACTTGGTTTAAAGTACAAGTCATTTGGAACATTAATGACTGAAGCCGTATATCTTTTCTGTGGAAGAAGATGGCTTATTACTCTTCATTCCTCGGAAGTGGACTTGATGATAAACATCCGCAAATTATTTGAGCAGAAAAATAAAAAATTGTGGAGGCAACAATAGATGCTCTATATTATAGCATAATAACCAAAATTATTAGTAGATATGAATTGTTGTTAACTTCGGTAGAATTAACTATTATCGAATTTGAACAAAATCATTGCATAAAAAAGCATCAAAGAAAATGCCCGACTCTCTCGATACTTTAACAAAACAGATTATGATATTGAGAAGACACTTTTGGCATGCTAGAGATATGATAAATTTTCTTACCCACACGAAAAAAGATAGAGACGAAGTGAAATATTTGCAAATAGCATATGATGATATTAGCCAGCTAATAGAACTTGTAGAATCATTTCGTAATACCATTAACTCGACGCGTGACCTGTATATGGCAAACACATCCTTGAAAATGAACGATACAATGAAGACTCTTACAATTTTCTCGGTTATACTATTACCGCAAACTCTCATTGCTGGGATATACGGTATGAATGGAGTTGGTTTAAGAAAAATCAGCAGTTTTTCCACAGGTTTTATAATAGTACTAATTTTAATGGTTGCAATTGTATTGCTTTTGTTCTGGTATTTTAAGAAAAAAGAATGGATAATGTCTTCTAAGGAAGAATAAGAAGAATAGGAAGAGAAAAAGAAAGAAATAAACACAAAAGCATAGGTCGAAATTTTAATTAGCAACTTCCGTCTTATTATGTGTTGTCGTATTCACAACGCACTTTTGAACAACAACATAAAACAAAACCTTGAGATCCAACAGAACCCATAACCCTTATATTATCATAATCTAGCCTTAAGTACTGATTGAAAGGATCTACCTGGATGCTCGATGAGAATTTGAAATGGTTCTGTAAAAATCACATATCGTTTTTAGTAGTTATGATATCTTCATTGTTGATTCTCTTGACATTAAACTCTTCCGCTTCTCCTGTTCTTGCAATAGAAAATGATCAAAAACCAGACATAAATGCGGCAAACGTCTATCAGACCCATAAAATGATCCTAGGAAATAACATTAAAAATCTTGTAATACTAATACCAAATGAAGCTCACGAATCTATGAACCAGCCGAAAAATCAGCTCCCACTAATCAATCAACCGTACGTTCCTCAAAATGCAACAGTCAATGTTGGGACGACGGTTACCTGGTTTCATGGAGATGTAGATCATAAACATACAATTACATTAAATGACAAGAATTCAGGCAATAATGTATTCAAGACTAAGCCTTTCTTATTTAATACTGCTACACAACCCTTTGCATTTAATAAAACGGGTTCTTTTGACTATTTTGAAAAGAATGTAAATAATCAAGATCCCAAATTTGTGATGGACGGGACAATAACTGTTGTAAATCAACCTTCTCCTTTGTCTGATGTTAATAATAGTAAACAGCTTTCAAATAATAACACAAATACTAATGCTACTATTGCTAATACAACCTCATCATCAGCAACAACAACAACAGGAAAGAATATTGATACGGTAGGCACGTTTATGGTTCCAGCAAAGGATCTGGATAAACATAAGTCGGAGTTAGAAAAAGCTGGAATTTTAGTCGATAGCACATTTTCATACAAAGACGCACGAGGAGGCCAAAAGGGAACTGGGAAAGAACAAGCATTAGTAGTATGGAAAAGCGCTGGTGTGGATTTGGATAAAGTACAATCAGTTTTAAAAAAGATCACACCTACATTGCCATACAGTTAGCAATTGTTGAAGAATTAATTACCTTTGCTTGTTAGCTACGAGTAATTCTTCTGATATAGGATAAGTTACGATATATGATCGTTAATTTAATATTATGGTCGATTCATTACCATACCTGCTAGTCAAAATTCTAAATGAGCAAAAATCACAATTATCATTACTTACAACACTACTATAGTTTCAACAAGCATTGACTCTTCTTTTTCCATTTCATATTTCGTTAAGATATTCTACCTTCAATCAAATATTAAAGCGCACTTAGGACTGTGATATAAGTATCTGTAACTTAGTTATTATAATATTATTATTATAGCTCAGTTCATTCTTACTTGTAGTATAATGATGTATATTCCAGACAGACTATCAGGTTGCTACATTCTGCTGGCTGTATTGACAATATCGTTAGTGCTATCGTTTGCGCATATCAATTCAATTCCTTTGGGACTAGCAAGTCATGTAACAGCGTTGGCTGCTCCTGCAACAGATACGCCTGAAGAGAGAAAACATGAGGAAGAAAACAGTAGTATGCAAGACAGATTTTCTAGAGTAAATACTGAATTGAATAATCAGACTATATCCAAACCTGAAAATATAGGGTTGGTTAGTAAACTTTCCTCACAAAATCTGATTCAATCAGGATCTCCAATACTTGGAAATTCATCTGCTCCCATTACCATAATAGAATTCGGTGACTTTCAATGCGAATTCTGTGATAGATTTGCTAGAGAAACTGAACCAAAGATTAATGCAACTTATATTCAGACAGGCAAGGTCAATATGATATTCAAAAATTTTGTAACCCACGGTCCTGACTCAGTAACAGCTGCCATGGCAGCCCAATGTGCTAACGATCAAGGAAAGTTTTGGAATTTCTACGAATTATTATACCAAGATCAAGGCGAGGAAAACTCTGGCTGGGCCAATGCAAATAATTTGAAGAATCTTGCAACACAAATACACGGATTAAATACACAGAAATTTAATTCATGTCTGGATAGCGCCAAATACAAGTCGTTAGTAGATAGGGATAATGCCTTAGCAATTTCATCAGGTTTTCAGGGAACGCCTACTTTCATAATAGAAAAGAGCGATGGTTCTAAAGCTGAAACCTTACTTGGAGCATATCCTTTTCCTTCATTTAAAGCAATAATTGATAAGAAGTTGAATGAATGAGTAATGCTTGCGGAATTGGAAAAGGAAGGAGGTGGATTATGAAGATGAGAACAAAACTGCTATCATTTAAAGGAGGATTACTACTACCTCTTATTTTTGTTGCGATTAGAACAGTTTTTTTTTCAAATTGGCTATATATTGTTCTTGCAGGAGTAATAGCATCGACATTCTGGATTTTATTTAATGTATTTGACCAGCTGATCTTTTTCTACCCTGTTTTTGTCTTTTATCTACCTGATGATGCGATAACTGGATTCATCTTTTCAAGCATTAGTGCAGTGCTTATGGGAATAGTTGTAGGCATGAACGTATACGTAGTAAAGCATTCAAAAAAATTGAAGATAGGTGTTGTTTCATTATTTTCAGGATCGTCTCTAAGTGTACTTTCTAGTACTTGTGCTAGTTGTTCATCAATTGGATTTCTCTTAGTTTCCACATTTGGTGGAGTAGGAATAACAGCATCAACCTTTCTTACTAATTATCAAATACCTTTACGTATTGTATCAATATGTCTTTTGATATGGGCATTATACTCAATAAGCAAGAAACTGACTAAAAGTTGCATATTGAAAGTATAAG
>DASQQB010000010.1:0-3880 GCA_035643635.1 Nitrososphaeraceae archaeon | reverse complement strand
ACAGACCAAAAATAAGGATAAAAAGTATCATTTTAATATCAAATATTTTGTAATATTTACGTTAATTTCACTTTTAGGTATTCTATGTCATGACGAGATTTACCTGTTTATCATCATGGTATCTGTAATTCCTATAATCTTTGGATTACCGAAAAAACATTTTGTTTATGCTGCATTTTTAGCTGCTATGGCTATAACGCTTTTAGTTGATCGCATATATATTGAGAATTATTTTACTTCTAATCTGATTTTTGGAGTACCGCTTCTTGTCCTTTCCTTTTTGTTTGTTAGTCTCATGTGGGCTTTTTATGTTGCCAAGATAGTTCTTTTCAAAAGTAAACCTGTTGATAACAGTAGTAATAGCAATGGTGATCGCAGTATTAGTAATAAAATATGTTCTCATATCAAGAATAAATGTGCGGTATTTGTGACCCTGAAAAAGGTTGTCAGTAGTAGCAGTAGTTCTTATAATACTATTAGAAATAGAATTAGAATTGCTATAGCTATAGTATTAGTATTTGTTGTGACTTATTGGTATATATTTACTTTTATAGACTGGGCACAACTTCCTATTGAAGTAGTACATCTCGATACCTCTGGAGTGGATCTTAATGTACCATGGTATCTCTTTCCTATGAAACTTGGGCTGACAGGACTTATTGGTCTGGCTTTCATTCTTTCATACCTTTTTAAGAAATTCCAAAAGGAAATATTTGTTTTTGGAGTAATTGCTATTATAGCTCTTTTCCTAGGCCCATATTATAACGAACAAAGAACTAACAAATACATCATGCTTGGCATGGTTGGATTTGCGTCATTATTAATTTATAGACTAATAACAAGAATAATAATAGTAGAAAAAACTTCAACAACAACAAGCGATGAAATAATAATACAAACTAATAGGAATAGCAGGGGTAACAGACCTGAGATTCATAAAACTCTAATGTGTGGACTAATTATCGGATCTGTAATTACTATAAGCAGCATATCTGTATTGTTATTTATCGCCTACCACGCATCGGCATTAGAAATACATAATTTTGATCCGGCACTCGGAAGAAGGAATTTTCCTTCAGTTTCTGAACTTAATATGTTAAGATTTTTTTTAAATATTAATGTCAATCATAAACTCCATAATGTAGCATTATTATCAAACGAATATGATTTTAAGCAAGGTCTCATAGGAAAACTTCAAGGTTTTTCGGCTATTCCAACAGACCTACTCTTCGAAAATCGGTTAACTATGAACGCATCAACATTAGAGGGATTTTATGATCGTTTGAGGTTTACAGATAGCGAATATATTGTATTACCAAGAAACTATGCCGATACAATAGAAAATGGATTATCATCACATATCATTCGTTTTGCATTAGAGAATTTTCAAACGGTATATCATGATACCAATTATCTTATTCTAAAAGTGCCTCTTGCCCTTCCTGCGCCGTCGTCTAAAGGTGACATAGCACTTGTATACCAAGGAAATACCTTAACATCATCTCCAACAATTTCAGACTCGAAAATTTTGTTATATAACAATGAATCATTTAAAAAAATATATTCTACTAAATTTGTAAAAACCGAAGCGGGAAAGAAAAATGCAGTATTATATGGTGATAAAGGAACTAGAACACTATGGTCTAACGTAATACGAAAAGAGAATATAAGCTACGTTGATGGTACTTTCCGTGTAATCAGCGAAAATAAGACAAAAAATCTTCCAAATTACTGTGGTGTTGCATGGGATGATGGACACAATAAATATTATACACAACTTATGGGGCATACTTTGAAGACCTCCCAAATTGCAAGTAATAAAACAAATGACAGTGATATAAAAGACTCTCTTCTTGATGTAAAAAACTCTCTTGTACAAAATAACGATATAATGAGAGAGAGAGGCGTATGGTATACACTTAAAATTGCATTTTCTAAAAGTATGATTAGTATTTATATAGATAACGTCCTTAAGCAGGAGCTTCCTAGAATTGTATTTCAAAAGGGACCTATTGTTAAAGTCGGAATTAGTTGTTCTAGTAATATAGGAGAATTTGAACCTATGAAGATAGGTCGAATTTACAATCTATCTGACAGATACAAACAAAAGGAAATATACTATGACAATTACTATCCCCTTAATTTACTTGCATTATCAAATATAGGATACGACACTTTTGCTGACAATGATTATTCTGCATTTTCTAAAAGAAATGTTATACTTGCATTCGATCCGACAGACAAAGGTGATATGGCCCGATACTTGGAATATACAAAAAGAGGGGGAACTTTGATCATACTTGGTACAGATAATAAATTTCAAGGAGGATTTAGCAAATTACTATCTATTAGACCGGGCAATACCAGCAAATTCGAAGGCATTATAGCATCTGATAAAGAAAATCAACAGACTATGAAGATCTTTGGAAATACTACACCCATTGAATCCAGAGATGCAAACGTTTCCTCATTGGCTTTCTATGTAAATAAGAAAAATGAGATAGTCTCTCCTTTAGCAATTCAGAAAGAGTATTATAAAGGAAAAATCATATTTCTTAACGTACAGGGATATTTTGACGCCATATTCAACCACCCTAGCCAATATTTCTCTACCCTTGCAAATTTTCCAAGTCTAATTGGTCTCAAGGCCAATAACTATGTAAAAGAAAATTCTTTAAACTCTATTTCAAGGGTTCTACCTTATAGATATATTGGTGATTTGATTATGTCAGGACAATCAGTCATCATTAACAGCTCTACATTATCATTAACTAACAGGTCAGACGGCGTTCCTTTTTACGCAGAATCTATCGATATAACTACTAACCACAGAAACTATTATAATAATAAAAACAATAAAAACCAGGAATATTCTATGGACAAAAGAGAGACTTTTAAAAATGTATTAATAAAAGATTTAAAATTATCTGGTCCATATCAAGTAGTTATCAACTTCAATGGTTCTCTACGGTTTCCCATGCTATCATCACAATATGATTACATCGCAATATCTATTCCAACTGGATTTGACATGACTGTAAATCTGTTAGATGGAGCAAGAGCTGAATTTACATATGGAAACTCTACCCGATCTGATATAGTTAATAATTCAAGGGATAGCAACGAAGAAATTCACTTCCATAAAATAAAACCTGTAAATTCAGGTTTAAATTTTTCCTCAATTTTGGTAAAGAGTCCAGAAATTACTACATATGGAAATGCCAGTTTGAAAGAGATTATCGGAGGCAATATAGTACCACTAAAATTAAATGGCAAGATAAATGCCAAAGTTGATCATGTTGACTATTATGATAGTACAAAGAATTACGATAATATAAAGAAGCCTTTGCATACTCTACAATATGTGACTTTTCTTAAATGGATAAAAAGTCAAGGAAATACAACAACAGCAGCAGAATTGGAGTTGCCTGGAGATACACAGGACAAATCAAAAAAAAGTATACTATGGGAAGACTTAATGTTTCTCGACGAAAGTATTCCAATTAAATTATTAAATATATTTTTTGTGATATCTGTATTGGGATTCTGGGTATTATGGCCAAAAATAAAAACCAAATTGAAATGGTAGAAAGCTATATCAATATGAGCAGAGGCATTATAATTAAAGATGCAACACATGATATCTAAGATGGAGCATGTGATATCTCTTCATAAAGCAAGGAGCCTTATTAATGATAAAGACAAATCCAAACACAGAAAGTAAATATTCTTTTAATCTGCTCTACTCTAGACTATGTATGCTCATGCCGATTACTGGGAATTAATTCGAATATAAATAAAATATAAACTATAGCGGTAGAATCTTACTGTGTACTACTTGTACTAGACGTTTACTGCATTCTCTATAGTCAAATATATT
>DASQQB010000009.1:0-7939 GCA_035643635.1 Nitrososphaeraceae archaeon | reverse complement strand
TGTTTTAGGTTTGGCTGTATAGACTTTTAGTTTTTCCTTAAGATCTTCTACTAAATGTTGTAGGTTATGTTTTTGTTCACAACCATCATTCATTGATCTTACTGTCGTTTGACCACGTTCAAATTCCTCGTCTGATACTATTATTGTAAAAACGGCATTATTTGAATAAGCATCTTCAAGCTGTTTTCGAAGTGATTTGCCTTGGAAATCATAGTCAGCGATAATTTCATTGTTACGCAAATTTGAGACGATTTCTATTGCCTTGCTTCTTACTTTATCAGAGATATAAGCAACGTATACGCTTTTCTTTTCCTTTTGTTGCAACTCAATTTGGTTTAAAAGCCCGTGTTTTTGCAAGGCTATAATTATCCTTTCAACTCCTCCAGCGGCCCCTATTGCACCTAAATCCTTTCTTCCGAAAGATGCTGTTAATCTATCGTATCTACCGCCGCCTACTAATGCACCCATATCATATAATGTCGGATCAAATACCTCGAAGACCGTTCCTGAATAATAGTCTAATCCTCTTACTATTCCGAGATTAATCCGAACATTATTTACTTTCCTACTCCTTAACGAATCCGACAAGGTTACCAGTTTATTCCAATTTGCTAATTCCTTTATATCTGGAATTGAAGAAAGAGTATCTATAGTTCCGGTGTTACTTGAAAGATTTATTAGACTTTTCAACTTCGAGATATCTATCTTATCTTTATATTCCTCTTCAACGGCTTTTGCACCTTTTTTTTGAACTTTGTCTATGGCTCTGTACATCTCAAGCATTACAGTCTCATCAGAAATATCCAGTCTTTGTCTGAGGTATTCTTCAATTACCTCTCTGTTGTTTATATCTATAAGGGATTTCAAACCCAATTTTCTTAAAAAAATGGAGGTGAATTCTATCACCTCTGCTTCTGGTTCTTCGCTTATGGACCCATAAATCTCAATATCCCATTGATGGAAATATCGATATCTGCCAGCTTGCGGTTCATCATACCGCCAGACTCCTGCAAAAGAAGCTATTTTTGATGGCATTCTAAGATCTCTTCTTCCTGTTACAAACCTCGAAAGCCCAATCGTCAAATCGAACCTTAATGCAACTTTTCTGTTTCCCTTATCGATAAAACTGTAAACATCATTAGAGATCGCTGATCCAGCTTTTGCTTCTAAAGTTGAAACTAATTCAAGTGGCGATGGTTCGACGAATTTGAAGTTAAATAAACTCGCAGTTTCGAGAAATACATCTTTTATAAAATTTATATCGTAAAATTCTTCGGAACTGAGATCTCTCATTCCTCGGGGCAAGTCTAACTTCATAAATAAAGGCAACAAAGGTTAGCATTTAGATTTTACGATTTTACCGGTGGTGATATTAGTAGCAACCGTGGCATCATAACACAATAGATTTTCATAAATGACAACAACGCAATGATAATAATGTCCTTTACTTTATATATAAAGTCCTGTGCATGAATTCACATACCTTATCTGGAAAGGCGCCTCCACCGCATGCCGGTTTCCGTTATCTGGATCACATTACTGACGTCATTATTGAGGCCTTCGGTACAACACTTGAGGAGGCTTTCACAAACTCAGCCAAGGGGCTCGTAAATACAATGTTCGACATCAGTTATCTGGATAACGAACAACAACAACTTGCTTGCAATTTAAGAGAACTTGAAATCGAAGCGAAAGGTTACGATTACAATAGCTTATTATATGATTGGCTAGAGAAGGTTCTGCTTATAGTACTAGTGGACAAAATCATAGTATCGTCTTTCAATGTAAATATACTTTCATCTGCATCTCTTAACGCCAAGATATGTAACACCGATGACCACAGGTTTTGTTCTTTTTATCTCGCAGGAGTGGCTAGAGGAGAGCCCATATCTCTTGACAAGCATGAGTATAAAGTGGAAGTAAAGGCAATAACGTATCATGGCATGGAAGTAAGGCAAGAAAATAATAGATTTGTTACAAAATTTTTGGTAGATTTATAAGATAATATATTGTGATTTAAGTGTTGTACCTTTGCATAAAGCGATTTTGCGTTTAGATTAAAAAATTTAAATAGCAAATATGCCAATAAGTATTACTGCACATGAGTGATGATAAAAAGACTTCTTCCTCCACTACATATACGAGCGGAGCTAATCAAACGTTATTAGAGATCTCTGAAAAAAATTTTGATGAAATCGTAGCAGGGGACAAGCCAGTTCTGGTAGATTTTTGGGCTACCTGGTGTGGGCCGTGTCAGTTTATGCTCCCAATCTTCGACAAATTGGCAAAGAAGTACAGCGATAGGGTGTCATTTGGCAGACTCAACGTGGATGATAATCAAGGAGTTGCAATGAGATTTGACGTTTATGCCATACCGACTTTTATTGTATTCATGAATGGGAAAGCCATAGATCGAGCCGTAGGCGCAGTAGGGGAGAAAGGTCTTGAAGGATTATTACAAAAATATCAGTAGAAAATGATTAGGATACTGACTCTGGAAGTCTTCGATCTTGTAGATGATATATGTCGGATTAAAGGTTAATTGACTTCCCTTTAAATACAGCATATATCTATTCAAGTCATCTATTTCTTTATGTCGTTTAAAATAATAGATATTAGATATAACCAAATGCTGAATCTGTCTTTCTTTTTAGATAGAGAATGTGGTTAAGAACATCCTTTTGTTCCTCATCCAGACGGTGAGTAAATCGCTCTGTTAACATCTTTGCTTGTCTACTATTCAAATCTGTATAAAAGATATTTCCTTCGTTAATTTGTCTTCCTATAGAAGGCCCCTTGATGGAAACGGCAACTTGCATTCCTTTTTTAGCTTCTTCAATTGCCTTGCTGCTTTCCTGCACTTGATGAATAATACCAACTTTCTTACCCTGTTCGTTCATAACATGGGATTTCTGTCTGAGTTTCCCTATAAGAATTTCAGCTCCAAATACTGCGGGATCATTTCTTCGGAAGATGTATCCTTTCATAAACTGAAATTTACAAACAGGAGGTAGCTCATTAAATAAAATGGTCTCTTCGTGTTCCTTTTGATACGCGACCCAGTCTGTATAGTTGCGAACAAGATTGTATATTATCTTCTCATTAAAGAGTTTTACCCCGCGTTCACTGGCTTCTTTCTGCGCATCGTCTAGAACTTTTACATTGAATCCAAGTACAACTCCTAGATATCGATCTTTTTCTCGCACTGCTGAGGCCGCAATTATATCTCTTCTAGTAATATTACCTATATCTGCAGTTTGTATGGGGATTCTATCTGCTTTCTTGAGCATATCAATAATAGCCTCGATAGACCCAATCGTGTCGCATCTTAAAGTGATTCCGACAGATTCAGTATTATTTACAATGGCACTCTTAATCTCAGCTTCTACCAATGATTTCACTCTAGACTGTTCCTCTTTATTATTGACAACATAAAGCGGGCTTCCTGCTAACACCCCATCTAACTCAGGCGACGTAATTTTTAAGCCAGCTGCGGATATTACTTCAGTAACTGGCTTAAATTTATCTCTTGGATCCCGCATTTCATCTAAAGGCTTTGGCAGTAGAAGAGATTTGATCTTTGTAACAATGGCCTCGTTTCTTTTTGCAACAACGATAGTGTCACCCTGTTTTATAATACCCTCAAGAAGTATAATATTTGCTGACGGTCCTAGACCGACCTCCTCATTAACCTCAAGCACAATTCCCCTTGCTATTTCACCTTCTTGTCTTTCTAGCTTCTTTGCCATATATTGTTGGGCAAGGCCTATTAATACCGCAAGTAATTCTGGAATCCCAATTCCTGTTGATGCGCTGACAGGTACAATTGCTACTTCCTTTGTAAACTCCTTAATGCGCCAAAATGCCTCGGAATTATAACCTAACCTTGACAGTGACCCCACAACGTTGTATATTTTTTCGTCTAACAGAGTTTGAATAGCAATATCCTGTGTCTTTAGTTGTTGAGTAATATAAAGCGGAGTAGCAGCTTTATTAATTTGGTCGTTTGGCAAAGAAAATCTCGAGATTGCTGATGACGCTTGTCTCCAGCCTGCAATCATATCAACTTTATTCAAAGCTACAATAAAAGGAACTTTTCTTTTCTGAAGGATTTGTATGCTTTCCAACGTCTGTGCTTCAAATCCCTTATTTATGTCAACTACTAGGATTGCAATATCTGCTGCTGAACCGCCGCGAACTCTTAGGTTTGCAAAAACTTCATGTCCAGGTGTATCAATAACCAATAAACCGGGCACCGACACCTCAGATTTTGCTAATTTTTCATAGAGCGTGCCTGTAATTTTTATTATTGTTTCAAGCGGAAAGAAGCTTGCTCCTATGTGTTGGGTAATGCCTCCGGCTTCGCGTGCTTGTACTGCAGTTCCACGGATTTTATCAAGTAGCGAAGTTTTTCCCGAGTCTACATGACCCAAAACTACTACAACTGGCTGTCGAAGCTGCACTTTAATTATTTCTACTATCAAAAATCACTTGTGACTCTTTTATGAAGCTTTCAGAGGAGTCAGAGGCATGAATGATATTATCTGTCAGACCAAGGCCATAGTCTCCTCTTATTGTTCCAGGCGCTGCCTCGAAGGATTTTGTTGAACCTATCATATTTCTTACTGTATTAACAGCATTGTTACCTTCTAGTATACAGACTACGACAGTGCCTGATGTAATAAAGGACACTAATTCATTGAAGAAGGGTCTTTCCTTGTGCACAGAATAAAATTCTTGTGCCTGTTCCTTTGTAAAATCATACGATGTGATTTTGATAATCCGAAAGTTTCTCTCTTCAAACCTAGTGATAATTTTGCCGATTAATTGACGTTTGAATGCATCTGGCTTTATTACAATAAGAGTTCGTTCTAGTAGCATATAGTATTCTAATTCACTGCCGTTTGCTTGTCTTAATGCCGCCCTTTACATATTTAGTTGTCCACTTTAACTTTCGCGGGTCGCGTTTCAATTTGCGTAAATTTTTTTTGCACTTATCTGAGCACGTCCATTGAATCGAACCATCATTTTTGACAAGCATTGTTCCATGACCGGTAGTAATTTGTTTGCCGCAAAAAAAACAATTTCGCAGAGATGTCGCTGATTTGCTCATTAGATAAATCCTGCCCCTCTACTATACGCTTCTATAGATTGTAAAATCCTCACGATATAACAGATATCCATATGTATGTAGATATCATTTGCTTGTTCTTTTATTTTCTTTGACAAGACGTATCACTTTATCTTACGAGCTTCTCGCTCCGTTTCCCTAAGCATTAATATATCATTCATCCTTATTGAGCCCTTGACATTTCGGGTTAAAATACGACCCTTGTCTTTCCCCTCCAAGACTCTCACTCGCACTTGAATAACTTCACCTGCAATTCCGGTTCTGCCGACAATCTGAATTACCTCTGCAGGGATTACCTTTTCTTCCCCACTAGTTTTACTCATTGAGCTAAAATCACCTGGTCTTCTTTTCTTTTACAGTTGCAATAGAACTTATAACCTGATCTACTATATGCTGTGCTTCACCTGCATCCAAAATAGTGGCTGCGGCAGAACCAACATCTATACCTAGTGATACTCCGAGCTGCTGTTTGCTAGGCACAAAGATGTAAGCAGCATTTCTTTCATCGCAAAGAATTGGTAGATGAGCAACAACTTCTGGCGGTTCTACATCCTCAGCGATGACAACTAGTCTACTTGTACCTCGCTCAATTGCTTTGGTTGTTTCATTCGTTCCCTTTCTTACCTTTCCACTTTGTTTTGCTAATCTTATAGCTTCATAGACTGCACCTACGAGATCTTGAGGAGTTTCAAATTTTACATAGTATGGTTTACTCATAATTTATTTTATCACCCAGGGGGATCATCCTATTCTTCTGCCTTTTGTAAGAGAATACAAGGCGTAATAAATGTTGTCCATCGGGCTTTTTTATTAGACCATACTTATTATCAAAGAGAGGAGATAATACAGGACGCAGATTCCTGCAGACATATTACGTGGTTTCTAGGTTATGGAAGTCCCGTTGACTGATTTTATACTTGTGTAATCCTGATGGTGTATTTTCCAAATAGCTCTCTTTTACTTCAATATTTTCGTTGCCATTTAAGAAACCTTTAAATTCAGTTTACAGAATTCCATCATTAGGTCATGACCAATATTAGCAAGAGTATGGAAATCAACGCGCCTGTCAGCGAAGTATTTACGTATTTTGCTC
Organism: Nitrososphaeraceae archaeon; assembly: GCA_035643635.1. GTDB lineage: Archaea > Thermoproteota > Nitrososphaeria > Nitrososphaerales > Nitrososphaeraceae > DASQQB01. The sequence continues at coordinate 1,715 of DASQQB010000009.1, read as the reverse complement.
GTCCTGAACACATGGCAGATCAGTTTCCAGAAAATATGGGTTTAAATATTATTCCGATAGAGGTCAAAAATGGCTTTGGTGTAGGTACGATTTTTAGAATCAGTGGAGATTTTGATGGTAAGCGATTGGAATGGGATTGTGAAACAATAGATTACATTCCACACCGGAAAATAGTTGCACAGATGATTGAAGGTCCGTTTAAACGATGGCAAATAACTGTAGAGTTTGAAGAAATCGCCGAGAAAAAGACAAGAACAAGCATAAATGTGGATTACGATATGCCTATGGGCCCTCTTGGTGGACTCATGGACAGAGTAAAGTTAAAGAAAATCGCTGAGAGAGGAGTTGAAAATGGATTATACAGGGTAAAGGCATTGCTTGAGGGAACTGGTTCTATACCAGTTTATATAACACTAGAAGCCTATAGACAGATATTAAAACAAAAAGCAAGACTCAATTGTTCTGTTTCTGATGCAATTGTTAGAATCATAGAAGAGCAAGAGATAAAACAAGAGAATCAGTCTAAGGTACCGAAAATCCCCCAATGACACTGTTTTAGCCTTTTATAATTTCATTTAAATTTAAATATCGCTAATCTGTGCTGATGTTCTGCGGGTTCGTAGCTCAGCCAGGTAGAGCGTCTGGCTCTTAACCAGTTAGTAAGAAGTTACTGGGTTATAATGTCGTGGGTCCGAATCCCACCGAACCCGAACTGATATTAGTTCTCTAATAGGACTCGTGAGAATAAAAAAGTGAAAACAAGAGTTGGTAGACTGCTACTATCAGGATCGAAAGCAAGAGAAAGGGGAAGCACAAGAGGAAGAAGAGTATGCTGACCCCTACACAATTTTCGTTTATACTATCAGGTCTCCTTATACTAAGGAGTCATATTTTAGACGATTGCGAAGATTTTTTGATTCTATTGATTTGTTCAAAGGGCAAACCATGGAGAAGCGTTGTAACGCTTTTGCATATAGAGGTAGAAACGACGGTAAATGGGCTTTTAGTAATATTCTCAAATTTCTATACTATCAGAAGGAAAGAGTAGAAGAAAAAGATATTACAGCAAGTCGCCATAACTGCGATGATCGATAATTATTATCTATAATTGTGTAGCAATTATATTCTGATTAATTGGATGGACAAATTAGTGTCATCTTTTACTCCCACGGTTGATGTGAATGATATAATGATGAGATCTCAAGCTAGAGTCTGGAAAACTCTAGGCATTCTTTGGTCTACTAATAGTAATGCCAGGGCCTCATTTCGTAATTTTAGCTGTTTTACTAATTGAAGAGCCTTTTGACCAGATTCTGCTTTAAGAACACGAAAGCGCTTGCCATAATGTTGTCTTAGGTCACGTTCAACAGCTCTGACCACTTGTGCATCGTCATCCACAGTAAGCAAGACTGGTCTCATATGTCGGTACCTTATACTATAGCACATAAAAATTTATTTTAGTAAAGGAGCATAATGGATTGAAATTATAAGGATTATATTTTATGCCATTCACTATTGGTGCTTCAATCGATAATGCTTCGTCATAACCGATTAAAGATGAGTAAATTAAGATATGTAGCTAAATCTGCAATAGAACCCGTTCTTACCAGAATTATCCCATTTCATTCCATGATCATTATACGCATATTTGCTTGTGCGTGCAACTACAAGATCAGAACCGGGAACAGCACTGAATGATTGATTGACTATACGTG
>DASQQB010000008.1:0-40709 GCA_035643635.1 Nitrososphaeraceae archaeon | reverse complement strand
TTTGATTGTAATTCGCAAAGAAGGGAGATTTGGACAGTTTCTAGATGGTATTTGTTGAATCCTTAATGGATATATGTATTATGAATAATAATCATTTACCATCCGACGAAAATATGTAAGTATTTCAATTTTTATGATCATAGGGAATGCATATTTCCCCATTACCACTCGATAATTCAGACAGAATGTGGATCAAGATTATTAGATAAGGTAGAATTGAGATCGTTATTGTTATCCTTATCCTTTTCTCCTCTGAAATATTGGTCGAAGCATTAGGATAAGGGCAGACCGGGGTCATCGAGATTAATTTCTCCTTTTTGAATTTTATTCATTATGTTATCTATGCATTGTGTAAATTGTTGCTGTTGACTTTGATTATTAATCATGTTGTTCTCATTGTCCTTTATGGTAGTAGTAGTAGTCTGTGTCACTACTTACCAAAGGTCTAGTAATAATCACTGCGTAAGAGGAGGAAATTACTACTACAAAGGATATCAGAAAAACCATCATCATTGTTATCACTACTACTCCCGCTGTTGCAATAATCTCATGCATTTATTTTTTCTTGTGATCCATTACTTCACAATATTGAAAATGTAAAAACTTGTACAATATAATTTCTCATTAACTTAGTTAACTAATACAATCAAAAAATATGTGATCCTTCTAAGAAGGATGCGTTGATTTTATATGTTTTGAAAGCGATTCTTTATCGCTGTATTCAGTGCTACAGTAAGGGCAAACTAACATTGATCTTTTATCTGCTAAAGAAGCTGATGCAAGTGGATTCATAATACATAAAGGTGAATCTATTTTAAATGCATCTGCAGTTTCTGCTACGGCTCTGTCTATTTTTATTATGATATCTTCTCTGTCTATAATACCGTACACACTAGGACCTGAACTAACTACGATCTGTCTTATGTCGTGTTTTTCCATTATTGAAAGAGCGTCTGCAATAGAAACAGCAGGAGCTACAGAAATTATCGGGGAAGACATTATATCCATAATGGATACTTTGGCAGGGGATTTGTGTTGATAAGCAACCTTATATATAATATCAGTTTTCGATATTAATCCTACGATCTCCTTTTTTTTATCCGAGATAAGAACGGCGCGCGTAGAATTTTGTTTCATCGATGCAATAGCGTCTGCTGCAGTTTGAAATTGATCGAGTATTACAGTATTTTTTTGTTTTAAGGCGGATGAAACAGGCATAGACATTAAAGATCCACTATTCATATTTGCCATGGTATGTGTATTGACTCCTCAATCCGATAATAGATTCTATACCTTAAAAACCAGGCAAATACATTGTTCTAGTAAAATATCATAAAATAACATACAGGAGTTATATAGTTTAAACATACTAAAATTTCTTGTTCCTTGATCTTTATTAATTTTATCTATTTATATTATTTGATATCACTCATTGAAGTGGTTGCCAGTGTGATATAACGTATTGTTGATTTTGTACATGTGTATCGCACGGCTGTACTTATGCGTAAAGACAGGTTCACAGCTTGATAATACTATTTATTTTTCCACCTAGCATTTGAATTTTTTCAGTTAGTGTATTTAAAATATTGCTGTATCTAATTTGAACCTTGGATCTATCTTTTCCCTTTGAAATAATCTGGATACGCAACCTAGGTTTATTATCACTGGTATAACCTTGCGGATGTGTTTTCACATAAATTGAATCAGATGGATACGTGTCGATGATACTAGAGAGAGTAGGAGCAAGCATTGCTTCACTAACACCAATTGTTTCGTAATAGGAGTGTACAATATAGAAATCACTAATGATTTTTTTTATTTGCGGCAATATATTTTCTGAGAATACTGCTTTCAATTCCTTAGGTATTCCTGGTAAACAAATAATCTTTGTAGTTTTATTGGCAATCTCAATTAGTACAGAGGGTGCACTGCCGACAGGATTTTGAATAGGAGTTGAACCCGCTGGAATCCTAGCCATCTTTAATCTAGTGTGATTTAACTCATAGTTTGTAGTTAAACCATGTGAAGTGTAACTTTTTCGCAGCATCTCTACTGCATTGTTATCTAGCACAAGTTTCAAATCTAAAGCGGTACTGATTCCCTCCAAAGTTTTGTCATCATAAGTAGGCCCTAAACCACCGGAAACAATTAACCAATTTGGTTTGCGCTCAATGGATTCCTTTACTGCCGAGGATATTTCATTTACCTCATCTCCAACGACCGTTATTCTCCTTACAAATCCACCAGCATCTGTTATTTTACCGGAAATCCATTGAGCATTAGTATTAACTATAGTACCTGACAGTAATTCATTTCCGGTACACAATATTTCTATAACAAATTTTGTTGCTTCCATGCAAATGCTACTACTACTACTCTTCTAGATTGCGGCTATGGTTGTCACCATCATTATGCTATGTTGCCATCGTATTTCTATATGAATAGAAAATTTTACGATATACATATAGACAAAAATTTTGTATTTTCAGTATTAGTGGAATGTTATTTATGCATACGCTACAATAATAGAAGTTTTTATTTTTTCTTTTTCACTCTCTTTTTGTCTTTTTGAACACTTTTCTGTATTTGATATAGCTGTCTTTGTAACTGTTTTGTTTGAGATTGTAATTGCTTGATTAATTGAGGCTGTCTTGCCGCAGATGTTGTTGTACCCTTTATTTGCCGTTGTATTGGTTGAAGCATTGATAGTATTTTATCAATCTGGGAAGATTGTTTATCTAATTGTCTAGATACATCTGTTAAGCTGGGTTCCTTTTGTAGTCGCTGTTGTTGTTGTATTCGTCTGCGTCCTAGTTGTTTCCTTGGCGAGGAAGAAGGTTTTCTTTTCAATGATGCAGGTTTTTTGGCTGTAGCAGTTAGTAGTTGTTCTTCTTTCTCTTCTTCTTCATTATCAGGAAGTAACTTTGCTTCGTAATCGTTATTGGCTATTTGTACCTCTTCCTCTCCCTCTTCACTTTCCTTCTCTTCTTGTCGAGGTAGGCCTAATTCTGTTGTTGCTGGTTCTTCTCCTCCTTTATCGACGTCATATATATTCTCTCCCTCTTCTTCTGGCGTCATTTGAGCACCTATTTTATCTTGTGTAACCACATCTTCACTCAGATTATCTTGAATTTTCTCGTTTTCAGATTCTTTTGACAACTTTTATCTCCATATATATATTAGGGTACAGTTATTGTTATAAGAACATTCTCTCCCTCTCTTATTGGTGTTAAATAAATAATAAAAATATGATTAGCTATGGAATCTCTTTATACAACAGGTAGTGATAACAGCAGAACAAATAACTAATAATAAATAAATCAATACTTAAGTAGAGAATTACAATAAACATAACTTGCTTTAGAAGTTGATAGTAAAAAAATATGAACAAGAAATTGAGGTGAAAGGTCATCTTATTGATTCTATGATAATGACAAGAATCTTTGATAAGATTATGGACCTGAAGGGTGACTTTCAAGTTATTGAATTCACCGTTGGAAAGAAAAAGGGAGACCCAAGTTATGCTCGTCTTTTAATAAAGGCTAAAAACCAACAACATTTAGATGAATTATTAGAGTCAGTATACAGAGAAGGAGCGCAACCTGTCTATATTAGACAAGTCATCTTGGAGCCAGCGACTAAGGATATGGTAATGCCTGACAATTTTTATAGCACAACAAATAATGCTACACAGATATACTATCATAATTCTTGGATCAATGTTAATAATATGATGATGGACAAGTGTATATTACTAAATACTTCTAAAAAAACAGCAGAATGCAAAATGATTCGCGATATAAAAAAAGGCGATATGATAGTCGTGGGGGAACAAGGAATCAGAATCATTCCACAAGAGCGTCCCAGAGAAGGTATTGACATATTTCAGTTTATGAGTAGCAATAGCTCAAGCGAACGTCCAACACAACAAATTGCGCGAAAAGTGGCAAGTGACATTTATAACATCACTGAGGAAAAGAATAGGGATGATGATAATTATAAAATAATTGTAGTTGCCGGACCAGTTTTGGTACATTCAGGCGCATCCGAAGCTCTTGCAAAGTTGATTCAAATGGGTTATATACATGGACTTTTGGCTGGCAATGCACTAGCAGTTCATGATGTAGAAAATGCATTAATGGGAACATCATTAGGAATGCATATAGATAATGGTACTCTTGCTGTCAGAGGACATAGAAATCACATGCAGGCAATTAATGAAGTTTTCAAGGCCGGCTCCTTAAAAGCAATGGTTCAGAAAAAAATCTTAAAACGTGGTGTTATGTATGAGTGTATTGTTAATCATATTCCTTTTGTATTAGCAGGATCGATTAGAGATGACGGTCCTATTCCAGATGTTGTTACAGATATAGTTGAGGCACAAAGAGAATATAAAGATCTACTAAAAGGTGCAAAGATGGTCTTGATGTTATCTACTATGTTACATTCAATTGCTGTTGGAAACATGCTTCCTGCAGATGTCAAGGTTGTTGCTATTGATATAAGCCAACCAGTTGTAACCAAGCTTCTAGATAGGGGAACTACCCAAGCTATTGGAATTGTAACAGATGTCGGGGCCTTCTTGCCCATGGTTGTACAACATTTAGAATACATGACAACAGAAAATAATCATCATCGTACTCAAAAATTGAAAAAGGAGAATAAAGAAAAAAATTAAAGTAGCAGTATAGTCTAAGAATTCTACAAAAATCGATAGAAACCTTTCTTCCATCAAAAAGTGATTCCATAGAATACCTGCATTTGTTGTCTATATATTAATAGATGTTATTTGATTACCTTGGGTGATGTTATCAACATATTGTTATACTGCCGCTAGTTGTACAAAATAAATTCTTTTTGTGTTATCGCTATCTTATCTTTTGTTACTAAGAAGGGAAGAAGGTGTTTAGGTCGTTTTTATTTTTTTCGTTCTGCTCTATAAGGTAAGGGAGATTATAATGCTTAGAACAAACCCATAAATTATGTGTCCGCTAAGGCTCGCTAGTGCTGGCATATGACCTAGACGGTGATCCCAAACAGAAAATCTAGTTATCAGTTTATGTATTGGTACTAATGTAAGGATCCAGATTACAAAACCATATACTATTGCTAGTAAAACAGGTTACAGGCATAGTTACAACAGTTAAAAATGTAAAGACAGAAACAACAAATGGAAAGACCATTCCTGCTAGAGCACCATTTAGGAAGTGGAGAGAAAAGATCCCAACAAAATGAACTTTTTTCCTATAATTATTAGAGTGGTGATGAATTAGACGTGTTATTATCATTTGATTCTCATGCCATTCAAATACACCAAGAAGATCCCATTTTTTCCATGATGGAACCTCAGTTAGGGTCATTACCGCTGTTGATACTATGCTATCAAGCAATTCAATAAGAACAAGATGTAATAAAGATGACAACTATAATCTCAATTCTATACGATTTTCTTATTATAAAATTTAGCAATAATAATCATAAAACTAACTTTATGCAGTAGATCTATGTAACTTTTTTGGAACTATTGGTAACTATCATACTGGAGAAAATATTTCAATAGATCCAATCAATTGCTTAAATAATAATAATAATAATAGAATCAAATAATTAATTTAATATGAAGCAAGAAAAGGAGGAACAGATTTGTTAATTTTACTTACACACATTCCTACTAATTAGTATTGGTAGTATGATAATCCTGCAGATAGATATGAATTCCTACTATATTCAAACACTATCGACGTCATCCTCGTACTACTTTAAACGAATCGATCATTTTCTGTATAATTGGCATGTGTCTAGTGTACTCTAATCTCGAATCAGAATATGTAAATGTATATACTCTATCATCTTTTATTGCCCATATATTCATAGTTTGAAAGTGTAGCTGTGCAGAAGGGTTTGAACTGACAAACGTATATACTATTCTATGAGCTTTTAGACCATCAAGAGTGGTATCATTTGATTCAACAAGTTGAAAACTAGGTAAAGACCGTTTTGCCTCATCAAGATTTTCTTTTGTATACATAGCCAGTGTAACGTTATTGGATGTCAAATTTCTTACTGATACAGTAACTACTGGAGGAAACATATCCATGTGGCTTTCCGGAGGAGCAATAAATTCGAGTAACTTGTTATTTGCAGAATTATGTTCTGTTAGTTTCCAAACTGCAGGGTATTCAATTTTTATATTCATAGTATCATTTTGATATATAATAAAATTGCTTGATGTATAATTAGTATATCCCATAGAACCCATCGATCCCATGCTACTCATATTCTCAGCAAATGACTCTTGTTTTTGTTGCTGTCCTTGAAAAGGAAGAAGATACAATAAAGCAATACAAGTAATCAAAAGTAAGGAAGATCCTAATAATGTCACTGCTACTATTAGGCCTAGGAATCTAGGCTTTCTTTTATAATCCATATATCTGAGTCTTTAGAGGAGCCTATTTAGACCTATCATTTATAACTCAAAACTATATACGCTGTACGTATCTTAATTTGTGGGAAGGAGGAGGATGTTAACCTCTATTACCAACTATAAAATACATATATATCAAGATATTCGTGGATACTGTATACAACATAGTTTAGACTTTTTTAGAATGCGATATAAATATAATTTATATTTGTACTTGTGTTGTTATATCTAGTTATACCTACATCACGTAGTTAGGACATAAATACATGGTGACAAGTTACTTTATATCTAATTTTGCCTTAATTAAATTAAGCGTGATTCCCGGATCTGCTCTCCCTTTTGTTAATTGCATTACTTTGCCAAGTAAAAAATTAGCAGCGTTAGGGTTTTGTTTTGCATCTTTTACAGCAGATTTTTCAGAGTTGAATATTGATTCTACGGCCTCTGAAATAACATTTTTGTCATTTATCTTGGCAGTATCTGTTTTTTCTATGACCTGTGAAGGCATTTCTCCGGTGTTTACCATTCTACTAAGAATGCTCTTTGCTGTATTTCGGTTTATGATATTCTGATCAACCAATTTTGCTAGGTCAGCTATATGTTTTGATCCGATTTTCAATTCAGACAACAAAGAACCACTTCTACCTGTTTCTCCTCCTTCTCCTTTATTGCCTCTCCTTTCATTCAGCTCCTGCTTCTTCTTAGCATTAGCGTCGTTTATAGATCCAATGAGATCCGTAACAATCCAATTCGCAATTTCTTTTGGAGAGTGCGAATAAATCTTTACAGCAGATTCAAAAAGATCTGCAAGTTCTTTATTATCAATTAATACCTGAGATACATGTTCAGAAAGATTATAACAAGTAATAAATCGGGTCTTTCTGGTATCAGGTAGTTCAGGTATTTTTGTTTTAATTAAAGATACAAATTCATTTCCTAGAATTACTGTAGGTATATCAGGCTCAGGAAAGTATCGATAATCTTGTTCTTCTTCCTTAGTCCTTGGTTGCTTTGTTATTTTTCTTGCATCATCCCAGTGTCTTGTTTCTGATTTAACTTCTATGTTGTGTAATGACATTGTCTTTTGTCTAGCAATTTCATATGTGATAGCTTTTTCTACTTCCCTAAATGAGCCAATATTTTTGATTTCTACTCTTTTCCCGCTATCAATCGATACATTAACATCACATCTGACAGACCCTTCAAGATTCGTATTGCATACCTCCAAGTGCTCCATAATAGAGGTAATTTTATTCAAAAATATCCTTACATCCTTTGGATCAGTAAAATCTGGTTCAGTAACAATTTCTACAAGGCATATTCCTGCCCTGTTATAATCTATTAGAGTGTAAAAGCTTGTATCCATATTACCATTTTCGTAAACTAATCTTCCTGGATCCTCTTCAATTTGAACCCTTCTAATTCTGGCAGTTTTCGATCTAACTTTTCCGGTCCCACCGTCAACATCATCTGCATAATAGTATAATTTTCCATCTACACCAATGCTTGTAATTCCGTATGCATTATATTGGGTCAACTGAAAGTTTTTTGGAAGATCGGGATAAAAGTAATTTTTCCTATAAAATACAATATTTTGAGGAATTTGACAACCTAATGCAAGCGAGATCATTCCCGCAGATTCTATCGCTCTTTGATTCAGAAGTGGAAGACTTCCTGGAAGTCCATAACAAATGGGACATACATTTGTATTAGCGATCTTCCCACGATAATCACTATAGCATGGACAGAATAATTTGCTTTGTAAATGTGTCAACTGGCAATGAATTTCAAGACCGATTTTTATGGAAGTTATCTCTAACATAGTTCAGGATACTCAGTCTTAATATTAGCTGTTTTCTCAAATAATAATGCTGTATTAAATAGTGTCTGTTCTTGCATCTCATCGGCCATTATTTGTAGACCCATAGGAAGGCCATTGCTAAATCCTGCTGGTATTGATATAGAAGGTATACCAGTAAGATTGGCAATTACAGTATCAATATCGATTAGATATATCTTTAATGGGTCTTTTATTTTTTCGCCAGATATGAAAGGCAAAACTGGCATTGTAGGCGCTATTAAAATATCATATTTATTAAATAAGGATTTTAGTTCGTGTTTTAGCATTGCTCTGACTTTTTGGGCTTTAAGATAATATTTTCCATAGTATCCTGATGAGAGAACATATGAACCAATAATTATTCGCCTTTTGACCTCGTCACCAAAATTGCTGCGAACCTTTGCAAAATATGTATTCCATTCATAACCATCAGGATTGAAATCAAAGCCGTAACGAATATTGTCAAATCTGGCAAGGTTGCTACTAGCTTCAGCCATTGCTATTGTATAGTATGATGCAAGAGCATATTCTACCGAGCTGATTGATATTTCTTCACATTTGTAACCTGATTTTGCAAATATATCCATTGCAGAATATATACACTTTGAAATTACTGGCTCTGATCCCTCTACAAGTTCTTTTATCAGCCCAACACGTATATTTTTTTTATTTTTATCATTATTCAGTAGGTGCTCCTCCTCCTCCTCTTCTTCTTCTTCTGAAGAAATAGCGCTAGCAATGGTTGTCGGGTCATTCTCATCTATTCCTGCAATTGCATTCATAACCATCCTAACATCGAAAACGGTCTTACCAATTGGCCCAATTTGTTCTAGACTATTTGCATAGGAAATGAGTCCAAATCTACTAATACGACCATAAGTAGGTTTGAGTCCTACTACAGAACAAAAGCTAGCAGGACATCTAATTGACCCACCTGTATCTGATCCTAATGATACTGTACACTCTAGTGCTGCAACACTAGCTGCGCTTCCTCCAGAAGAACCACCAACGACATAACTAATATTCCATGGATTGCATGTAGGTCCATATCTACTAAATTCGGTAGTAGAGCCCATTGCAAACTCATCAAGATTTGATTTTCCGACAATAATAGCATCACTGTTCTTCAATTTGTTGACCACAGTCGCATCATAAGGTGGAACATATTCTTCTAATAATTTTGAAGCGCATGTAGTTTTCAAGCCCTGTGTACATATGTTATCTTTAATACTAACTGCAACACCCGCAAGCGTTCCAATTTTTTCTCCACTACGTACTTTTTTATCTATTAAAGATGCTTGTCGTAATGCACCATCAGTATCCACAGTGATAAATGCATTTATCTTATCATCAACTTTTTGTATTCTTTCTAGAATTTGGGAAATATATTCCTGCGCAGAAAAATATCCGTTTTTGATACCTTTACGAACCTGTTGGGCACTAAGATGAAGTAGACTCGGCAATTATAATCAGACCATCCTAGGTCCTTTTACAAATCCCTCTTTTTTTCTATTGTCTGAACTATTTAAAGTGTCACAATTGAAAGGGTTAGCACAATCTCTTCTCAATTCAGAGAATTTTTTCTCTAGACCACTCTGGCCTTCATCCATTTCAAATAAGGGTATTGTATCAAGTTTATTCATATATCCAATTATTTCGTCAATCTGAGAAGTAAACTTTTCAAGTTCGTTATCTGTTAATTCTATTCTTGAAAGCCAACCAAGATGTTTTATATCATCCTTCGCAAGAACCATCCCTGTCATTCTTCTCCTTTTATACACCACACTTTTTATCTATGGAGTTAATCTATCTATGTCCCTGGGATATAATGTTACGTCACGTATATTATCAATTTTTGTAATTGCCATAATAAGACGCTCTAGACCTACACCAAATCCTGCATGTGGAGGAACTCCATAATCAAAGACTCTCAAATGATAATCAAATGCCTGTGTATTCAATCCTTGTTTTTTCATTCTTTCCAATAACTCGTCTTTTCTGTTGATTCTTGTACTACCAGACGATATTTCTAGAGAACCATACATCAGATCAAATGATTCACAGACATTCTCGGATTTATTGGTAGACTTTGGCTTTATATAAAATGGTTTAACAGAAGTAGGCCAATCGATAATAAAATAAAAGCCATTCATTCTGTTATCTGACAAGCTTTTCATTACTTGCGGGGAAAGGTCGTCACCCCATTTGATAATTTCATTTTGATTTTGTAATCTATCTATAAGATCAGAATAGGAATATTTTGGAAATGGCAATTCAATATCTGGTAATTGAAAATTAATATACTTAAGATCATTTCTGTTCTTTTCTTTAATTGAATCTATAATGTTCAAGATCATATTTTCAAGTAACATCATCATGTCATTGTAGTCTACAAAGGCCTTTTCTACATCAATAGATGTTGACTCTGAAAGGTGTCTGTTAGTACGCGATGGTTCAGCTCTGAATATCGGACCAATTTCAAATACATTTTCAAATGCCATAGTTAATTGTTCCTTGTATAGTTGAGGGCTTTGTGCCAGAAATGCTTCTCTATCATAGTAAAATACTGGAAATAATGCTGCACCTCCTTCTGTAGCAGTGGCAATCATTTTTGGTGTATTTACCTCAATAAACTCTCGCTTCACAAGAAACTGTCTAACTGCATTCAAAATAGTATGACGAATATGAAAGATACTCTGAAAGATATTTCTACGCAGGTCAATTGCTCTCAAATCTAACCGTGTATCAATACCAACTGACAAGGTTTTACTTTGAATCATGAAGGGAGCAGGTTTCTTTGAGATAGAAAAAATCTTAATTTCTAATGGAATAATTTCTGCACCGTTAGGTGCTTTCTCTTGTGATCTAACCCTGCCTCGGATTGCAAGTGAGCTGTGTTCCTTTATCTGTTGTAGTTGTTCAAATAACCGTTGTGAGCATTCATTCTTCTTTGCAATAACCTGAATATCACCATATCTATCCCTTAGCATGATGAATTTGATATTACCATGGTCACGTACATGTGATACCCACCCCATAATTATTACTTCGCTATCACTAAGAGATGAATTAATTTCGGAAGAATAATTCGTTCTTCTCCACTGTCCCATCTCCTCCTCTTCTTGTAACTGATCGCTCAATTCAAAGACCTGGTCGTAATTACTCTTGTAATATATAGGCCTTAAATTAACCTTTCAATATACAAGAAAGATAGCCTTGTTTTTCTGCCAGCATCTTAAAATTTGACTAGAAATACTGCAATACAACTGTAGGGCTATAATGACTGCTATTTTTCTGTTGTAATTCTTCTCTTAGATAAAGGCATTATTGCTTTATTTCCACAAATACAACTTAAAATGTTGGTATCATTATTATTTTGTTGGTATAATAAAAAACAACCATAAGATTAAGTATATAATAGTAGATTGTGAATACGTTGATTAATGGAAGAAATGAACAAGAGTATAATGCATGTTACAACCCAGTCATGGGACGAAGAGATTTTAAAGTCTGACCTTCCTGTATTTGTTGACTTCTGGGCAGAATGGTGTGGTCCATGTAGAATGGTAGGTCCTGCTGTAGAACAATTACCAAAGCTCATGAATGGTAAGATAAAAGTAGCGAAGTTAAATGTTGATGAAAATAGAGAAATCGCAATGAAATATGGAATTCAATCAATTCCCTCATTACTATTATTCAAAGAAGGCAAAGAAATTGCTAGAACAGTAGGTGCTGCACCTAAGGAAGCATATCAAAGATTCATAGAACAATCCTTATCCAATACATAGAAGTTGCAAAATATATAAATATATCCATACTATTTTCATTTTTGTACATTAACCTATTTTCGTCGTCTTACAAACGCATTAATAATATTGTAACACGGAGGTAGCAAACGTTGGGGAAAAAGGAACTTGTAGATCTCTTCTCATCTGATCCAAACAGGTATTACAAAGTTTCATTATTTGATAGAATGGGGTTTATTAGACAAAAGTGCAATGTTTGTAATAAATTCTTTTGGGCATTGATTGAAAGAGCAGTTTGTCCGGATCATGAAAACTATGGATTTATAGGTAAACCACCTACAAGTAAACGACTTGATTACGTTAATGCCTGGAAGGAAATAGAGGAATATTTCAATTCAAACAATCATTCAGTAGTAAGAAGATATCCTGTAGTTTGCAGATGGCGTGATGACCTATATTTTACAATAGCGTCAATTGTTGACTTCCAAAGGGTAATTGAAAACAAGGTGGTTTTCGAGTTACCTGCAAATCCACTTATTGTTCCTCAAATATGTTTACGTTTCAATGACATTGAAAATGTAGGCTTGAGCGGCAGACATTACACAAGCTTCTGTATGATTGGACAGACATGTGACGCCAATGCTCCAGGTGGTTATTGGAAAGACAGATGCATAGATCTAGATTATGGGTTGCTTACAAGTGGTCTTGGAATAGAACCAAAGGAGATTACTTTTGTAGAAGATGTCTGGATGGGTGCAGGGGCATTTGGTTCTTCACTAGAATATTTTGTAAACGGGCTTGAGTTAGGCAATGCTGTTTTTACGGAATTCGAAGGAAATGAAAACGATTATCGCATAAGTACCAACAAGATTATTGATATGGGTGCAGGGCTTGAGCGATTTTCATGGATTACAATGGGAACGCCTACAAGTTATGATTGTTCTTTTGGTCCCATTATAGAAAAATTGGCTACTTATACAGGAACTCCTGAAAATCCTGAAATTCTGTCTAAATATTTTTCGCTTGTGACAAATAAACTGGATGATAGACTAAATATAGGAGATCGAGTTGTAGCAGTAGCAAATGAGTATAGTGGGACTAATAGTAGTTACGATACTAGGACACTAAAATCAGTTATTGCTAAAGAGTTAAAAATATCGTACGATACACTTGTCGGGATAATTAATCCGTACGAAGCAATCTATACTATTGCAGATCACACTCGTACTTTATTATTTGCTATTTCAGATGGCTCTTTGCCATCTAATGTCAGTGGCGGATACAATCTTAGAGTGATTTTAAGAAGAGCACTTTCAATAATGGATAGACTTCGTTGGAATCTGAAACTTGAAGAAGTAGCAGATATGCATATTGATTATCTTAAGCAGATATACCCCGAACTTGAAGAACATAGAGAAGACGTCAGAACAATTCTACAGATTGAATCTAGTAGATATATAGGATCTAGAGAAAGAATGGATGCGATTGCTACTTCTACTAAAAATGGTAAAAAGAAGCTGACTGTAGACGATCTTATTAGAATGTATGAATCAGACGGCATTACTCCAGATTTTTTGATGGAAATGAAAGTGATAGAATGCATACCACCTACATTCTATACAAAACTTGCTGAACTTCATATAATCCAACAAACTACAGCGCAGGATCATCAAAAACCAGTTTATGGTTTGGACAACCTTGTGCCTACGAAACTGCTATATTATATAGATGCTTCAATACATGAATTTACTGCAAAAATACTCAAGGTAGTGGATAACAAATATGTTATACTGGATCAGACCGCATTTTACCCACGTGGCGGCGGCCAAGAACCTGATATGGGAGATCTGAATGGTAAAAATGTAATCGATGTAATAAAACAGGCAGATGTTGTAATTCATAAATTGCAACAACCAACAACAGAATTTATTGAAGGCAACATCATTCATGGAACATTAAACAACAGAAGACGTAAATTAATTACAAAACATCACAGTGCTACACACATACTCAATTCATCTTCCAGAATCAATCTTGGCTCATGGGTGTGGCAAAATTCTGCGTTTAAAGAAGAAAGATATGCGAGACTTGACATTACCCATCATTCCGCTCTCAATAGAGAAGAAATAGAAAGAATCGAGAAAACTGCAAATAATGTAATACGACAGGACCTGCCGGTTACAATCAAAATATATGACCGTGGCGAAGCCGAACAGAAGTATACCTTTAGAATATACCAAGGTGGTGTTGTACCCACAAACAACGTCAGAATCGTAAACATTGAAGGATGGGATATTGAAGCCTGTGGTGGAACCCACATAAGCAAGACTGGTGAAATAGGTCTAATTAAGATTATTAAATCTGAAAGAATTCAGGATGGTATAGTTAGATTAGAATTTGCAGCCGGTGAAGCAGCAATTGACTATATACAGAGTCAAGAAAATCAGCTTAATACCCTTGCACAATATTTGGGTTCGAGTAAAGAAAAGATTGTTGAATCATTTCAAAAGAATATAAAGGATGCAGAAGAAGTAAAGAAAAAATTCAGAATTGTACTTAAAAAAATCGCTCCCTTGGTGGCAAAATCTGTTTCTTCTGAGGCAAAGCAATTATCTTCGAGTGAAATTAAATTTTATAGTATATATGATGACAATGAACTAGATGATGAGTATTATATCGCAATAGGAGAAGAATCTATTGAAATTGAGCCATCGCTAGTATATGTTGCCTTAATTTCAAAGGGCCAAGGTATGAAAGTGGTAGTGTTTGTTGGTGAAAAAGCAAGGAGAAAGAATATAAAGGCTGGCAAGATAGCAAACCAACTTTCTACTCATATAGGGGGTTCAGGCGGCGGTGATGAAAGATTTGGACAGGGAGGGGGTAAACTTAAAGACAAAATAAAAGAGGGCTTAATTTCAGTAGAAGAATTAATTATGAAAAATATATGATATTAGAAAAGTGGTATATAACACGATATGATGATCAACAATAAGAATAATAAAAATACTTATAATAAAATGGACTGGTCTTTAATCGAAGAAAAGTGGCGTCAAAGATGGGAGAAACAGAAGATCTTCCAAGCAGAGCCAGATTTTGCAAAGAAAAAATATTTTATAACTGTAGCTTACCCTTACCCAAATTCACCACAGCATTTGGGACATGGGAGAACTTACACTCTTGCTGATGTACATGCACGTTATATGCGAATGAAAGGATACAATGTATTATTTCCAATGGGTTTCCATTATACAGGAACTCCTATACTTGGTATGTCCCGCAGGATTGCAGCAGGAGACAAAGAGATAATAGACACCTTCAGAAGAGTCTACCATCTTTCCGAAGACGTAATATCTAGTTTTATTGAACCAATAAAAATTGCTACTTATTTCCATAACGAAATTAAACTTGGAATGAAGGAGATGGGATATTCGATAGATTGGAGACGAGAATTTACCACTGTGGACAAAGTTTATTCTAAGTTTATTTCATGGCAATTTAGAACCTTACAGAAAATGGGATTAATACATCAAGGTTCACATCCAGTTGGTTGGTGTCCAAATGACCAGAATCCTGTCAGTCAACACGATACTATTGGAGATGTTGAACCCGACTTTAATGAGTATACTTTAATTAAATTTAAATTAAAAAAAGATGAAGACAACAACTTCAATAACAATTACGAAGAAGTAATGATTATTCCAGTAGCTACTTTAAGACCTGAAACTCTATTCGGTGTCACAAACCTATGGATTAGACCAGAGAGCGAATACGTCAAAATAAGGATTGATAATAATGACAAGGAAAGATGGATCGTGACCAAGGAGGCTGCCAGAAAATTAGAATTCCTAAATCACAAAATCTTGATAGAATCTACTTTAAAAAGCACAGAAATAATAGGTAAATATGCTGAGGACCCACTTAGACAGGTTTTGATACCCATATATCCAGCCTCATTTGTTGAGCCAGATAATGGTACTGGAATTGTAATGTCTGTTCCAGCACATGCACCATATGATTATCAGGCCCTTGAAGATTTAAAACATAATGACTTGTTTATAAACGAATTTAGACTGCAGGTAGTAGATATAAAACCTATAACAATAATTGACTTGGAAGGTTACCATTCTGACTTATCGTCTTCATCCATATCCAGTGACGTAATAACACAACCACCGGCTGCAGAAATAGTAAGGAAATTCAATATCACTAGTCAAAATGATCCAGAGTTGGAAAAGGCCACTAATGAGTTATACTCCAAGGAATTTTACAGAGGAAAAATGGCACAAAATACAGGTAAATATGCTGGTATGTCTGTACCAGAGGCAAAGGAGAATATAAAGAGGCAGATTATTGGATCTGATTTTGCTGATGTAATGTTTGAATTAATAAATAAGCCTATTAAATGCAGATGCGGTTCTGAATGTGTAGTTAAACTATTGGATGATCAATGGTTTCTAAACTATGGAGATAAGAAATGGAAAGATCTAGCTCATGAATGTGTGAATAAAATGGATATAGTACCTCAAGACATTAGACAGGAATTCAATTATGTAATTGATTGGTTAAGGGAGAGAGCATGCGCAAGAAAATCTGGACTTGGTACTAAGTTGCCATGGGATCAGGAATGGATTATCGAAAGTCTCTCAGATTCTTCTATATATATGGCCTATTATATACTTGCGAAATACATTAACAATAATAGCGAAGACCTCAGAAATGATTCTACCATAAATGCAGCTGCAAATGACATCAGTGACTTATTCTTTGATTATGTGTTACTAGGAAAGGGTAATGCGTTACAGGTTGCTACAGAGTGTAATGTTCCAATGACACTAGTTGAGCAGATAAGAAATGAGTTTTCTTACTTTTATCCTTTAGATACACGGCATTCAGGAAGAGATCTAGTTCCAAATCATCTATCATTTTTTATTTTTAATCATGTAGCAATATTTGATAGGAAAAACTGGCCAAAGCAAATCGTAGTCAATGGCTCCGTTTTAATGGAAGGCAAGAAAATGTCAAAATCTCTTGGCAATATTATTCCATTGCGGGCTGCTATTAGAGAAAATAGCGCTGATGCTATTCGTTTAGCGATATTAATTTCTGCAGAACTTTTACAGGATGCTGATTTTTACTTCGATGCGGTTAATGGAATTCGATCCAAATTGCAAGACATTTACGATATGGGAATCGAATATTCATTTAAGAAGAAAGAGATGGAGGAGAAAAATGGTATGCACTCATTGAAGTCAAAAATAAAATCAGAAATAATAGTGGGAGAAAACGCAAAGAAAGAGATGGAATTAGAAGATCGATGGCTTATTAGTAGGTTGCAGCATACTATTGAAAATATCACATTATCTATGAACAACTTGAGAGTAAGAGAAGCATTACATAATATACTTTATTTATCTGATCGAGATTTGCAATGGTATAAGAAGAGGATTAATGCTAAAGGACGAGAAAATTCTTATGCTGTTTTTGTAACTTTATTTACATTCCTTAATACTCGTATTAGGATGCTTGCTCCATTTGCTCCATTTTTAAGTGAAGAATTATGGGAGAAAATTAGAGAAGCTGACGAGTCAACTTCACATTCAATTATATTTGCTGATTGGCCACAAGCTGTTGAAGATAAAAAGGATCCAATAGCAGAAGAATCAGAACATCTTGCTATGAATTTGGCATCCGATCTTCAGAACATCCTTAAGGTATCTAAGATAATTCCAAAGAAAATTATTATTTATACTTCAGCGCAGTGGAAAATAAAAATATATCAAAAGCTTCTCCAATATATATTATTAGAAAACAGAACCAATTTTGGGGATATTATGAAAGAGGTACTTAAAGACCCAGAGACAGCACTAAAGGCAAAGGAAAATCCTAAATTAATAAGAAAGATGATTGAAGATATTTTATCTGAACCAATTGACATTAGAAACAGAAGATTAAATTTAGCAGCAAATGACTTTAATGAGATATTTGCTATAGACGATGCCACAAGTTTACTATTAGATAGTATCAACATTGGGCATAAAAAAGAAAATGAAGAAGGGTTAGGAAAAAATACCAAGGATCAGATAATCCTATATACAGAAGACGATCCAGAAAAATCCGATCCTACATCAAAAGCAAAATTATCTAGGCCATTTAAACCTGCAATTTATATCATGTCTGAATAATAACAATAGTCGTGACTCCAATTTATCAAAAAAGTTTACTTCGTTACCATTGCTGTTATAATATGACCTGATCATTTCTCCTTCTTTTTTTTCTTTGCTACAGCTATTGAAGTAATTATATATAATAAAAATCCTGTAATTACCATAATTAAACCATAAAGAGAAAAAGCACCTCTATGTAGATAGCTTCCTGTTCCTACCAGTATTGCCCCTACAACCAACAATGTCAGTCCTAGACGCGCAGCTGTAGGGATCTGAATTTTCTTTGACGACAATTAATCGTTTTCCATCTCCTGTATGTCACACGTGAATAGTATACTAATATACTAATATCATTTTTGTCAATATTTTTATTGAAGAGAGCTTTCTTATACTGTATTCATGAAAATCGCGGTAGTGGGAATAGGTGTTGCAGGAGCATATCTTATGAATAATCTGAACCAAGATCATGATAACCATATCGTAGGTTTTGAAAGAATGCCCGAATCAGAACATGATGCCGTCTGTGCATGGGCAACAAGTAAGAATGTGATGTCTGGTTTAGCTAGGAAATGTGGTCTAAATTTTGATAATTATATTATGCATAGCGGAAGGCATATGAAAGTTGATCTTGGAAACGTTAACAATGATCATGATAACAGCATTGATATTCATTTGAAAGGGATGGTAATTTATGACAAACTAAAGTTAATTCAAGATATGATAAGAGGAACGAAAATTGAGTTTGGTAAAATACCAAAAAAAGTAGATCTTGAATCAGATTTTGATATAATAATTGACTCTACGGGGTTTCACCGAAATTATCTTCCAAAACCACAAAATGAAATGTGGATTCCATGTGTTCAATACAAAGTAAAATATGGTATTAGCGGAACTCCATTCGATGACTTTTATCTGAAGGCATTTCCTTCAATGACAGGCTATTTCTGGTATTTTCCTCTTGGCAATGGTTATGCACATATAGGAGCAGGAGACTTTGAGAGAAAAAAAAACAACAGGTTTGTTGATGAATTTTTAAAAAAATATAGGTGTGAGGTAATAAAAAAAGTAGGAAGGCCTGTTAGGATTAGTCCACCTGCGTATTGTAAACCATTTACAGATGATAGAAAAACAATAGGTGTAGGTGAATCAATAGGTACAGTATATTCATTGCTTGGAGAGGGGATAATTCCTGCAACGTGGTGTGCAGAGTTATTTATTCAATACTTAAATGATGTAAAAGCTTATACAGAGGCAGTAATGAAAAGATTTGAAATTTATACTACGGTATTCAAATTTATTCAGCTAAAAATCGCAAACAAATTTAATATAATGAAGCATTTACCAGATTTAATAAAAATATACAGGCACATGAAAAGTGAAGAAGATCGTTATGGAATGGCAGTTAAAATTGCAGATCTGATGAAAGTCTCAAAAGTTTAGATTGAAGATGTACGTATATATATAAAGTATATAAGCAAAAGTATGCTTAAACTTGGAATATTTTCTTCTAGTTTTAAATATACCTTTGTCATTTAGAACGTTTATATAAAATAAGTACATACTTGACTTGATGAATAAAAGCATTAAATACGCAAGCATTACTGCCAGTATTGTAATGGCTGTATTAGCGGTTGGAATCGTAACGACTGTCGGCATAGCAGCTACTACAGCAGCTCAAAGCATGCCTCCTGGCGGCAACTCAAGTATGGGCGGCAACTCAAGTATGGGCGGCAACTCAACTACTATGGGCGGCGGCTCAAGCAGCAACATGACCAAATAAGAAGTCGAGTAGCAAAAATTTTATAAACTCCGATCTCTACTATCTTTTTTTTTAATATATTATCTGAATCTCTGTTAACAACCCTTCCTTATCATAATGCCCTTAATTATTACTAAATATAGCATAACACAAATACTATACAAAATTTAATGTGATCTAATATAAACTGCCACTGCGGGCAAGATTACCTTGATTATATATCTTTTTTTAACTTTAATAAACGTAATATTAAAAAAAATAATGGACTAGAATGAAAATAATGATTCTTACACGGACTGGTCTATGATATTAGGTAGTGCTTCTACAATTATATGTTAGTCACAATTATAAGATAGCTTTTGGACATTGAACATAGATGAGCGGCGATCTTAACAACAACCAACAGCAGTCAGCGATGGAACAAAAAATCAATGAAATGGTTCAGCAATCTAGAGTGCTTGAGGCATATATGAATGATGTAGTTACGAAAGAAGCCACCGTTACGAGGCTAATAGAGGAAGCTAGACTTGCTTCAACAGCTATTCAGAGTATTGTAGATGAATCACAAATTGAAGCCTTAACACCTGTTGGAGTCGGAGTTTACATAAAGTCTCTTATTCCTCCTGTTAAGAAACTTTTAATAAACGTAGGGGCAGGAGTTGTAGTAGAAAAAAACAGAGAAGATACTATCAACTATATAGAAGCTAGGATTAAAGAATTTGAAATCGCCGGGAAGCAACTCATAAATCAAAGACAACAAATAGAAACACGTATGAACCAACTCCAGGGTCAGATTAATCAGATGATACAACAAGCTCAGACCCCATCTTCATCAACTAATTCTAGTGCGCCATCGTCTTCCCAAGGGAATTCCCGGCCTCATCTTCATTCACACAACGATGACCAACAACTACATTCACATTAACTGAAACATAAATGTTCGATAAGCTCAAAAAGGCTTTCTCAAGTGCAGCAAAGAGCATAGGCAGTCAAAAAGAGCTTTCTGAAAAGGATCTTGACAATACGTTATTTGATCTACAACTGGCTTTACTGGAAAGTGATGTTGCTCAAGAAGTAATTGATGATCTTTGTGCAAAATTAAAAAACGAATTGCTTGGATTAAAATTGGAAAAAGGTCAGGTAGCAGGGGAGGTAATTAGATCAAAACTATATAGTACGATTGCAGAAACATTTGCCAAGGCAGAGAAAGTAGATCTTGTCCAGAAAATTAAAACAAAAGCACAATCTAATGGTGGGCCCTTTGTAATTGTCTTTCTTGGAATCAATGGTACTGGTAAAACTACGACAGTAGCAAAGATAGGTAATTTATTGCGTAATAAAGGTGTCTCGGTAGTAGTAGCAGCAGGTGATACCCATCGCGCAGGTGCAATAGAACAATTAAGTCAACATGCTGAAAAGTTATCTTTAAAAGTAATTGCGCAAAGATATGGTGCGGATCCTTCAGCTGTAGGTAGGGATGCAGTAGATTATGGCAGAAAGCATTACATTGAAGCAGTATTGATTGATACTGCAGGCAGGATGCAAACTGCCAAAAATCTAATGGATGAAATTGGTAAGATTGTTAGAGTAGTAAAACCTGATATGAAATTATTTGTAGGCGATTCGTTAGCTGGAAATGATACTATAAACCAAGCAAGGGAGTTCTTTCAATATACCAACTTTGACGGAGCTATTTTGACTAAAACTGATGCTGATGTAAAGGGTGGTGCTGCTCTTTCAATAGTTCATATCACCTCAAAACCAATTGTATACCTAGGAATTGGGCAAAACTATGACGATCTAATACCGTTTGATTCAGAGAAATTCCTTGAATCCTTATTTGGTAGTAGTACTGCTACTTCGACAGTAGCCAATATCAAGAATTTGGACAATATTACCTCAGACACAAAAGAAGTTTACGAACCAATTATCAGTAAAAAATCCAGCCCTGAAATGCATATGTCATCTGATTACGGAAATGAAGCCGATACTACTACTACTACTACTACAACTGCTACAATAACTACGAGTGAAACGTCGGACGCACCACGCAGGAGTAGTGAAAATAGAAAAAATAACAGCAAGGATGTTTATGAAGGAAAAGAAGGTTCAGAGCAAGAATGGCCGCCATTGCCAGAAACTACTAATAACGAAGCAACGAAAAAAATAGAAATAAATTCCTCCATAAATGAAAAGGGAAAAAGTCGTTTTAGTGGATGGTTTCATAAAAAGAAAAAAGGCGAAAAGTTAATTCAAGATCAGAATGATGGGGATGAAACTAATGAAGTACAAAGCAATGGTGATGCTAATGAGAACGATAGTAGGGAAAAGAACGATAGTATAGATTCATCCTTGGTACCAAGATCTCTTTACTTGAAGGAAGGTAAAAAGGAAAATGGAGCAACAGAAAGAGATGTGTCTGAAAGGAAGGATGGCGAAAAGAAAGATGAAAAAATTTATCTTACAGATGAAGACATTGAAGACCTTCTTAAGTAAAAAAGATATTCTTAGCATGAAAGATATAAGTTCAGAAGAAATCCATTTAATCTTAAAATTATCCAGTAATTTGAAAACACAATTAAAGAATCTTAACAACAGCAGCAATGGAAGATCAAGGACCTTATTAAAAGGTAAAGTTGTTGGACTACTCTTTCAGAAACCTTCAACTAGGACTAGAGTAAGCTTCGAAGCTGGAATATTTCAGTTAGGAGGAAATACTGTATACCTAGATGCTAAAGACATACAATTATCTCGCGGTGAATCAATAGAGGATACAGCACGAACATTATCATTATATCTAGATTGTATTATTGCACGGGTTTATGATCATGCTGATCTTCAAAGATTAGCAAAATTTGCTTCAGTTCCAGTTATAAATGGACTTTCAGATACCTTCCATCCATGCCAGATACTTGCCGATCTTCTAACCATTCAAGAGCACAAGAAAAAATTAAAAGGTTTAAGCTTAGCGTGGATTGGTGATGGAAATAATGTATGTAATGACTTGTTGCTAGGTTGTGGAAAGACGGGCATAAATATAACAGTAGCCTGTCCAAGAGGATATGAACCATTGGAGGAAATAACAAGATTAGCAAAAGAGGAAGGAAAAAAAACCGGAGCTGAGGTACTCATAACAGAAGATCCTATTATGGCTGCTAAAGATGTCGATGTTATGGTAACGGATACCTTCATTTCAATTGGAAAAGATGAAGAAAAAGCTAGCCGGCAAAAAGCTTTTCTTCCGAAATATCAGGTAACATCTGATCTTATGAATCTGACAAAAAAGGATGCGATATTTATGCACTGTCTTCCTGCTAGACGCGGTCAGGAAGTAACTTCAGAAGTGATAGACGGAAAAGTATCGGTTATATGGAGCGAAGCAGAGAATAGGCTACATGTTCAAAAGGCGCTTATGCAGATGTTGATCAAAAATTAAAAATATCTTCAGCAATAGAAGTTGCAGAAATAGATAGAGAGAGAAGAACGAATTCAATCTTTAAAGAGATTAGTAAAATACTCCCTACTTTATTCAATATTAAAACGTAATTCAACGTTCATATCTATTCTTATACTCTGGTGGAATGCCATTTAATTTCGACAGTATGTATAATTATGTTACAAGAGGTAAAGTAAAGTAAAATGTGGCTCCTTTTTCTCCAATATCATTATTTTCTGCCCATATTTTTCCTCCATGAGCTTTTATAATATTTTTGGAAATAAACAAACCTAATCCTGTTCCTTGATCTGATTTCGTAGTAAACTTAGAAAACAGATATGGTTTGATATCAGAATGTATGCCTTCGCCAGAATCCTTTATACTCACAACAATGTGATCGTTGTCTCCATTCGCCATTTTTTCTCTCTCCTTTTCTAATTTAATATATATACTTCCATCATATTTAGTAGATTTAATAGCATTATTTAATAGATTAGAAATAACTTGAGTTATTCTCATTTGATCTGCATAAACAAAGAAGTCACCTTTGGATATTAATATGACCTTTATTTTATCCGTATTTTTAATTTGATTTTTATAATCTGTAATTACATGTAGTATGGCTTTGTTAAGATCAAATTGTTCTTTCTTTAGAATTAAAGAATTACTTTCAATTTTTGAAACATCTAGTATATTTTCTGTAAGTGCTTGTAGCCTCCTTGCATTTCTGATAATGATATCCAGATATTCGAGTTGCTCGTTATTATTAATTTTAGAGTAGAGAATATCAGCCAAACCCAGTATTGGTTGAATAGGCGTTCTTAATTCGTGAGCTGCTATATCGATAAACTCTTTTTGCATTTTATCGTGTACTTTTAATCGTTCATTTGCATCTTTGACATGTTGATATAGTTCAGCCTGCTTCCACAAGTTCTCAAATATTGCTACATAAGATAAAACACCTGCTTTACTAGTTGAGTAAGTAGATAATCCTATTGCTCCATTAAAACTTGCTTTCAAATCATCCCTTAATTCCATCACAAGAGACTCTTTTCTATCAACTATTAGAATAGTGGCTTTAGTATCTGACATTTGTTCGATATATCGAATATCTATATCAACATTTACATGATCTAATCCTTTCAAGTTCGCAATTGTACTCTGAGATAGACTTTGGGGTGATGATGGCGTCAGGAGTCTGACTTTTACATTACGTTCTTTTGCTGCTTCAGCTAAGGATGGTATCGCGCCAATTTTCTCTTGACGTAGAATAGCATTTGTAGTAGGAATAATAAGCAATATTTCATTTTTGGCAGATTTTACTATATCCACATAGAGCTTCGCTGTTGTATCTGCATTTTGGATAACTTCAATGGAAGCTAAATGCTTTCCTTCTTCAATATCTCTTATTCTCTCTTTAGCATCTATTCCATTTTTCCATAGTTCCTCAAAGATGGAAGTAAAATGAGTAATATAGTCACGTTCATTACTAATTAAAAGGCTCTGAACCATTTTTCCATTTTCCATTTTTTCTATTGTTGCTGCTATTTCTTTATCTGAAACTCCAAAACTCATAGGTGGCAGATTTTTGACATGTCTTATTTCCATGCCATAGTCCAAAAAGATTTTGGATAATTTTACATTGTCACTATCTATACTAGTAATAAACTTTATACCCTTATGCTCTCCTTTTTTAAATTTTTCCATTATTTCTTTATTTATTTCAAAGAAATAATTATAACTATACAGCAATCCTCCAGGTGTTGTACACGTGTATAGTTCATTTGAGCTAGTAATTAGACGAGTAATTTCTCGAACAATTTCATCAGGCTCTTCTATTATTCTAGTTTCCCTATGTATTATGCCTTCTTCTATTTCTCTAATCCTCTGTTCAGCTGGAACTGCAGTATTCCATAGTGTGTCAAAGATATACTGTCCTTGTTCTACTACTTCTTTGACATTGCTATAGATAACTTGCGTAAGTGGTTGTGCTTGTTGCAGTACCGTAGTAGCCATATATTCACTTTCGCTTACTGCGAGGCCACCCTTAACTCCACCTAAATGGCGAAGCTCATCAACTAATCTCATCAGCTCTTTGCAGTGCTGAATATTTTCTTTTGTAATTTCAGTAAATGCTCTTATTTTCCCGCCTCTTCTCCTGATATCAATATACCCCTTCTTATAGTCTTCAATTTCAACTACTATAGAGGGAGCTCTATGATCAAAATAAATGTCCATTTTTTCTTTAGCATTAGACATAAAATACAAACCTCTTCCTACTGCGTTTTCGACTCCATATAGTATCTCGGACTTCTTTCCAGGATAACTAGGTGGAAGAGGTCGAATTGAGGTCAGTGTACAAAATAAATGTTAATGTACCTTATAAAGAGCTTTAAATCACCTAAAGTTCTTTGATAATAAAACTAATTTCTAAGCTTGTGGATCAAAAAATAATAATTGAAACCAAAGCTATCAAATGATCATATACAGGATTTATAATGAAAAAGATCAATAGCAATGCATTGAACGCCCCAAGATATACTTTATTTATAAGATAGGGGTAATTACATTTATCTTGATTAATTTTATTTTTATACAAGCTTCGATAGCTTAGAAAATTAATTAAAATATAATAACATGATACTGAGTATTCGCAAGGAACAGGGTTTATTCAGCTGCAATAAGCGTATATTCGTTTTGAGACTACAACGCCTGTGAATTTGCGAACAGGTATCTTTAGAATTCGCATTATAATGGTTAAAATCAAACAGAAGCTATTTTAAATTATTACCCTTATCAATATATATTATATGGGAGAGAAGCAGCATAATAGTGGTGATTGGTACCGGTGAATGGTGATAACAAGCAATTTGTCTCACAGCAATTGCTATGGATTGGCATATCTCTAGGAATAAGCCTTGCAATATCATTTTTTGTACCCTTTCCTTTCTCTTTGCCAATAATAATTGGAGTATTTATTTTGCTAAGTTTTTACATGAGGAAAAGAGCGTTAAAGAGGATGGGTATGACAGGTGCTTCAATGTTCGGTAGTGGAGGTGCAGGCAGCGGTAGTTCATTGAATTATTATTGCATGAGCTGCGGAACAAAGCACAATCAGGCTTCATGTCCTAAGTGCGGTTCTAAGATGAAAAGGGTTGGATCTTGATCATATGGGCGAATCTGTGAATGAATGTATGTACTTAACATTTGAAATACATAAAGTACTTTGGCCACTATGTAATAGATTCTTGTTTAATTCATCTCGGCAATCATTATTTGACTAGATAGCAAATTCCATTTCTATTATAAACTAATGATAGGGTAATCATTCAATAAAGTTTTAACGAGTGCATTTTACATTAAATATAGGTGTTATTTGTATTTCTCAATATCTTATATTATTATACAAAAATCATTGTTTATCTCATTTAAAATATGAAGTATAAAATATATATCTGATCTACACGACAGCGAATTTTAACAATATTAATTTTTTTAGAATGGTAACAATGAGATCTTAAAATATAACACCTTTATTCTGTTAATCTAATGGCAAAAGTTGTTGTAGGAAAGACTACAGATATTCCAGAAGGAAAGCTCACACACATAACTGCTGCTGGAAAGGAAATTCTAGTTACTAATTTAAAAGGAAGTTACTATGCAATGAGTAATATTTGTAACCATGCTGGAGCTGAACTTCATGAAGGTGAGCTAAAGGGCAACGAATTAACGTGTCCTTGGCATGGAGCAAAATGGGACGTTACAACAGGCAACCTTATGTGGTTTCCACAGAAACTAAAGCCAGAGGAATCTTTTAAAGTACAGGTAGAAGATGGTACTGTATATGTAGAACTCTAGCAATATATCAATAATTCAAATACGGAACCTTTCTATCTTATTCTCTTCTGTGGCTTCTGCAATATATTACGGGTATTATAGGCTTGCTTAAATGCAGTAACAGCATTATATATTCTGTACATGTATCCCCGCACTTATATCATACGATAATCTCTAATTGAATGAACTTTTTCAAATTCAGTAAGTCATACTGGAAACCCTAGAGATATGCTATAGATCATTGGACATACCTTATAATCATTAATTTTCTTATATCAAGATCATATTTTGCCAGCCATAATTTACAATTATTCAAACAAAGCTAGTTAGTAAAAAATAATTTCATTCATTAGATCATTGAATAATACGACTCACTTTTTTTATATGTATGGATTGTCCTCTAAATAAAGGATAATATATTAATACCTAATTTATAATACACTAAATGAACTTTTATTTTATTGCTGCAATAGTATTGCTTGTATTCTTTATCATATTGTCTCTTGCCATTTCTCCAGATATTAATCCCACCGGTTCTCCGTTAATTAATGCTGACAAAGCTGCTTTTACAATTTTAAACAAGTCTCACATTCCAGCACTAAATCAGTTTATGGTCTATCTAACACAGTTTGGCAGAGAATATTTTTGGATACCAGTATTAATACTTCTCTTCGTCTTTGGAGGATGGACTGGAAAAAAAACAAGTATTATAATGGCAATATCATTTCTGGTATTAATTCCACTTGGAAATATTCTTAAAGATGTTATTCATAGAGACAGGCCTATTATTTTAAATGAGTCATTTATACTAAAATCTGATTCTGAGAGTTCCTTTCCATCGGGACATGCGGTTATAGTAAGTGCAGGAGCGATTAACGCCTTAATGCTATTTAGAGGTACATTCAAAAGGAATATTATTTCCATTAGTCTCACCATTGAAGCTTCCCTTGTATGTTTTTCGCGTGTATATGTTGGAGGTCATTATCCACTTGATGTATTAGGCGGAATCATATTAGGTGTTGCCGTTTCTCTTATCTTTATAGGAATATATCGACATCTAGAATCAAAAGTGACAAATGTTTTTCAATTTTTAAAACCAATTAAAAATAAGAAAACCAAAAGGTAAAATAACAAAGAAATAGAGTACTTGATATTTGATAGTAGTAAATCGATTTTTATCTCGTAAGGTAATATCTGTATCATATTACATAAAAAAGTAAATGTCTTTGTGCAAGAGAGAGTTGTTGTATGTAATAACTGTAGTACTGTGCAAGCAATTTTGTTTACACTATGGATAATTGAATATATATGCGAAAGCGTCGAATATATTAAGAAATGAGATTGTTATTCTAATGAATTAACTAAGAAACAGTAAGAAAGATTAAGGCTTCGTATGCTACAAATAAAATTTTCGAGATCAAAAAAGATTATCATATGTGATTTATGTTTCATTGCTAATTTTTCGGTGTATCTGCATAAATTGGAATGATTATTTAAGAAATTTTTGAATTAATTCTAAATGGCTGTTTACAGATGCATATTAAGAATTAATACTATTGTTATACTTACAAGAATATGGCAGAAAGCGACAGTGGCAACAACAACAACAACAACAACGGCAGCTATCAACTGCAGACGATACTTAACTTATACAATTCGGGTATTCCAGCAGATATAATTTCATTACAACTTGATATTAATCAAGAGGAAGTTGACAGGATTATTGAGAATATGAAGAAGGAGGAAGAAAGAAAAAAGCTCTCTATTAAACAAGTATCTGATGTTCCTTCTCTAAGTTCATTTTATCTCGATGCTGTAGTTAATATTGATTACGCCATTAAAATGGCTCAATCTAGAATTTGGAAGGCGCTAAAAGCGGAACCAGAATTCAATATCTCATTTGAAGAAACAAATAACATTTTGGAGAAATATGCCAAATCTAAAGTCACCCTTGTGATTTTACATATTGATCTCGTCGGCTCAACTAGACTATCTATGACGCTTCCTGTTGACAGGCTCGCAACAATAATTCAAGCATTTACTCAAGAAATGTCTCTAATGATAGAAGCTTACGGTGGCTACGTGCTGAAATACATAGGAGATGCAATTTTGGCATTTTTTATTGTTCGCAGTGGTTCTGAGATATATTTGCCCTGTATCAATGCAGTACATTGTGCAAAATCCATGATTAAAGTAACTCGACAGGGGATAAACCCAATTTTAAACCAGAATGATTATCCAGAAATGAGTGTACGAATTGGAATAGACGTTGGAGAAAATGCAGTTGTACAATTCGGATGGGATACCCATACTAATGTATTAAATAATAATAAAGAAATAGGTTATGATGATGATAATAATAATAAACAAATCATCATAAAAAGACCGCATTTGGATATTCTTGGTTATACTGTCAGTATTGCAACTAAAATGACTACACTTGCAACACCAGATCAGATTGTAATTGGTCAGTCAGTATACGATACGATGGATGATGTTCTTAAATCCAGTTTTCAAATGTTATCAGTTAATCCCATAGTCTGGAATTATCTTAGCGATAATACAGGCAACATTTATCGAGTGTATGGAAGTATGTGAGTAAGTATTAAAGAAGTATTTAAAGAACAGTGTATATGCTACATAATTTCACAGATATTATTCTGCCTTTCGATATAGACAAAATATTTTAATTATGGATCCATTTTCTTAATCACTTTATGCAGGGCCATGTGCCAATGGCTAGCTTTCTTTTTTGCATTTTATTCCTTGTTCGATATTGCTAATAGTCTTTAAGCTTTCCAATTAAATCATAAACTTATTATTTAAATTACAATTCTCTATATTAAGCGAAGTTGGCCCAGACTGGTTAAGGTACGAGCTTCCCAAGCTCGGGGTCGCGGGTTCAAATCCCGCACTTCGCATCTCTGCTGTGCTCAAAACCTACCATTTGTCTACAAATTTGTCTACAAACTCTGCAGTCGTGCGTAAATTTGTCTACAAACCCCTCATTTTTGTCTACAAGAGCTTGTACATTTGTAGACAAGAAAACTACTACTACTAAAAAAGCTGCGATAGATGCCATTGAGGGTGCTGGCATCTATTTATGGCGCGACCTTTCTGGAAGCGCAGTTGTGTGACTGAGAAGTGATTGTGGTTGGTGCAGGAAACTCAGCCAGTCAGGCTGCCGTATTTCTGGCAAAGACTACAAAGCTCGTGCACATGCTCCTCAGATCTGCCAGTTTGGTTGAGAGCATGTCGCGTTACCTTCTTCGCCGGATTGAAGTGACTCCTACGATCGTATTCCGCCACACACGGAGATCGTGGCGCTCGAAGGAGCGATCAACTCGAATACATTCGGTGGCGAAACAGTCAAACGGGCCAGACGGAAGAGCACAAGATCCACCACGTGTTCATCTTGACTGGCGTCACTCCGAACACCAGTTGGCTCGATGACTGCGTAGAGCTTGATGCTAAAGGCTTCATTAAAACTGGTCCCGATCTCTCAAGAAAATTTGCGCGCTGCGAACTGGCCCCTTGCCCGTCAGCCGCATTTGCTCGAAACAAGTTTACCGGAGGTTTTCGCGGTCGGTGACATTCGAGGCGGCAGCATCAAGCGTGTTGCGTCTGCAGTAGGCGAAGGATCTATCGCAACCTCCTTCGTTCATAAAGTACTCCAGGAATAGGAAATAGATCATCACTAGACAATTAAGACTCAATGATCCTAAAAATAATACTATCCTACATTCTAGAGCCTTCACGGTTACACTGGACAAGTGGAGTTGATTGTTCGTCTGACCCCCTAGCGTCAGCTTTTGAATTGGAGGATGAGGACTACTCTGCTATTGGGAGTTTCCAATCAAACTCCACCATGGCTGAACCGTATATGGTCGTCGTCGTGACTATCGTTCCTATTATTTAATCAAGATAACAAACAAAATAAGCTTTACAATAGAAAAAGCAGATCATTGTATGATCCTACGGTCTATGTGATTACTTTTGGTTAGTAAAATATACAAGACACTCGATAACGATGCTGAGTGCAAAATAATAATGGACGCAGATCCAAACAACAAGACCAACAACAAATTGAGAACATTAGTTCTATCTACAAACGTCAACGACTATGACACAGGTGAACCTATTTTAGAAGGAAGCATTAGAAAGACAATAACTAAGAGTAAAATCCTTCAGAATTAAAAAGTACGTCACATCTTACATTATCGCCGCTAAACAACTTTACTACATTGGGAAATTATCTTTCTTTCGTCAAATTTATTTAGAAATACTAGTGGTTGTCTATTGGAGTTGTTATCTTCTTTTTTATTATCTTTGCACAACTTGCTAACTAGATGACTAATCATTTTATGCTGCTGAAATATTAAAGCCATCAATAAAGATTCGGCCGAGTAATCTTGACCTTTAGCAGCAACTGATTCAGAATATTGTCGAATTTCTTCTAACATTTTATTAAACAATATCGCGTTTTCTTCCCGTAGAGCATATTCGAAGCTTTTCCATGACTCTATCTCTTTCTCAAGAATATCATCCTCGTTACTATCGAGCTTGTCATTTGAGCTTGTCATTTAATTTCGTTGTACTTAGAAATGTGACATGGACAAAACTCTCAATTGTTTTTTCCTCCTCCTCTTCCTCCTCTGCACTAGCTATTCTAAATGAAGGACTTGTTCTGCCCATTTAGATACTTGATTAGAAGTAGCTAATAAATTGGATTTGGCTTAACTACTTATTGCTATAAAATACATTATAGATTAGACTTCTAAAAAGAACACGTCTTCCATAAAGATAGCAATTAACAAGAAAATCCTAAGATTAAGACTTTTGTAGAAGGATTGATAATTGCGTCATAAATTTACAATAAATGGTTATATTGCTTAGTCACCTCATAATGGAAGATGGCCGCCAATGATAAAAATTTGGAAATGATGATGAAAACACTTGACGATGCATGGAATTCGCAAGACTGGGATACGTTTGAACAACGTCACGCAGATAATGTAGCTGTATACTGGCCTGGTCAGCCAGAGCCAACAAGGGGTCTGCATAACCATCGTAACGAATCTGTAGAATTCTTCAAGATATTTCCAGACAATCATCTTGTAAACAATCCATACAAGCTACTTTTTTCAAAAGACAATTACACTTGCTCAGTGGCAGACTTCACAGGTACACTTAAAGGTCCTATGAAAGGTCTTGATGGTAAAATCATTCAACCCACAAACAAGAAATTTCATTTAGAGTTTTGCACCGTTGCCACTTGGAAGGACGGAAAAATTGCTGAAGAACGACTATTCTATGATTTAGTAGGAATGATGACCCAAATTACTTGATCAGCTAGATAAAATAGCAAAAGAAAGAGTTATGGAATTATGGGTGGAAGCAGCCTCCTTGGCTTTTGTCGAAGCTTGTGTCAAATCCAATACCACCATTATTACACCCTTTAGCCCATGCTTCAAGTGCTGGAAGAGCAATTCCATTTACTACCCCTACAACTCCTAGTCCTAGCACTGCTATGATAGCAATTATCGTCATAATCTATGATTGATTCAATATCGAATTATATCGAAGATTCTATTTAAGAAAATAGCCATTAACTGAAATAAATAGCATTTAAAAAATCGAGCCTTGATTATAATTATTATTATCTTCATTTATTATTTAATACAAGAAGTAGAGGCTGTCTTATATTCTTCCAAGTTTGCATAGTATCCCTTCTGTTCGAAAGCAAGGACGTTGTTTATACATTTCCCACCCATATCTGTTGAATGGCTTATCGTATAAGCAAAACCAAGTCCTATGACAGAAACCGCCATTATAATGGCCATTGATACAACAATTGAAAATAATGTTGTTGTAGATGCTGCTGCCCGTGGCGACCTTTCTTTCACAGCAGTCGTTGGGCTGATCAGTCTGATGCTGCTATTTCTTTTAATCATATAGATTTATAGCATCATGTAGTTATTCAATCATAGTAGAAACAATTTATGGTTTGTATACAGACAAGGTTAAAACTATTGCATGTTTATTTAGAAGATATTCAGAATGGCCATAATGATTTTCATGTTGTAACCTAATTGTATTTGGCAGATTAAAAACAGCATTAATTGTCATACAGCATTTTAAGTTCTAAGTAATAATGCTGAGGATACTAGTAATACCTAATAGACGAAAATAATCATATGTTCAAAATAACGAAATTCAATCTCTGCGTCGCTGGTATGTTACTAGGAACAGGAATCATTGCTCTGATTCCTTTCATGGGTCTAACATGTAGATGGTGTACCTCAGGAAGTTAGAAAATGACATAGATTAGTTCTATTCTCTTTTTTCTAACTCTTCTTTTATCATATGCAATTGTTTATAGTGATGAAATGCTACAGACATGAAAATCGGCTCTATTCTTATGGGCCTCGTAGCATAAGAACAGGCTGAATTTTATAAACGTTCTATGGAAAACACATTATCAAATATCTTCTATCTTGCTTATCCAAGCCTTTGTGAAATTCTTTCAATTCCTTTTTCCTCCTCTGTACTAGCATACTGGAAAACGATAAACCAAAGAAGATTTCCAAAAGAGCTTATGTAGCGCTACCTAAAAATTCAAATACTCTGGAGCGAGTATTCTTAGGTGGCAGCAGATGACTGCAGCAGCAGCAGCTTTGTCCTAGCACATGGCACTGGACATGGAGGTCTGCATCAACTCAACTGAGACCTGCGGGAACTGTTTGTTAACTTGCGTGAAATATCCTAACTTGTTCAATATATGCTACTCGTGAATCGTTTTTGAGATTATTGAGTTCTGTTTGGTTTCCAATTTTTATTGCAAATCCTTTGATAGCGTGTTCATAGATATGAAGTACAGTAGTACCTTTTGTCTGAAGCTCCTTTGCAATTGATGCAGGTGTATCAGTTGTATTATCCTTTAAAACTACTATGTATTCATTAGGTACAGTATCGTTCTTAGTATCAGTTACATTGTTAATGAATATATGCTGTTGTGCTTGCTGTCGTCCTGTGGTTTGTTCTTGGCCGTGTACGTATACCAAATGCAATTGAGAAAAAGTTAGAAGAAAAGATAGCGAGGTAAGTATTATTATTATTATTATTGTTGACGCTCTAATAATTGTTAATGAATTTCTCTTATCTTTAAAATGCATGTATAAACCATCAGAATTCTCGAGAATTATATAAAGCTAGCAGACATATTGGCAAATTAATATGGGTTTGCTTTATCTAGAATGTAAAACAGCAACAGCAATTTCTTACCTTTTCGCTCAAGCCTTTTGTAGCGGCAGGGTTTCTTTACAGTGATGAAATGCTATACAGATAAAAATTGGCCGATTTTATCTATTTCGGCTAAAGCTAGAAGAAAGAAAAAATGAAGAATATTTAATTTAATTCAGTTCCTATTTGTTCATAGCAGAAAATGCTTTCTTCAGATCATCAAAATTCATTACAGGATGTAATTCTACCTTTGCACCCATAGATTGAAACAAAGGCTCGACTAAACTAGGAATCTGATCAGTACTTTGCATATCTACTACAAAGCCCATTGTCCTATCGCCATCAGAATCGAAGAAGTATGCTGACTCAGGTTTAGTCTTATTCATATATTCTTCAAGGTTTTTCAGAAAGTTCGGATCCTGCACTGCTTTGTTTCCAGCTTCGGTAGGTATTTTCGCACGAATTATAAATCTCATTTCGATTTAATGCTGGTTAGTAGTTTATAAGGAATTTTTTCATTTAAGTACACTATTTTGTAAGTGAAGATAGGTCCAATGGTTAATTTTTGAGAAGGAAAAGTTAGGAGGTAGGAAAAAATAATAGAGCTTGAATGATGAGGTCAAAGTAAAAGCAATTGAAGAAAGTAAGGTTGGGATAGATAGGATAGATTCTAAAAACATATCTACATACTTTAGATCTTAAACATCTCTGTCTGTCTGCTTTCTTGTTTAAAGAAATTGATCTAACACACTGCAATACTTTAATAATGCGTCAAGTAAGTAGAAAATCTGGAATGATTAATTCCAAAATAATTATAGCAGCGTTCATTTTTTTGTTTTCTATGGCTTTACTTGGCGAGTACCCCCAAGAAGTTAAAGCTCAATCTTCTACCTCCTCTGTTACTGAGCCAGGTAGCGCAGTTGGTATTCTTACTTGTCCCACAGGCGAAATTCATAATGCAGCCATAGCATTTGAAGCAACTTCCACTGGTCCATCATCAGCAATTGGTGACTGGGATATATCAATACATAGCGCTTCAGGTGATATGTTTAAGTCTGGTGTCATATTAGGAGGCCAAATATCACCTTCAGGTCATTTCACGCTTACAGGAAAAGAAACTAGCGATGATATCTGTGGCAGCATTGTGTCTTCTGTATCCATTAAAATAATAGGACAATGTATATCTGGTGGTAGCGCCGGCGGATTAACCACGGTAAAATTTAGAGCCTCAAATGGAGAAAAAGCAGATTTCCCTTCATCGCCGACTTGTTACGGTACAACAAGTTAACAAGAAATTTCATTTAGAGTTTTGCACCGTTGCCACTTGGAAGGGAGGGGAAAATTACAGAATAAAGACTATTCTCAGCTCTGTTAACTTGGTGTAGCATGCCCTACTTTTATTTAGCTGTAAACTTTCGTCGGATGATTAGTAATGGTTCTGTTAACCGTCAGGGGATGTATTTAACTTTTGGAATGCTTAGTCTCTCCAAAAATACCCTGACTTATCACTGATAATTGTTTTCTTGTTACACTGGGGGCAAAGCTCTTCTGTGATATTGTTAGAGATTGAGCTCTCTTCGAAGGACTGTCTGTCACCAAATGATACGCCACGAGAAGGAAATTCAAAACCACAGCTTTGACATTTTACCGTTGAAGGCATGATACTATTACCGAGAAAGTCGTTTAAATTGTTTCAAGTCTCATTACTGGTATTTTGCCCACTTTTCAATTTCGTTTTTATGTTCCATAAAGAAGCTCTATTCACAACGATCACGTCCTTCACTCTTCAATTCATTTTCTATCTAGTAAGGCTAGAAGATGTATTAATCAGAAAAGATAGGAATGTGAAGTGAAATTAGTGAAGATAGTGTAACCAGTGAAGTCATTACGGATGTGTCTATATGCTATCCCTATAGATTCTTCAAGTGTTGTAAAGTATTATTAAAAAATAAGTAATCACGCCATTTGTTGTATTAGCATTAGCAGGCTTTTTAAGAAAGACCAATACTATCCCACATCTTCTAAAACCTTCACTACCTTCACTGTCTACATGCTAATAAATGCCTTAAAGCGAATTTTATGAGAAGATCTAAGCTAGTAATCCATTACTGCCGTAGATGTTGGTGGCTGTCTTTCAAAGGACGAGAATCATATAAAGATAAATACTTTGCTTCCAGAGCATCTTTGAAGACATTGACAAAAGTATGAAAACCTTAAAGCGGCATACTTTTTCAGTAATAATACTGCTTGCTGCCGTAATAATCGCATCGTTAATGACGTTGTGCAGTTTTCAACCACCATTTAAGAATATTAATGCGACCCAATTATCATCGCAAAACAGTGTATCATTAGCTCATAAAATTATAAAGGTAAAATATGAAACTCCTACCACCTTAATTTCTGGAAAGTCTATTAAGACAAATCCTATCCACCAAAGAATATCTTCCCCTTTACCTGAAAAGAAAGGTGATAATGCCATATCGTCATTATCCCAACATCAACAACAACAACAGCAGCAACAACAAGAAACCGGAGAACATACAGGTAAAATTCTAAGCAAAGGAAAAAGCATTGCCCTAGTTCTACCCACTTTTACCGCGGCAGCTTATAACAACTCTTTCTATATTTTTTATCAAAGGTATGCTCATATTTCATATGGGACAAATGTTACAAAAGACTTGAATTTACTTTCAAGTAAGGTAATAATAACGAATTTGACATCTACAACTACTACAAGATCCGCATTTACAATCCCTAAATTAATTGATAGTTTAAAGAAGAAAAATATAACAATTCTGACTGACCCTGATGTAGATAAGGGTTTGATATTTAAGAAAAATAATACAAATTTATACGATGTAATAATACTCGGACATCAGGAGTATGTTACACAAAAAGAATATGATAACCTAAGAAGGTTTGTAGTAAACGGTGGAACAATGATCATTTTAGACGGGAATGTATTCTATGCCGAGGTGAAATACGATAGAATTGACCAAACCATAACATTGGTTAAAGGCCACTGGTGGGCCTTCAACGGCAAATCAGCATGGAAGAGCATTGGTGAGAGGTGGAAAGAGCAGACAGCGCAATGGGTAGGTAGCAATTATCTTTGTTATGAATGCGTTGGTAAATTTGAAAATGATCCATTTGGCTATAGACCACATGAAGAGCAATATATCACAAATCCTAGAGACATTATCCTACTAAATTATAACGCTTCCATTGTATTATTTGGTGACCAACATTTGTTGAAATCAAAGCCGGTTGTAGCGACATATGAACTGAATTACGGAAAAGGAAAGGTAATTGCACTTGGAATTTACTCTGATGATATATTATTAAATGACAAGTTTGACATATACCTCCATAATATATTAGTGCAAAATGGAATAATATTTGGAGATTAGTGTTTTCATTAAAAATATGCAGACATATCTGCGGGGATATACAGCTTACTCCTTGCGGACGAGTCGGAAAAACTCTCAACAGATTGCTATCCATTTTACAAGTGAGGTATTATTGAAGCCGCATTTTCTCTCCGGGATCAACTAGAAGATGTTATTAATCAGAAAAAAGAGTGAGAGTACACACTACGATTGTTAGACTCAATAAAAAAGAAGTTTCAGTTTAGATTCAAAGATAGGGAGAATGCTGCTAATATTTTAGCAGCTGCATTAGAAGATTTTCTGGAAAAAGAAGACCGAAGAGGAAGAGAAGGAGGAAGAAAAAATACTCTGATACTGGTATTAGGTATTCCCCGAGGTGGAGTAATAATAGCAGATATTGTTGCTAAAAACCTCAAAGCTTCTGACTTTGATATTGTATTACCAAGAAAACTCCGAATTCCTCATAATGAAGAGGCTGCTTTTGGCGCTATAATGGAAGACGGAACAATTTATTTGGATGATAGACTTGTTAAAGATCTGGATATCTCAGAAGAATATATAGAAAAAGAGAAAAATTTACAGCTACAAGAAATTGAGCGTAGAAAATCATTATATAGGAACACAAGCAAACAACACGAACGAGAATTAGGAAATAAAATCAACGACAAGACTATTGTAATTTTAATAGATGACGGAGCTGCTTCAGGTGCTACTGTTATAGCCGCGGCTAGATCAATTAGAAAGAATTCTCTTAACAATGCAAAGGAATTGATAATTGCACTTCCGGTAGCCCCAAAAGAAACTGTAGGACTATTAAGAAAAGAAGCAGCAGATCATGTAGAAGTTGTAACAGCGCCCTCTTCGTTTTTTAATTCTGTAGGACAGTTCTATCAAAACTTTCAACCTGTTTCAGATGAGCAGGTGATAGAAATTATGAAGAAATGGAATTTATTATAAAATAATATAATACCCGCATCAGTTGGCTCTCTACTTAAGGTATAACTTGTGCGATCTATTATCCACTGTGTTTGCTCTTAGTCCTTGGTTTGTGTCCCACAATGTCCCACTTTGTAGTCACAAGGCTTATCTATTATATTTTTGTTGATTTAGCCACAATGCGCAAGAAATTCTTTGCCATAATTGGTGCACTAATTGCAGGTGGACTAGGATTTGCAGTTGCCAATTCAGCTCCAGCGGCACATGCTGCTTTGACGGCGAACTGACCAACTAAGCCAAACAAAATACCGTCTTTCCTTTTCCTTTTCCTTTTCCTTGACTTCTCCTTAATATGACGTATTAAGTATATGCGATTATGTCACATTAGATTGAGTGTTGAGAGTAGTTTACTGCTATAACCAGATCTCTCAAGGGATTTCGAGATCCTGTCATCGCTAATAATTGTTGTTGTTTCCTACGGATGATGACCAGCTGCCCCGGCCCTGCTGCCATGTTCCTTTATCTGAAAATAACACCTAAACCATCCGCTTGCAAGTCTTGCAACTTCTTCTAGCGTTCCTGGTTCTTCAAATAGATGTGTCGCCCCGGGTACTTCCACAACCTTTTTCTTTTCTACCGATCCGAGTTGCTTTAGTGCATTTTTATTTAAATCTACTACCTTTCTGCTGTCCTTTCCTCCTACAATAAGAAGTATAGGAGCTTTTACTTTAGAAAGATAATTAAGTCCAGCTAAATCTGGTCTTCCACTTCGAGAGACGATAGCACCTATACTATCAGGTCTCTGAGCAGCCGCTAGAATAGCTGCTGCCGTTCCACTGCTAGCTCCAAAATATCCAACTATAAAACTTTTGGTATCAGTATTCTCCAAAATCCAATCTGTAATTGATACAAGTCTTTTGGCAAGAAGATTGATGTTGAATTTGTTTAAGACAAGTCCGGGAACTTTATACCCAATTTTCTGTGCCCTAAGATCTGATTCTTCTTCGTCAGGTGTCAAAAGGTCAACTAGTAAAGTAGCAAGTCCATCGCTTTGCAATGTCTCAGCCACATATTTGTTCCTAAGACTATGTCTACTACTTCCACTTCCATGAGCAAATAAAATAATTCCTTTTGCAACTTCAGGTTTATTTAAATCTGCATCTAAAAGTAATGAATCTGAATCAGAGGGTATTCTAATCCCAGTCATGCATCCTATTGACTTAAACACAGACATCAAAATAAACTATTTACGTTATTGTATGAATTATGCAGATTCAAAATAATTAACAACAAGGAAAGTTTGCAAAACCAATTAACATCATCGATTGACTCTACCATCTTTCCAATTCCCACACAGTCTCCAACATCTGTAGAAGTATTCCATACAGAATTAGCAGTGAATTTAGCGATGTTCACATCTACATTACATTGTCTAGTTAAGCGAAGCAGAAAAGGTCCTTTTAAAGGATATGAGTAAGAATAACTTGAGGCAATATTCCGCTAATTATAAGTACGTTCTAAAGCACTGAATATTAAATAAAAGAAAAAAGATTAACCGACGACTTATTGTTGATTAATCTGTACTATATAAATTTCTCTATTCTTTATTTATATATATCCTCATTCGATATTTCTAGAGCTGATATAATATAGTGTAAAAGACGCTAAAGCGTCTCCTACAACTATCTTGGTTTTAGGTTATCTCTCTACTGTATGACTAGGCAAAAGAATAAGAAGTGCCATAATCTGATAGTCTGTACGTATCTCTTGATGTTTGCTCGAATGTTTTTACAGTATTAACTCCTATTCTAGAAAACTCCTTTGCATTATCTCTTGTATTTTGAACGGATGTCTTGAATCCTTCTAGGCTTGCAAATATAGTATTGTTTACTAGTCTAGTTGCTGCTATTGAGTTATCTGCAAAGCTGCTAACTAC
>DASQQB010000007.1:0-6564 GCA_035643635.1 Nitrososphaeraceae archaeon | reverse complement strand
TTTCGGATGCTGGCATACCGATGGTTTAACTTATTGTCAATGTCACAAAGTATTCAACAAGAAATGACTAACCGCAATATTATACCAGCAATACTTATTCCTAGAATAAGGGAGGATTTAAAGAAGATTAGATCAGAAAATTCAACAGCGTTTTATGCTCTAGATATCGAAAACTTAAATGCACTATCTGAACAAAAAGAATATAGAGGATGTCCTTAATCAATATTTTAAAGACGCCTTATAAGGATTCCCGCATATTTTCATTATAATACTTTAAATGCTCATTAAGCAATACTTAAAGTGATAAGTACAATAAGAAATGATATGTGAACAATGTCACAATAGAATACAAGGCTCTACAATATCAGAACATAATGGTAGGCCTTTTCATCCTGCTTGTCTTGAGTTGTACAAGAGAGAGGAGAAAAATGAGAATAAGAAATGACTAACTTCTGTGATTACTGTGAATACTCTCATACAATGTCAAAAAATGCTGTAGAATGCACCTGTGATTGTCATGGTGAAAAAGGATATGAATATGTGAAGTGACATTCGTTAACAGTCAAGATAGGATAAGAAATAAGAAAAAAGGAAATAAAATATAGGAGAGTCTAAT
Source organism: Nitrososphaeraceae archaeon (assembly GCA_035643635.1). Lineage (GTDB taxonomy): Archaea > Thermoproteota > Nitrososphaeria > Nitrososphaerales > Nitrososphaeraceae > DASQQB01. The sequence goes on along the minus strand of DASQQB010000007.1, from coordinate 5,948 downwards.
TATTTTTATTGTTATTACCAGTAGCTGAATCTTTACCTTCCCATTTTGTGTAGTTAATATTGTCAGTAACCTTACATTATTATTTAGTAAGTATCAGATTAGGCTCCAGTAGATACTTGTGGTTTACTCGATGACATGCAGAATTCATTCCAGATCCGAGTTCTGCTCCTTATCGACTGATTAATCTTGGATATTTAATTGAGAAGAGGCTACAATATGACTGACAAACAAATCTGAGTGGCAGAGGGAAATTTTAGGAGTTGTTGAGATTATCAATTTCGTCAAGCTGCCTTTAAATATGTTTAAAAAAAAGTTTCTATAGATTCCTTCATATTTTCTGCCTAATTGCAGCAGAACTCGTGTCCGATATCTTAATATTTGTCTCTAGTGATATTACTAGTGATATGGTATCGAGATGGTTATCAACAATAATGACTTCGGTTCCAGTAGGATTTTCGAGGTACTATATTCTGGGTCTGCTATCAAAAAATCATACACTTAGTGCTGAAGAAATTATTGATAAAGCTATAATAGATAGCCAAGGTAAGCGTAGACCTTCACTAGAAGTTGTTCATTCGCTGCTTATTAGATTACATCAGGAAGGACTAATAGATGAAGTAAAAGATGGCAAGTATAAAATTACTACAAAGGGTTCAGCTATTGTTAAAGATATACAGCTCACCCGTAATATTCTTCCAAAAACAATTACGTTCGTTTTAAAAATGGGCAATAAAGCTAAGATGATGACGACAACTATTATTATGGATCTTATAGATAGGATGTCTTTTGGTATAAACTCTATATTGAGCTCAAATCTTGGGAAGATTATTTATAAAGAAAAAAAAGAAACAGAAAGACAAGAAGGAAAAGAAATAGAAGTATGAAAACTGGTTTTGCATTACAATAAGTTCAAAGATTAAATATAATGATGATGTGTGTATATATGGTTAGGATCAAGTAAACTTCGATTTCTGTTAAGCCATTTTTTATTTTATTTTGTGACCTCAAAAATCAATTGATACGGACACCACATAAAACCTTCTATCTGATAATCCATTATTAATCAACAGATATTGTTCGATTCGATAGAATGAAAGATAGTCAGATATAACATGAGGATACTATTAAAGTCTATATTACTAGCGTAATGACCTTTTCAAGTAATTTGCATCTACAGTTACAGGGATCTGGTATGGTGAGTCAAGTAACACCACAGTGGCTTCTTGTTTTTCATAGTCTACCCTGATAATTTTTGCTTTCATAGCTTTAAACGGACCCGCAATAACTTCTACAGTATCATCAATATTAAGATCAGAGACTACTGGCTTTTTGACAAGATAGCCTTCTATATCCTTAAAAGGTAGTTCTCCACGAATTTGTCCTCTTACATGTCGAACACCTACTAATGCCTGATATGCGATATTTGAATCTGGAGCCTCAACTACAATATATCCTTTAAAGTTATCAAGCACAAGAATTGAATATATTCCAATCTGTTTTGCATTAATTTTATTTTGTAATATGTTTGCCACCACATGCTCTTGACCCCCGGTTATACGAATTGCAAAGAATTTTGAATCAAAGGTATGTTTTTTATCTTGTTCTTCAGGTGCAGCTTCGGAAGATAAAGGAGAATTACTAGTAGCAGCAACTTGAGACGTAACCACTTCCTCAGATGTTGTCGTATGATACCCCGAATCATTACCCTCATCATCACCCTTCTCCTCTGTAGGGTCTTGGCTATCGAAAATACCACTGACTTGAGTAATATCATCGTCATCATTCTTTTCTTGGGTATCTATGCCCAATTTTAGATTCAACTAGTACATCTGATAGATATGCAATTTATAAGTTTACTCAACGCTGTGCACGTAAAGCTAAAAATTGTCTTATCAATCTTCTGAGGATATATACTGCGATGGAACACTATATCACTCTTGTCGCATCAAAACACGATACTGCGAGCATAACTATGGCAAATTACTTGATGAATAACAGGGGTTTCTTTTACACAGAAGAAAACGCTAGTTGCCTTCAATCAAAGATGTATAAAAATATTAGGCTTTACATCTCTAATAGGAGTTCACTTCATCTAGAAGATTTAGATGATATATATCCTGATTCAACTGCTTTTGTTTTTCTTTCAAAACATGTATCCCAAAGTAATATTCCCGCCCTAACATGTCACTCTACTGGCAATTATACAAATGATATTTCTTATGGGGGAAATCCTCGCGAATTAGCGATATCTTATCCATATTTACAAAAACATTACCTTATAGAAATCACCAGAGCAAAGCCAACAATTCAAGATTACGATATTATAATTGAAGCAACACATCACGGTCCTACCTCTTTGAAAAAACCGGTCATGTTTGTGGAAATCGGCTCAAATGAGAGACAATGGATTGATAGTAATGCAGCTTCTGTCACATGCAATTGTTTGTTAAATGCTATTGGTCATTCAGGGCGATGCAAAAAGGTAGGCATTTGTTTGGGAGGAACACATTATCCTACAAAGTTTAACAAATTGTTGTTAGAGTCAGATTTTGGTTTGGCTGCTATAGCTGCTAAACATAACTTAGAGTCCGTTGATAAGTATATGCTAGATCAAATGATATCAAAGAGTATAGAAAAAGTCACTCATATAATAGTTGACTGGAAGGGGTTAGGGAAAGAAAAGAACAGGATAATGGGATTAATACAAGATACAGGCTTTGAATTAGTAAAAGTTTAACTCAACCACTCAATATCTATGTTTTATTATAAAATTATAAGACTGTTATAGTATTATTATGATATTAATAAGAATACATATGTCAACTATTAATAGGAAGATGGAGAAAGTCGATTATCCAAAAAGGGTTGATATTGTTACTGTTTTTTTAGAATACAAAGGCAAAATCCTAATTCTTAGACGTAGTAAAAAAGTTAGGACGATGCAGTGTAAGTGGGCTGGAATAAGCGGTTATATTGAAAACACAAATTCCCCGTTAAAACAAGCTCTGATAGAAATAAGAGAAGAAACCGGATTAAGTCATGAAAAAATAAAATTTGTTCGTTCTAGTCCTCCTTTAGAGGCTACTGGAATTGACTCCCCTAACATACTTTGGATCGTGCATCCATATCTTTTTCATACATATACGAATCAAATCAAAATAGACTGGGAACATGATGAATACAAGTGGATAAATCCCCGTGAAATACCAAATTATGAGTGCGTTCCAAAATTAAAGGATGCGTTGGGCTGTGTTTACCTTATGGATACAATATAATAGGGAAATTGTCTTTTCAATATGAAAATTGTCCGCTATAAATAATAATAAAATGATTTCTCACATTCTATGAACTCTATATAAAGTAACAAGTATATGCAAGTACTAGATATTTAGACCCTCTAATCTTCCTGAAGACGGTTTCAACATAGGGAAATATTGTAAAGAATTGTTGGTCATCCGCATTCTTCACGAGTAATAGGAAGATCCTAAATAATTATTCAAATCGCGAAACTATTCTATGCCACAGAATAGTAATGTCATGACACAAGTAGAAGGAGAATATGTTTATGGTGTCGCAATTATGAGATATTACTTTAGAAGGAGGAATAAAACTTCAAAATAATAAGCTAAGCGACTTTAAAAAACTAGGAATAGTTTTTAAAAGACAAGAATGGAGCATAAAATAAATGACGATTACCATCATTATCGGGTTTTGGATTGTTTTACTAGATCTCTTAGATGCGCTAAGGATCTTACCTGACCGCCATTAACTTTCTTATAAATCGACCAATATGTCTCTCGGTTTATATCATTTCTATCCTTCAATACCTTGAGATGGTACCTCATCGATCTTACTTTGATGACGTAGAGTTCTTTTTTACCTGTCCTAGCTGTTTTTTTCCCCTTTTTTGAACCAAGGCCAGTTCCGTGTTTTCTGCGGATAATGAGTTTAGCTTTAGCTCGTGCTCTTGATGTTCCTTTTGGCTTTATTGTCCAGATTGTTCCATTATTTATTAATGAACGAATATTTTCACGTGTGATAGAATCGCCTACCTCATCAAGCTTATCGGGTTCAAACCTAATTCTATTTACACCAACACCCAAAATTCTTGCTGCTAACTCTCTCTTTTTTCTTATGTTTACTACCATTAAGATTTCACTTCTCTGTTATTTTCATTCACCACATCTCTATCTTCCAGGTGTTCTTCCCTCTTTTTCTCCGGAGCAAGCTTTCCAGGATTTAGTATCTTAATGCCCATACTTGTTGCCTTTGTAATTATTTCTCTCCTCTTTCTTCTTCCTACTGTATGTGCCAATCTAGCAGCATCTTTCTTTGGATCTAATCTGGAAAGATCATTTACATTGAAAATAATATTATCTGTATATCCAGATGGATGGAGATATCTTGCCGCCTTTGGACCCCTATAACCGATTTTGACAATTGGTGGAACACCAGAAACCTGCCTTCTCATTTTATTGTCCTTCCCCTTGGGCTTTCTCCAATTCTCAGGTAAACGATCATATCTCCAACTCTCTTGTCTGACAAATCTTGGTCTGGCATCAGAGATTTTCTTTCTAATTTGCAATAATTCTTTATTAATGACCATTCTACTATACCGTAAAATAAAAGCAAGTAATTTTAAATAAATATGTTTCTAAGTAGTCATACATTCTATTGTAATAAAACAAAAAAGAAGCATTAACGTGATCATCGACTGCATATACATTTTAATAGCTTCAGCTGTAGCTTATTATCTATGAAAAAATACGAATTACCTCCATTACCGTACTCCTACGATGCACTAGAACCACATATTGATGCGAGAACTATGGAAATACACCATACAAAACATCATCAAACTTACACGGACAAACTCAATGCAGCACTTGAAAAATGTCCTTCTGAGATTCAAGAAAAAGACATCGTAGGAATATTATCAAGTGTTGACCAAGTTCCCGCAGATCAAAAAAGTGCAATCAACTTTAATGGTGGGGGATTTGACAACCATCGAATATTTTGGAACAACATGAAACCAAATGGCGGAGGAGAACCAGGAGGCTCTATTGCTGATGCAATAAACACGTCTTTTGGGAGTTTTTCAGACTTTAAAGAGAAATTCTCTTCTGCTACAACATTGATTCAAGGTAGTGGTTGGGGATGGCTAACCTATAATCCATCTGCTAATAAAATAGAATACAAGGCAATGCCTAATCAAACAAGCCCAAGAACGGAAGGTTTGATCCCACTGTTAGGTTGTGACGTATGGGAGCATGCTTATTATCTCAAATATCAGAACAAAAGACCTGACTATATTTCTGCTTGGTGGAACGTTGTGAACTGGGATGATGCTGCAAAACGTTTTGACAACGCAAGAAAATAAGTCTACAGATCAATAAATCAATAGCTTTATTTTCTTCTTATTTTTATATTGAGCTGTTCCGAGCTTGACTTAATTAATAATTCCAAAGCTTATGGTATTATTATAATATGTATATTACAGTCTACTTTTTAAATAATTAATATCCAAATTTCCAGTCTCCTTTCATCATTCTGTCAGAGCCCAAATTCTTATTTTACAGTGTAAAGGTATCACAAGAATAGGAGTTAGGAGTTGTAGATAAAATAATTAAATTCTTGTTCACTGCTACTGTTCCTCCTCCATTTCATCCCTTATAGTAGCAATAGATTTTCTACTACTTCCTTTCTTCTTCCTTTCTTCTTCTATATCATCCGTTCCTTTTTCATTTATAGTAAATCTGGCGTCAGAGTATGGATGATATGGTGAATCTATCATCCTTGCAATTCTATTTCACCAGACTTTTTGAGATAAATTCTATAAGTGGAAGCGTGTCCTAGTACATTTCCACCCGCTGCTTTTGTAGGATCCCCAAAGAAAGTATCAGGAGAAGATTGTACCTGATTTGTTAAAACTACGGCAACGTTGTATA
>DASQQB010000006.1:0-14569 GCA_035643635.1 Nitrososphaeraceae archaeon | reverse complement strand
CACTGCTTAGTAGGCTTATAAATCCAAAAAATAATACCGACATTACCAAAGCACCCTTTTCTATCGCTGTATGTCTTCGATGAAAGATATGCCCTCTGTCAGTGTCAATTTTTCTTGTACGTTAGTCTGTTACAAATTTGTTCTGTGGGATCTGTTAACTTTATAATCTGTCGGTCAGGGAACGGATCTATAATTCTCAATATTTCTCTCTTTTTTTCTTTATTGTACATAATACGTCCAGATTCATTATATGAGATAAAGCCTAGATGCAACAAATTGCTGATTGCCTTTAAAACAAAAGTTTCAGAACCAGTGGGAAATCCTTCAGTTATATAAAAGACTGGGATTGGCCTCTGTCTTTTGAAAATTATTCGCATAATAGCAATCTCAAATCTGTTCACACGATAAATTGTAAAGAAGTATCATATAATTATTAGTTGGAAGTTAAACATGCTCAAGATAGTGGTAAGGAAATTCAGCAGAAACGGACAAATATGACCATTTTCCAATTATAATATGTCTTCGGAGATCAGCCAAGAATCAAAGTGCGCTGGTATTTTATCTGATATTTTTTCTTCACGGTCTGTTGCTCAGATTTTGGATTTTTTTCTTGATCACAAGGAATTCGACTACTCTCCTGCTGAAATAGCTGAGAAATCGGGATTGTCTTTTAGAACAGTTTTTAGAGAAATTCCAAATCTTGAAAGGAATCAGCTTATTTACCACAGTAGAAAAATAGGTAAAACAAATATGTACAGACTCAATCCTGATTTTTATGGAGCCATACTGCTAGAAAAGTTTGTTCTAGAGATGGTACAGATTCGAAATAATCAAAAGGAAGATAATCCAGCATTACCCATTGAGCAAGCTACAGAGTACATTCAACATGATTAATTTCTTATTTACAAGATTGCTCTTAACATAGTATACAAAGGTACATTAACAAAACAAGATTTTCTAAAAGAGACAAAAGAATAATGATAATCACGCACTATTGAATATCATACATTGCAACCTATGTCATTTGCTATGCTTCACGTCCATATTGGTAATTATGTCTTATCGGTGATTTCTCTTTATCAGACCCTCATGGTTATTTTTTCTCCCTGCATTTATAAGATTACCATAATAATATTGTAAGCTCCACTCAAATCATGGGCAGATGAAGATCTAGATATGCTTTATAAGGTACTACTTCGCTAACCTACCATGTTAACAGTAATAGAGAAGCAAGATAACGGTGATGATAATAATACATTAGATTCTTATCGTCATCGTCTGCAAGTAAAGGGTATTGATTCCCGCAGTCGTTATAGCGAATTAAAAGAGAGCATATTCATATTATGTGAAACTTGTTACTGGTGCGCTACTTGGTATAACAAATTCTCTTTACCTGCTAATAAATGTCCTGAATGTTCTGGTTTGGAGTTGTCAAGTTTTCCAATATTATCTGACGAAGCATTTACATTTGACTATAATGAAAGAGTTGGAACACAATTAAGTTTTGGTAAACGAACTACACCCACAGCAAAATAGCAGCCATCTGCCGATACACGTTGGATGAATACATTCTCTCACTATCGTATCAATATATTTGTAAGATTGCTCAGAATTCAAATGACTTTTCATTCTTGATGCAGTTGTCTCCAAAAAATATTATTGTTCCATCTTTATAATTTCGTACTATTTCCTATTGATATGACATAGTACGTAAACCACAAGCAATTTAATAACTGCTATTCTTGTCGTTATAACTTGGATTTTCTCGACACGGGAGAGAGGCTTCTTTATTATTGAATTTTTGAAATTTAGAAACATCTGGGAAGTATGACAGTTTTGCATGGATCTGTGCTCTCTTCCCTGTCCCTCTGTAGGAAGCTTTGCAACTCCCTTGAGCAGAATACCCGGATTTGGGAACTTTTAAATATATTGAATGGATAATTAGCGTATAGACTGAGAAAATGCATCCTCCATTAACGACACCACAAGTCTATGAGATCTTATCTGACAAAGCAACAGTGAAAATGCTTAAAGAAGCTTATTTAGGGCTAAAGTTCTCCTCCAGTGAGTTGGGATCCAGCCTGAGTAAGAAACAGTTCTATACAAAACTCAAACGGCTTTGTGAATCGGGCATGGTAGAGAAGCATAGTAGCTCTTTGTATAAAACGACAACGTTTGGCTCTCTTCTATATAATAGCCAGCTCAAGGTGCTAGAAGATATCCTAGAAAACTACTGGCATTTAAAGACGGTAGACGTATTAAGAGCTCAAGAAGATTTTCCATTAGATCAAAAGGATTCGATAATAAACCATCTCATTCAAGGTTGTGACTTGAAGAACCTTGTTAACCTAACTCACCTATCAAGTTTTAATATTATCAAGGATTTCAATAGTTTAGTTGTAGAAGTAATTAAACTTCTATATAATGCACATAGGGAGATTTTCTTGGCTTCTCGGTATCACGATCCCTCGGTTTCTGCTAGAATTATTGAAAGATTTAATGAAGGCATCAATTTACATATATTAGATGGCAATCCTGATGGGATAAATTTTGAAAACAGGATTAATGCCATCTTAAGAACTCCACCTAACAATGAAACGCTTCAATCAGTCAAGAAGATGATAAGGTCAGCCCGTTTTGAATTGAAAAAGAAAGACATACCTGTTAGTTTTTTGGTAGTTGATGGTCATCACGTCGTTTATGAATCAGTAAACTTCAATGACCCAGAGCAATTTACTGTAGGCATCGCCGCCTATAACGACCCTTATTTGGCACAACAATTTATAAATTATTTTAAATTACTTTCAAGCGATGCCAAACCAGCGCAATTACTGGCGAATATTAGTTATGAACGATAGGATTTGCTCTTATTTGGAAAATAATACAGATAATTTTCCACCACTGGTTAGCAAAGATTCTTATCGAAATATGGACCATATCAGGAAGAGACGATAATTGGTATCAACGCTGGAAGTCATTCATGCTTTATACTCAGAGAGCTCTTTTCTTATTTTCAAAACGATTGCTACACAAAATATTGACAGTAGAACATTAAAGATTAAGACGAAGCTTACTCGAAAGCAATACTACTCAGGAGTATATAAACTGGCACGATCCGGTTTAATAGAGAAGAGAAATGGCCATTACTTTTTAACCACATTAGGAGAAATTGTACAGGATTCTCTCCATCTAATTGAAAATGGCATTGATGTATACTGGAAACTAAAAACAATTGATGCCTTAAAGACTACCAAAAACAATATGCCAAAATCAGAACACAGAAATTTAGTGGACTCACTGATCGAAGATAAACAGCTCAAAGAGATTATTGTGAAGAATCTATAATATTTTATTCATTTATAGAGTCGAACTACACTCTCGCTCATCCAAGAATAGTAGTAGAAGTAGCGATAATGATATTAGAAGTTCTTCTGCCATTTAACAAAATATAATTTGCTCCAATTTGCTCCACTATATTTAATGAAATAATGCTCCAGCAATTAATACTAATTGGAGTAACAGATGGAGAGGCATGGACTTTGTTTGTACGAAGCTACGGATAAAGCCAATATCATCCAATTTTTTTAGCATTTGTCTTAGGTTAAATATTGTCAGCATCATTATCAAGCTTACCAACAGGGGAGTAGCTATACCCATGTTAGAATAAGAAGGCAATAAAGCGTAGATAATCCAAGATATAGCTAATACACCATAAGAGAGAAGGATTGATAGCTTTACAGTTTTTCTTTTTCCTATTACTATAGGAATTGTCTTGCGTCCTGCTTCCTTGTCGCCATCAATATCTCCTAAATCATTAAGTGGAGAAGTAACAAAGATCATTATGCCGAGCATAGATGCAGCATATAACGGTACAATCAATTTGTGAAGAGAGCTGTTGCTAATTGTCTCGCTGTATAAGCCAGTTGAACCAAATAATAAGCAAAGCATAAGTGCTATTGCAATAGATAGAGTTTTGATTACAAGTCTATCTTTGAGTGCAGTTTTTGGAAGAGAATACATTAAACCAATCACGACTATCATCAAAGCAATCACTATACTCACGGAGCTGCAGGTCAAGGTAGTAATTAAAATGCCAATTGCATTACATAAGAGAATGAAAACAAAGGCCTGTTTCTTTGAGACTTGTCCTGAAGGTATAGGTCGTTTCTTTCCATTTGCTCGGTCAATATCAGCATCAAAGAGATCATTTAGCACATACATACCAACTATTATCGCAAATGATGCAGTTGGTAATAATCCAATTTTTAATACTAATAATGCCTTATTTTGTATATCTCCCAAAGACTCTTCAAGAGTGATGTCGTTGTATGCGGTGCAAAAAAATCCTGTCACAGTTGCAAGTGCAAAAATTATACCCCATTTTTTACGTGACTGAAACAGGAGTAATTGGGATAAAAAAAAAGAAACTATTATGTTATGTCTGCTGCTGGCCGTTACATTTTGATTACTTGTCCTGATAACTTGTTTCCACATTCCTCTTCTGTGAGTCTTTATATTCTCATTTTTATCAACTCCGGTTCCAATTTTGGTTACTTTCACACAAAAGTAGAGTGATATAGTCACTTATAGATCAAGATTTGTTCCTTTTTAATATTTTCAGAAATAGAGTCACTCTCTAATTTGTATTGGGGAGTGTATTATTAACTTAATAAAGGGTCTGCCAAACCAGCGACTTGTATATTATGGAAACTTTGAATAATGCGATGAATAGTATTATGTTATCAAAGTTATAATTCTTAATTGCCTGATCGTCTATACTCAGCTTGTTATTTGAAATGCGGATAGCGAAGTTAATATGATAAAAGTTAGCACGGTGTACCTGCATGTTTTCATTTGATCCTCAACCTTTAGAGCAAATTCGAGCCCGAGTTACTAAAACATTAATTGATGGTATTCAGCTTAATATGTCCACTGAAGAATCAAAGAAATTTTTAAGAAGACACGTGAGCAGCAAAACAAATCTAGTAGTTGGATTTGCAGATATTAATAATTCCACACAGATGAGTCTTTCATTACCAGAGAACAAATTTGCTTCTATGATACAAGCTTTTGCTCAAGAAATAAGCATCGCTGTTTCAGGTTATGGGGGATATGTATTCAAATATGAAGGAGATGCTGTTATCTTTCTATTTCCGGCTGAATACGATCAGGTAAAGGCATGTGAAAATTCCTTGAGCTGTTCAGCTACAATACAACAAATTATAAAAGAAGTAATTAACTGTGCGTTTAAAGCCAATGGATTACCTGAGGTCACAATAAGAATAGGACTTGATTATGGAAACGCTCTAGTAATGCTCTACGGGAAGAGTTTAGAAAAAGCCCACATAGATATAATAGGCTCTAGTATAAGTATGGCGTCAAAAATTGCAGCTATCGCACAACCTAATCAAATACTTGTAGGTGAATCTATATACAATATCCTTGTATCAGAGAGTCATGAGGATTTGTTTCGTCACAATAGGTTTGTCAAGTTAAAGCTGAACACACGAAATTGGAATTACTATTCCCATTTTGATCTTGATAGAATATATCGTGTCTATGAATACTTGCAAAAGTAACCAATTAATTACAATAAGTGCTACAGTAATATTATCAATATATAATGAACTTTCCACATGTGTGTGTGTGTTCCACGCACTGAAAATATTGACTATATAGTGGGCATTTTTTCTGGAAAGGCAGGAACGGTTTTTGCAAATAACAACCTTTTATTTGATATCAAAAGCTCAGAATGTCTCAAACGATTTGATGCATTGCAGTTAATTGGTCTGATTGTGGATATTGTCATTATATTGAATTCCTTGTACAAGCTTGTTATAAAATCAGAGTTTGAATTTGATAATAAGGCAGTGCATCCAATACTGCTTAATCTTCTAAACTCTTCAGATAATGCTGTTTGTTCCGGAAACCCGAATTCGTCTTTTGTATAGTCTTTAAAGTAACTGGTTTTATTTAAGGGAAAATAGGGAGGATCAAGATAAACAAAGTCACCGAGATGACATTTCGCCGTCACGTTGTGATAATAATCACAAATTATCTCTGCATCGGCTCTTTGCAAAAATTCAGAAAAAGCCTGTAGTTTATTACGGTTGCAAATTGTAGGCCTAGCATAAGTTCCATGTGGAACATTGAATGAACCTGACTTATTAACCCTATATAGACCATTGTAGCATGTCTTATTTAAGAAGAGTAACCTAGCTCCGATCTCCAGATTATTTGAAGGAGAGTAAACATCCCGTATATAATAATAATACTCCTTGGGGCTTTTGTAATAGTTTGATTGATGTATCTCTAAAATATCAATAAAATCACGAACATTATCTCTAACACATTTATAGACATTTATCAGGTCATTGTTCGAGTCTGATAGTACCGCTTTGAACCGAGGCTTCCTCTGGGCTAGATAAAGGAATAAAGCTCCACTTCCAAGAAAAGGTTCAAAGTAACGATCTATGATTTCTGGCGTAAATCTGCTTAAAAAATGAACAATCCTTCTTTTTCCTCCTGCCCATTTTAGAATAGAACTTACGCCATCTTTCTCCAAAAGTCACATATTCTGAGATAAGACCGCTTAAAAACTCTCATCTATAAAGCAATAGAAGATGTCTAGCTGCTATTTTACTGAAACTTTTTAACGATTAACTAAACCAAGAACTAAAGACATCTATTCCAATAGTTTTGAAAACATCTCTTAACTTCTATTTATTTACCTCAGTCAACTTACAGATCGAGTTTCATATTCAGATTTAACATTTTTTGTCTCTCTTGACTGAGTACGCGTTATTATGGTTATCGCATATCTCAAAAGATCCTATTACTATAGTTGAAAGTATTGTTGCATAAAACGTGTTAATGGCGTTTATTGTATTCCTACGGAGAGTGCTAGACCAGTAGCCAGCAACAGCATTTTTGATATTTTTATTATATTATCTTTAGATTATCGAATTTCTTTCGAGCAATAGGCGATTACATAGAGCAAAGATTAGGGTGAAGCTTCCTGCTAAACCCTAAGGACGTGATTGATTTATTATTTTTAAAGTATCTTGTAGATAAGGTGCAATAAATATCGGTAGTAAATGCCGACCTATCTAAATTCCGAGTAAAGTCACATCCACCAAAATCAACCATTTCTCAAGCGATGTCTTAGATAAATCGGAAATGTGATGCAAGTAGTGAGAGTGTCAGTTTATTATCAATAAAATAGTAAATTCATCCTAAATTCAACAAAATCGCAACCATTATTTATCCAATTAAAAATTTTAAATACATCCTTGACAGACTGATATACTTGTTATGCCAGTAGCATATGTTTTAATAAATTGTGACCTTGGCTCTGAGGAGGAGATTTTAAGACAACTAAAACAATTGCCTGAAATTATAGAGGTTAGTGGGGTATATGGCGTTTATGACATTATTCTAAAGATCAAATCAGACACCATGGATAAGTTAAGAGAAACTATTACTTGGCATGTAAGGAGGATCGACAAAGTAAGATCAACTTTGACGATGATAGTAATAGAAGGTCAGGGTAAAACAGACACAAGAAGTTCGAAATAATCATCCACGAATACACTATCCCACTTACACCTTTTTACTACATATTTAGATATTGCATACAGCAAACGCAGCTACATTATATAACATACATGTAGCTTTATACTAACTGCTATCTAACTCACCTCTAATATGACCTACGATGTTCTCTGCCTCCTCTTCACTATTAAAGAAATGAGGAGACGCCCTAACGACCTTCATCTCGTATCCTATTTCCCGTTGAGCAATAGTGATTCCATAATGTTCAAGTTTATCCACAATAGTTTTTGCATCCACTTTTGGAGAAGAAAAGGAGACAATGGATGTTCTTAAGTCTTGATCATCCGGCCCGTGTATTTTTATAGCAGGTATTTTTGCAAGTTCATCGAGTATAACTTGTGCTACTCTCATATTCTTTTTACGAATATTAGATATGCCTAAACGCAAGATATAGCGTAGCGAAGATTCCATTCCTGCTATTCCAGGATAATTTCGAAAACCAGACTCAAATCTTTTAGGCAGTGGACCATAAATAATATCTTCTTTATTAGGCATTATAGCTGATGATTCCCCACCAATATTCTGTGGAGTTAATACCTCAGCTGAATTCCTGTTGCAATAAAATACTCCTATTCCTAAAGGTCCGCAAATCCATTTAAAACCAGGAAAGGCCATAAAGTCACAATGTGTTTTCTTCACATCTACTTCAATGGAACCCACTGTTTGAGCCGCGTCAATGCAGTATAAAATGTTGTTTTCTCTTGCTATTCTGCCAACCTCTTCAACTGGCATTATTGCACCATTATTATAAAGAGCGTGACTAAGTGTAATCAGTTTTGTATTTGTTTGCGTCTTTAAGTATCTATCCAGGTCACCAAGTTCAAAGTACCCATTTTCATGTATATCCAATTCACATATCTTCACACCTTTTCGTTTCGACAGATGTAGCCAAGGCATATAGTTGGCATAATGTTCATTGGACCCTCCTCTGATAATTATAGAATCACCCTTTTTCCATTGAATACCGTTTGAAATATAATTAAGACCTTCAGTGGTACTTTGAGTAAAAATAATTTCATCAGGTTCACAATTTATTAAATAAGAAAGGTGAGCTCTCAGCTGTTTAGTTAACGTTATCATATATTGTTCTATTGACTCAGAAGTAGGTCCTTGCTCTGAGCAATTTAGCAAGAAATCAGTGATTGCTTTGATTGTTGAAAGTGGTGTTAGGGCTATTGCTCCATTATTCATGTAAATCTTCTTTCGTAAAAGTGGAAAATCCCTACGGATCGATTCATATTCTATATTATAATCCATTATATTCTTCCTCCATTAACATATAATACACAAGGTGGACATGAGCTATTATAATAACAATCTGTTAAGTAATATTGGTTTGAATACCTTAACATTTTCTGATCCATATGCCAAACTTTGTTTTAATTCGATGATAATATCACAATATTATTATAACTGTCAACGACAACAGAAAAAAATAATTTATATCGATTTGGATACTACATTTACTGCCTATCTACGAGCAAGGCTGTTATCATTGGTTAAGGAGACAGCATCAGAGGGAAAAGATGCCAGCATTGTCTGTGCTTATTTACCTACTGAAGGAACATTTGAATCGATACTAAAACATGTTATTCATTCTATGTCAGATTCCTTAATGGTCATATTTGATTCAGTTAATAGCTTTTATAATATGTATTACAACAAAATTATCAATATTGATTCTTCAGGACGTGGAAGAATTGGTAGGTTAAATCACCTTCTTTCAATTTTTCTTATGTTGCTTGTGAAGAACGGTATGCATCTCAATATTCCTGTACTAGTGACTAGTATGATTCGTTATAAAATGAAAGACGGCGAATGGAGGATGTCACTTACAAGTAAGAGGATTTTGCAAAAGAATAGTGTCGTTAATTTACATGCGGAAATGCTGAATAACAATAACCTCTCAGTCAAGATAACGCAGCATCCTACTATTATAACTCCTCAGACACTTATTTTTAATAATCAGGCGATCAAAGTTTGATCTCAACTAATCTGAAACCAAGAATTAAAGCGATTCCTATAACAGCAAAACCTGCCGCTAGCAATCCGCCTTGGCTTTTTGAATTTGCTACTTTTCCAGATCTATTGAGCAGGAAGGCTCCAGACATTCCAATAAATAAGATCATCACTGTGACAATAGTCTCGCCTATAGTTTGAACGGTTCTAGAAGGTATAATGAACGCTCTCGTATTTTTACCTGACGTCTCAATTATCGAATTAAATAAACCGGATCCTAATGCAAAAAAAAAGACAATGTATATAATGGCTACTATTAAAGCTATTTTAGAAGTATCATACAACATCAGATAGAGTAAATTAAAAGTCTAAATAAGTTTATCTGATAAGGCGCTGGCTTGGATATTGACTATTCTTCCTTTTTTAGTCCTTCCCATAATATCAAACTATCGTGTAATTGCATACTCTATAAATTAAGTGGTGATGGCGCTTCCCGCAGAATGAACTTGATTCATTAATGCCTTTATGTCAATTCCCACTAAATTTGCATTACCGTTTATAGTCCTAATGGCTTAAACTATGGAGTTCAATAGCAAAATAGCGAGCTCAGTAGTAAAAAGATTTACAGAATCATATAAATGATTAAAATTTATTCTCACTGGCATTAGGTGGATTCTCATATTTTCATCCGATCAGAGATTGTGCGGATATCCCAAATGTGGTTGTAATCCATTTCAATTGCGCTTTCTCCTTTCGAGGGTCTAGGATGCATCCCATTGGATGATGAATCTGTTATTATTAGCGTTCCATCTTCGATTAATTGATTGGCAATCATAGCTGCTATTGGTAAGGCTCCGGTAGCACCCGGAGAATTATAATTTAGAACGTGCAAAGAATTATCATTCTTTATAATCATTGTATCGGGAACGAATTTTCCATCTCTATCTATTAGTATAGATCGGATACCCATTGTTCCCCGTGTAATAAACATTGATGGCTCAATTTCTGGTAAAAATTCTCTTGCTCGGTTTATCATGGCAGTTTTAGAAAGAAAACTTTTGATTTCATTGCTTGCTAGAGACATAAATTGTTTATTTATCAAGAACCTGTGAGAGCCAATCATCTTGGATGATTCAAAGATTTTAGGTATCAAGAATTTAAGATTATTGCCCCAGTTATATGCATAAGGACTGAATACAGGAACAGCATTAGGGCCTATTTCGCGCCTTCCGTCCACACGAACAATCCAATGTGGGTCGAGGAAAGGATAATCGGGATATTTTGGGACAGAATAAATGCTTAGTTCGGTAAGGTCATGGTATTCAATTGGTGCCTGCCAGTATTCTCCACGAAAATGTATGTCTGTATAGTTAGTAGCGACTCCAATACTATGCGCAACATCAACTGAATTTCCTCCGGCTGTATTAACTATATATTCTGCTGTAAATTCTCCTGCATTATTAGTATGAATTACCCAACGTCCACTCTTACTAGTCATTTTGGATACTTTATTACCCGTGACTATCTTGCATCCGAATCTTCTTGCATCTGCTAGTAGTTGCTTAGTTATTGCCCCATAATTTACAGAGGCATCCTTTGAACAATAGAGACCTGCTAAACATTGTACATGCGGTTCAATGCTATGTACTTGGGATTTTTCTAAAAGTTTTAACTCATTTTTTTGTAAACCGTTTGCGTAGCCCCACTCCAAATGCAAATGAAGTCGATCTACTGCTTTGTCGTATGTGGCAACTTCTAACACGCCATCTTGTTTAAACGGTAACGAGCTCGCAGTGCAATAATCCTTTAACATATCAAATCCAATAGAGGCAGCTTTTGCAAAAAGTTGCTTTTTGGAAGGATCATAGAGAAAAGGAGCATGGACTTTGCCAGTATTTCTACTACTCGTGTGACGGGCAACATCGTCCTCTTGTTCGAAAAGTACTACTTTTTTTTCAGAGCTTTGCATAACATAGGATAAGAAATATGCAACACAGGTCCCCAAGATTCCTCCTCCAATAATTGCTATAGTGTAATTATCACGAGCACTCACTTGTACTCACTTATATACAGTATACTCTTTCAGTATAATTTAGTTTTAGATCTGCGAGGCAATGGAACCAAATACATTCTTTATCTTCTGCAAGAAGCATATATTTAGTTAAATGCAGCAAGATTAACAGACATAACGCAACAACACTAACAATAAAATAAGTGGATAGGTTTTTTAACAATTATAAAACATAATAATTAACTTGACTGCATCCATACAAACGAAAGAACAAATTGATATAATAGATAAAAAGATTTTAAATGAAATTCAATGGGTGTTTCCGTTAGCTGAGAGGCCATTTCTTGAACTATCCAAACATTATGACCTTTCTGAGGAAGAAATCATACATAGAATTATACGTTTGAAGCAGATTGGTTTAATCAGGCAGATTAACGCCATCTTTGATACAAGACGACTAGGGTACAAGAGTGCTCTTATTGCGTTTGCAGTCTATCCTGATAAACTGGACTATGTTGCAGGTGAGGTAAATAAACATCCAGGAGTCAGTCATAACTACGAGAGAAATCATGAATATAATATGTGGTTTACGCTTGCAGTTCCGCCATACTCTGATATGAAAATAGATTTAGATAAAATGGCTGCACTTGACGGGGTCATAAAATACAGGCTGTTGCCAACTCTCAAACTTTACAAGATAGGCGTTAGACTAGACATGGTCAATAACGACCAGCAGAAGCCAGAGCCAACCGAGGAAATAAAAAATTTAAATCCAAAGAAATTTAGTTTAAGCGATCATGATAAGGATTTCATTCGTCAATTACAAAAAGACCTAAAAATAATCCCTGAGCCGTTCAAAGAGATGGCAGAAGACCTTGGTATTACGACTTCAGAACTCTTTGCAAAGGCAAAAGAATATGAGCAAATAGGCGTAATGCGACGATATGCTGCAATATTGCGTCATCGTGATGCAGGGTTTTCTGCAAATGGTATGATTGTATGGAAAGTGCCCGAGGCTAAAATTGATGAAACCGGCTTCAAACTTGCGGCTTTCCCCCAAGTAAGCCATTGCTATAGGAGACCCATTTATCCTGACTGGCAATTCAATTTATTTAGTATGGTTCATGCTCGCACAACAGAGGCAGCAGAAAAGATGGCAATAGAAATGTCAAGACAAATTGGAGTTAAAGATTACAGTATTCTATTCAGTTCACGTGAGTTTAAAAAAGAAAGAGTAAAATACTTCCAGGAAAACAAAAACTAGACCCCTGTTCCGCTGCTCCGCTTTTTTGTTGATTTTATTATATCGTAAGTGCATCATTACAATCTGGCTTCATGAATCTTGATATCTCTCCCCTTAAGAAATATTCAGGGTGTTACAGCAGGACATATTCATAGTGGCAAACCAGGGGAAAATGGACCTGTAGTGGTTACATTATTCAAGTATGCCTCTCCTAAAGATCAAGTCTCGGAGGTTGGTAAGCTTACAGCTGACAAACTGCAATGGCCAATGGCTGGTAAAAAAATATCTGACCTAACGACTGCGATGACAAATGGAGTAACATACGTCAATATCCATACAGAGAAAAATCCCAACGGTGAAATTCGTGGACAAATTTCTAGCAGCAGTGGTTCTATGACAGGTGGAAACAGCAGAGCCCAGTAAAATGCAATAAGGTAAGGCCCTTCCGGACAGCTCAAATTCTTTTTTACTTGAAAATGTGAGCTTTAGATTACGAAGAGAAATATGAATATGATCACAAATGTAACTCTATTCAGCCATAATGTTATCGTTATATAAAGTGACAAAAATATCTTTAGTAACTCTTATAATAATAGTTAACCTTTCCTCCTTTGTTTCTGACCTCTCCTCTGGCCCAATTGTATAATACTTCAGAGTACCAGATGTTCCGATGTCCCCATTTTGCAGTAAATCATGATTTTTAATGCAAACTCTGCTCAATTATTATTCCAAGCGATAATATTTTTATAGAATTCTGCCAATCCTTAATCCTTAATTAAGGCAACAAATGGATAGTTAATAACAATTGAATGGCTTTTGAAAATCAACCAGTACCAAAAAAAGGCAAATATCCGAAGGAGTCTATAGCTGAGATGACAGTTGTAATGCTGCCTTCTGATGCTAACCCAAAAGGCAATGTTTTTGGAGGAGTTATAATGAAATACGTAGATCTAATAGCTGGTTTATGTGCCAAAAGACATGCGGGCAGGGCCAATACTGTAACAGCAAGTATAGACAGAATGACATTTCTAAAGCCCGTGTTCATAGGCAACGCCCTAATTCTTTTTGCAAGAATAAACTTCATAAGAAGATCTTCTATGGAAGTCCAAGTTACAGTGGAAGCTGAAGACCTCGATGATGGTACAAGAGTTCATACAGGAACGGCATTCGTCACTATGGTTGCTCTTGACAAATATGGAAAACCTACCGAAGTACCGCAATTAATCCTGGTAGATGATGAGGATAAAAAACGCTTCCAAGAAGGAGAATTAAGGATGTATTCTCGGCTAAAAGAAGTAGGTAGACTTTGAAAGACGATGATAAAGAAATACTAGAGACATCTACATTGCGAATTAAAGGGAATGGAAAAAGAGATTATTAGAAGAATTAGATGTTTGACAATATTGGTTAATCGATTACATTGTTGTTGTTAGAAATATAATTAAGCCAAATACAGAGGTACTGCTCTGCTAGGATGATTTAATTCATTATTTATAACCAAGTTCTGTTCTTTATTCTTCTTCTACATTCATCTAAGAAGTATCTTTGTCCAGCTCCTGGTTACCTTGTCTTGTCTTGATGTTCGTAAAGGATCTTGCAGCATTAACTCCTATTCTAGAAAACTCCTTTGCATTATCTCTTGTATTTTGAACGGATGTCTTGAATCCTTCTAGGCTTGCAAATATAGTATTGTTTACTAGTCTAGTTGCTGCTATTGAGTTATCTGCAAAGCTGCTAACTAC
>DASQQB010000005.1:0-25714 GCA_035643635.1 Nitrososphaeraceae archaeon | reverse complement strand
TGTAACAAGAAAAATATTTGTTATTATTCTCTAAGTTTAACAATTGCGGAAATTGGTTTTTCTGACCATTCACCTATCCATACTCTGAGAATATTTGCACATCTTTCAGCCTCTCTTCTCACAAATCCGTCCAAATCATGTTCAGCTAGATAAATCAACGCTTCTACGGCTTCAAATATTCTGTCATTTACCTTACTTGGTTTGTTATCTTCATCCGCGAATGCTTTGCAAGCATTTATTTTTATTTTTCTGCGTTTATCTTTCAATAATTTTAAAAGCTGATAGAATACTTTTTGGTTCATTTCTTTCAGCTTCGGATTCTTTAAATCCTCAACTTCAGTTGCTGCGTAAAGAAATTTAGATAAAGCATAAGTGGAAGATAATCTTATGAAATAATCATTTCCAATATCAGTTTTTTCGAGCAAGAAATTTGCAATATCAACAATGATATCTCTGTTCTTGTCATTTGACAATTCTTTTAGTCCTTCGATAGCACCAGTCGCAATCACTTCTCGGAATGATCTGTACCTTGTTATAGCCTCTTTCAGTTCAGATATTGTCCTTTCTTTAAGTACTACATCAACAGGTGATATCGTGCCATCCACAATACTTTTTGCAATTGATGTTGCCGCATTTGCTCTTACAAAATAGCTTTCATCATGTTTATGTAATAATGGTTCAAGAAGATTTACTGACTCTTTTCTTCTAAACTGTCCAATATTACGAACTACTGCCTGTTTAATCTCGGGATGCAAAGTACAAAATTTTTCTCCCTTGTTATTAATGCAAGACACAAGTGCATTATATGCCCTATTCGTCATATCATAATTGTCTTTTTTATAATAAGATCCGAGTGTATTTGCAGCTTCTATCGCGACTCCATAGAAGCGATCGCCTGTGACTGCACTTTGAAGCTCATTAACAATATCAACTGAATAGTGATTCTTGAGCGCCCTAGCAGCGTCAATTCTTTCTACTACTTCTTTTGATTTAGATAATTGGTTTTTTAACATCTCTACAAGCTGAAATCCTTCAGCTTCGTTTGTGATTTTTATGGATCTTACTTCTTTTAGTATTTTAAATTGTGGATCGATTGATATCCATTCTATTTTTTTTATGTCATCAGTAATTTCAATTGAATGTTCTGATATTCTCTTAGAAACCAGAATGGTTTGTACAAGATTCATCTTGGTATCTACAGATGAAAAAACTATTTTTATATCAAGGTTGAACGCAAATAGTTTAGAATAATCATCGTTATCCACACCAGTATTAGCGCTGCTAAGATGGTCATTTTGTTGCTGTATCTGATAAATTTTACATTTTATAGTGTGTGAGTCTTGAAGTGAAAATTCTATATCAACTATGGGGTGCCCTGATCTGTACACCCATTGATCAAAGAATAAGCGCATGCTCTTTTTTGAGGCCTTTTCAACAGTTTTACACAGGTCATCGGTTTCACTAACTTTATTTTTGTTGGAACTGAGGTAATCCTTTATAGATCTTCTAAAATTATTTTCTCCTAATTCATGACGCAACATATGCAAAACACAAGCTCCTTTATCGTAAGAATGAGCATCAAATAGATCATCTGGATGCTTGTATATTCGAGTTACAATCGATCGTTCATAAAGGCGTCTGGATTCTTCAAGATATCCATCCGCCATTTTCATTACTTTGTAGCATAACTCGTCAAATCCTTTTACACTTTCCCAATATAATGCTTCACAGTAGGTTGCAAAACCTTCGTTAAGCCATAAATTTGACCAATCTGCACAAGTGACCAAGTTACCGAACCACTGGTGAGCCAGCTCGTGAGAAATAAGGTCTACGTCTCTTGTGTAGTCTATTGATGCTATTTTGTCATGCAATATGTCTCTTGTTAAAGTAGTACAGCTTGTATTTTCCATTCCCCCAAATTCAAACTCCTCTACTGCAACTTGTGAATACTTACTGTATGGATAACTTACATCAAAATATCGTTCAAAGAATCTCATAATGTGTGGAGTATTTGCAAAAGTTGATAAGGCATCTTTTTCGGGTATTTCTTTTGGCCAATAATACAACAAGGGAATAAATTTGCCGGCACCGTCGTGATCATGATGAAGATGATACTTTTCCTCTGCATGAGCAAATTTACCTATAACAATTGAAGTAAGATATGCTGGAGTTGGATGCGTCTCCTTCCATATCCATGTATTTTGCTCTTTGTATGCCAGCTCACCATTGGATATGACAATAAAATCATTTTCGGGAACGGTAACATGGATTTCTCGAGGAAATTTGATGCGAGGGTCATCTTGACACGGAAACCAATATTTCGATTCTAATGCTTCTCCTTGCGTCCATGCCTGCTTGTCAAATGAATGTTCATAAGATGAAACAAAATAAAAACCACTCCTAGGTTTGTGGATACCCGTGACACCCTCATTGCAGTAAAATCCTGCAGAATAACTAATGGTAAGATCGATCGTGTTACCCTTTTGCAATGTCTGGCTCAACTTGATAACCATCTTATCATCTTTTTTCAAGACATCAAAAGATGTAACAATAATATTATCTGAAAAAGCCATGACCTTATGTACGTCTATTTCAGCAACATCCAGGATGATTTCATTTATATCCTGGTATGCAGTAATTTTAAGTTCCTCAATACAATCGTCGAGAGTGTTAGAATTAAAATCAGGCTTTATTTTAAGAACCATATAACTAACAGAAAAAGAGTGGACTTTAGGGTAATGTGGAATACTTCCTGGAAGTTCAAATCTCTTTATTTTAGGGCAAGAACGGTTTTCAGTTTGCATGTTAATATAGACACTGTCCTATTAATGCAGAATGATATCAAGGTTTAATTATACACTGCTTAAGTTTAAAACTATTACTATCTTACTTTTTTAGTATTTTGTGAATAATACTACACTAATGAATATCTTTAACATTATGACGAGCTATGTTTTTTCGTTGATAGATACCTCTTTACCATACAGTTGACGGTAAAGGTTTAAACTATTTAGTCGATCTGTTACGATACACAGACGAAACACTACCAAATGAATACGAGAAATGTCTTGTTGGAATAACTTCTATCTTAAGAGAAGCCTGGAATACTTCACAGAATACGGAAGATAAAAGGGAAAAGATACATGCATTATCTCTTGCAAAGGAATGTTATTCTATGAAACTAGATTTACTTACAAATGCTACAGTTGTTAATGACGCTATGAAGTTTGTATCTCAGCAATCTACAGAGAATCTAAAATCACCTTCGAATAATATCATTGAAGATAACAAAAAAGTATCAAACGAGACTAATAATAATGATGAAGATCAATTTGAAGAAAAACAAGAAGAGCAAACAACTCAACAAATAACATTAACGTCAAGAACAACCAACGAAGTATTTTAACATCGAATAATATGCTGAGCTGCCATCAAATCTTGCGTGATTATAACTTCTGTGCTTGAGTTAACGTGACGTGCGGTTCAATGGTTTTCCTCAGTTAACCAATTCTGACAATACAGGATAGAATACAACTGGTAACTATTTGATGGCCAAAGTAAGGTCAGGATTAGACAGTAGTAGCGGTTGCCTACTATGCAGCTGTAACTCAGGATAAACTCTTCTCTTTTTTTACCAACACAATTTCAACAACATTCTCCAAGACTAAGCAGGTTCAACAAAACCTTATATACAATTTTCCTTTGGTTTACATATTTGTTATATGACCACCGGCCAAAGAGATTCTCATTATTATTTGTAATAATCATTGTTATATCATTAACAATTGCAATAACCCCAACAATAACTTCTGTAGTAGCCTTATCTCCAAGTCTTTCATCTGCATCTTCTCCCAATTCTTTACCACAAAAAGAACTATACAATTCAAAATCACCATTTAAAATAACTGACGCGCTAAAGAGTCTGATAAACGGTGCTGTAGACAATAATAGAACCAGTGGTGCAATTGTTGTAGGACTTGTTGATCCAAATGGAACTCAGTTCTATGGCCATGGTAAAGTGTCCAATGTAAATAATGCTACAGTAGATCAAAATACAATTTTTGCTATCGGTTCTAACACTAAAGTATTCACTACAATCCTTTTGGCTGATATGGTAGAAGATGGTTTGATAAAACTAGATGATCCAATTGAAAAATATCTTCCACATAATGTTACAGTACCACAATACAAGGGACATAAAATTACAATTGAAGATTTAGCTACTCATACTTCTGGATTACCGGAGTTTCCTGCTAACTATTGTACCAGTTTTGCAAATGCAAATCCGCACACTACTAGTGATAAAATTCAAACCGTATTAAATCTGATAAATTGCACTAAAAACTATACATTCGACCAATTCTACCAAGCCCTTTCAAACACCACAATCTCAAGAACACCAGGTACAAAGCTTGAATATTCAACTTTTGGATCGGCATTGCTTGGTGATATTTTAATGTTAAAATCAAATGCCTCTTCCTATGAAGAACTTTTGAAGAAAAGAATTCTAAATGTACTAGGAATGGATAGTTCCAGTATCAATCTTTCTGATGCACAAAAATCTCGTTTAGCAACAGGACATCTATATGGTCAGGAGCTTCCTAGGTTGAATTTCTCAACTCCTATTGTTCCAGGCGCTGGACTGTATTCATCTGCTAGTGATATGTTGAAATTTATCTCAGCGAATATAGGACTCATTAAGACAAAATTAGATAATGCAATGCAAGAATCACATTTAATAAGACTTAACTCTGGGCAAACGATACCAAATAATAAAAAAGTGTCAGGCACAGATAACACTACCACAGGATTTTACGTTGGTTTAGGATGGTTTATAACAACAGATTTTGGTAACGAAATTATTTGGCATAATGGCATTAGTGCTGGTGGTTACAATGCCTTTATGGCTTTTAATCCCATGACTGAAAGAGGTATAGTAATACTTTGCAGTTCTCATACATCAAACGCGGATATTTCAACTGCTGGTTTATACAAGAGTAACAATCTCTCTTCATTAGTATGGAATTTGCTTAAAGGATAAAATGTATAGTAGCATTAAGCTCGTTACAAAAGAAGAGCATGGGAAATATCTGAAAATCCACAAACAGAAGAGAAGACTAAAGTTCAGGCGTTGTCACTAGCAAGAGATTGTGTCATAAACAAGATAGGATTATTGAGTAATACTACTGTATTAGATAATGCTATGAGGTTTGTAGTATCCAAACAAGAAGAAGTAAAACAGGAAGAAGATACGATAGCAGGAATAAAAGACCAACTACGCCAACAAACCCAAACTATAAACCAAGTTTTCTAATGTCTTTCATTAAGGTTGTTCAGAGACAGGAACTAAAGCTAGCGAGTAAATAATTTACAAATGAGAAAAAAAAGAAAAAATTAGATTTTAACAAGTCACTATGAATATAACCTAGTAAATCCTTGACATTCAAAGACTTAAAGCTAGTTCATTCACAACAAAATTCTGAACAGATTAAACTGCTTGAAGGGCTGAGATAAGCCATTCTGGATTTGGAATGTAAAAGAGGCATAAGCAAGAAGATATCATAACAAAGAGATCGCTGCTTAATCATATTATAATAGTAAGTCCTATCCTTGACGATAATAAATGTCGAGTAATGAGAAAAACTAAAAAAGACAAACGTGTTTTTGGTCATAGCTATCAATACAGCAAACATATTACACAGTAAGAATATGGCTCTCTAATGGAGAGAAGACTATGCTATTCTAATAACCTAATATTTGCTATCTTTAGACCATGTCTGAAAAGCGAGCTATATCCTCACTCGCATACTTTGCAACAGCATTATCTGCTGATCTGGCATTATTGAGTAAATTCACTAACTCAGATAGACGGTTGGCAGGTATTGCGCAGCTCATGTCAGTGGCTGCCATTCCAGTACGTACTCTACTTAACATGCATCCCACACTTAAAGCGATTACATTTTGTTCTTTTGCCATGGCTATGATATGGCATTGCGGCTTTCCCTCGATGTGAATATCAGGTACTGCATCTGACAGAATCATAGCCTGCATTGCATTAATAAAGAGAAGTATAACATCCGGATCAATGCCAGTGTGATCAAGCGGACCATATGTTATGAATTCTGGGCGTTCTTTCACTACAGGGAGTTGCATAACGGCATCCTTTGTAACCCAACCACATTCAAGCAAGCTCAAAACATCAGAGTTGTTTGCAACTTCAGCTAACGTCTTCAGTCCATGTGTTACGCTACCTACACTGCAGTTTCCATGATCTTGTGGGATCGTTGTAAAGGTCTGCTTTGCCGCTTTCATCCAAAAAACGCAGCCAGCAGAAACCTTTCCGGTTCTTCCGTCAGGTGTTGGGTCTGGCATATTCCCTTCATATTGTGGTATCCCTAGTGGAGCGTCTTTAGAAAAAGTAATGGCTATCGGAGACGACTGTAAATTTAATAGTGCTCTAATTTCAGAAGAAAATTCCTTCCAATTGTTCAATTTAGATCACCTTCTATTAGATATTGTCTTGATTAAATCTTCTTAAGCCTTGTTATCCTTTTAAAGCAGATCTCGAATTATTAGGAATACGAGACCAGGGTAAAAAAAGGGAAACGTAACTACAATGGTTTGCATTGTACAATTGAAAATGAATAGGCCTTCTTTTCACTTATGGAGAAATGAATAATTTGAGCACGGGCATGAATAATTTTCATAGAACAGAATGGCGTAGAAGGAAAGTATTGGAATTATCTAGCCATGGTTATAATCAGTCAGATATTTCCAGGATATTACAGATAAGCCAGCCCACTATAAGCAGAAATTTGCACTATCTAGAACTACAAGCAAAGAGTAGCATTAGAAACCATATTGATAAAAAGTTACCATTTAAATATGACAAGTGCATCCTAGCATTAAGCTCGTTACAAAAGAAGAGCATGGGAAATATCTGAAAATCCACAAACAGAAGAGAAGACTAAAGTTCAGGCGTTGTCACTAGCAAGAGATTGTGTAATTAAAAAACTAGAATTACTTACGAACGCAATAGTAGTAGATGATGTTATGAGATTGGTAGGACATTCAAAGGATAAATTGAAATAGATTAGGCATAAAGATAGCCAAGAATCTAAAGAGCCGGATTATGATGAAGAAAATACCGACAAGCAGGGTGAAGAAGAGCAAGAAGAGCAAACAGGAGAAATTACATCAACAATAAATCAGGTTTTTTAGAGGTTAAAAAAATATCTAGATGAAGATTGATTATTTTATTTGGTCATTTAGTAGTAGAGCTAGACGAAGAAGAGTTAGACGAGGGCATGAAAGTGGGAGTATGTGTAAACCCTGAATGAGCTTCAAGCCATGAATAGAGGTCTGCCAAAACATACTCTGGTATGGGTCCATAGCTGGTCTGCCATTCAGATGAAGGATAGAAAAAATGACCAAGATTTGGATATGTAATCAGAGTATGATCCGGATGTCTGTTATCTGTTAGTGTTTGCTGTAGAAGAAATGCTTGCTGAACTGGAGTTATAGAATCATTTTGTCCGTTAAGCATGAGTATACCTGTAGATTTAGAGACATTACTAATGATGCTTAAAGTCGGTATCAAACTGAATAGTGATCTGTAATATACAGGACATGCTTCAACCATGTTACATTTGGAAGGAGTGAAAGATGAGAGGTTTTCATATTGCTTTATCAGTACAGGCTTAATTTGTTTTTCAATATCTATGTAACCAGCTCTAATTGTATTATTTGCAAACTTGTTTACTAGAGCGTCACTTATGACTTTGGTATCATTAGTACGCAAAAAAGTAAGAACAACAGAATATGGTACCAATAAATACCTTAACACAGGATCCTTCGCAATTTTTTGGATTGATATTAATCCAGTGTGATTTTTATCCAATACTTGTGAAGCATACTCTAAAGGTAAGGATACTCTTTGAAGCCGAACTAAATCTTCAGTGTTTGATGCTACTATACCCATAAGTATGATGTTCTTTACCTTCATCGAATTATCTATAGCAAGTCTTGGAGCAACAACTGTACCTTGACTATGACCGAATACGCTTATCCTTTTAGAATCTACTTCAGGCTGTTGTATAAGAATATTCAAAGCTTTCTGTGAATCGTGTATTAAATCATAGATTGTACTATTTCCCCATATGTTATGGTTAATTGTAAAATTTGCACCAATACCTCTCTTATCATATCTGAGTACTGCAAAGCCTCTTTCTGATAGATATTGAGCTATCTGTAAATAAGGTGTAGGCGGTTTAGGACCATTCTCGTGTACAGATCCCAATGTTCCATTTTTATCATTAGCACCAGAGCCAGAAATAAGAAGAACACCAGGAAATGGTCCTTTTCCTATAGCAGCATAAGTTAGCTGAGCATTAGTTTTTACTCCATTTCCCAAGTCTATTACTAAATTCCTCTGTTTTATCGTCTGCAAGTATGATTGAGCATAAACTGTGAAATTCATAGCACTAGTGCCGTAAACTAAAAAAGATATAGCGCAAAGAGAAAGGATAGTTACTAGTAGTATCAATATAATATATGGGATTAGAATATAGGCCAATTATATAAGGAAATGGTAGTAAAACCTAAAGCTAATATCGCTTGTAATACTAATAGATGTTTGACATTCAAAGACTTACAGAAGTTAATTCATTCCCAAGAAAATTCTGAACAAACTATACTATTTGGACAACTGAGAAATAAGCCGTTTTGAATTTGAAATATAGAAGCACTTTTAAAATATACCCTTATTACCTGTCTATGGGAAATCGTCATGTCTGAATACAAAGGAGAAGAACAAGAAAAGGAAAATGAAGCACTGGCTCATCGTTTTCATATGGATATCTTTCAAAAAGGACATGTGGAAGCAGCAGATGAAATCCTTGCTGCAGAGTTTGTTCTACGAAATCCTGCTCTTCCAGCCGAGCTAACACATGGCCCAGATGCTATAAAGAAATTTGCAACTGGGGCAATACATGCAATACCTGATCGCCAAATTACTCATGAAGAGACAATGAGTAAAGGAGATAAAGTTTTGATACGCTGGTCAATGACTGGCACTCCTAAACAAGATTTTCTTGGCATACCTCATAGTGATAACCCTATAACTTTGATAGGATTTGACCTCTTTCGCATTTCTGGAGGTAAAATTATAGAAATGTGGCAGCAATTTAGTCCTGGCAAATGGCAATAATGTTATTGAGGTTATAGAAAAACAATCCAAAGAGAAAGCTATATCATCCAAACAAGAAGATAGTGGTAAAGAATCTAAAGAAGAGCCTGATTATGATGAAGATCAGCTAGAAGAGGAACAAGAAGAACAAACTGGCGAGATAACAGTAAATCAAGTTTTTTGATTATTATTATTCTTGTTGTTGTTATGCTAAACCTTAAAGATAACTACACAAATATACTAGCGGATGTATTATCTGTGGAGCAAGATTTTCTATATTACCATCATCGCCTCATTATTAGTGATTACGACTACGTTAATCAGTTACTTCGATACTACTATTCCCTCTGCGTACGGTCAAGCAATTCAGAGAATCTCAAATGGTAATAATAATATAAATGCAAATTCACTAGACATACAAAATATCCAAACAAAAAAAGTTCATGTTGGAGATATAGATATCGCATACAAGGTGTTTGGTAAAGGTGAGCCATTTCTACTTATTAGCGGTAGCGGCCTTGTTATGGATGCTTGGGATCCCTCTATCCTGAAGGCCATTTCCTTAAATCACACAGTAATTATATTTGATAATCGTGGTGTTGGAAATACTACAGTTGGTACCAAACCATTCTCGATAATTCAATTTGCAAATGATACTTCTGGTTTATTAGATGCTTTGAAAATACAAAAAGCAGATGTTCTTGGGTTTTCTATGGCTTCTTTTATAGCTCAAGAACTTACGCTTTTGCATCCAGAAAAAGTTAACAGACTCATACTTTATGGTGCATCATGTGGTGGAAAAGAGAATATACCTCAAAGCCAAGAAGTTGTAAAAATTTTATCTGATTTTGTAAATAACCGTTTTCAGGATATGCAAAACGTTCTGTCTGTCACATTTCCACTATCATGGATTAAATCACATCCCAATATGACCATTCCACAATCCAAAGAGATTGTTTCGCCTAATACACTAAAACAGCAATTTAATATTGTAGAAGACTGGTTTGCAACAAATTGGAGCGGTATTTGCAATCAGCTTTCAAAAATATCTGTACCAACATTAGTCATAACAGGTACTGAAGATGTTGCAACACCTGCAGCTAATTCTTTAATAATAGTACAAAAAATTCCTGGCTCTTGGCTTGTACAGCTCAAAGGAGCTGGCCATGGTTTGATGTATCAGTATCCTGACAAACTCAGCAAAGTATTACAAACATTTCTTACAACAACAACATCCAGTTGAACCTACTAGGAAGACATTAAGGATAGATCTTTGCAGTCTAACCTTACAGTATAGTAAAAGCTAAAGCTAATATGCATCTTATAACATCAGGTATTGACATTCAAAGATCTACAAAAACTAGTTCAATCACAATCCTCTACCTCTGAACAAAGTAAACTGTTTGATAAATTAAGAAAAAACCGTTTTCGATTTGGGATATAGAAGAACATAAACTACAGGATATTAAAAGAAAAGGAGATTGCTGTTTTAACCATATTATCGGGTTACCCAAAAGGGCCGGAATAGATCAACCACTTTATGATTATGAGAAGATTATCTTTGATTCTCTGTTTTCTTCTTCAATCTCTATAGATAGCAATAATGAGTTATTATCAAAAATACAAGCAAACACCTCTGGATAAAGAAAGCAACAGGATTAGGAATTACAGAATTTATGCTCAGGTATATGGCTTGGCTATGTCTTAAAGACGATAAACTAACAGGTTTCTAAATGTGTATTGTAACAGGGCCTAGAATTGATTTAGCAATCACATTAATTGATAGACTCAAGAAATTATTCACAAATATAACAGCAACTTTTGCAAATAAAGAAACAGTCATAGAATTAAATGGAGTAAGGATTGAATCCTTTCCTTCACACCATTTAGACTCTATGAGAGGGCTGCCAAATGTATCCTTTATTCTATTAGACGAAGCAGACTTCTTTCCTCCAGGGCAGCAGCAAGACGCTCGAGACGTATCTGAGAGATACATTGGCAAATCAAATCCTTACATTGTAATGATATCAACACCGAATGCCCCTAATGATGCTATAGAAGAGAAAATAGAATGAAAAAGATAATGAAGAGTTTCTATGTACAATTAAGTACCCTATCTATGCTAGCTAGCTTGGTCTGGAGCAGTAGGGAGCATAAATAATTTTCAATTACAAAAAATTAGGAGTACATTGACTCTTGTAGTATACAAACTCCCTATTTTTGTAGTAATGCATTTACTGTAGGGTCCACTCTCCCAGATTCAGCCATGCTAAAGCAATGGGTTGACATGAACTGCTGCGCTCCACCAAGCCTATTTACCCACTTAGGCAACATATCATTCATACAATTTTCATTAATTGCATCAATATATCTGGAGAAAATCAACCATGGATTTTCAAAACTTCCTACTTGGCTAGCAATCTTGCTAAAAGGAATTTCCTGGTTAGCTTTGCCAGCTGCCCTTTCTAAGTCAGAAACAAATTCCTTCTGTATTACTACATCATTTCTTGTTCCAAGTCTAGTAAGATGCCCAGCAACAATTGTATCAAAGTCATAGTTGTTTAAGGCTATATCATGAGCTTTGATAAAACCAGCAACGTCTTTAGCTATTCCCAAATAAGGAAATGGAACCCATCCTGGAAATATGATATCTACTAGCATCAACACCTTTTGATTGGGAGCATAAATGAATATATTTCCTGGTAGATGGTTAACACCATAGTAATCTAACTTTAGGGACTGATTTCCAATCTGCAATGTGTAGTTCTTGGTAAAAGTTACTGTAGGAATTGGTGGCACCATAGAAACATTTTTGGCTACACTCTTTGCTCTTTGTAGCTCAGCTGCAGTTTCTTGTTGAGCTATGAAAGTAGCATTCTTTGGGAAGATCCCGGCAGCACCGATATGATCTAAATGAGCATGGCTGTAAATTACATATGTAACAGGCTTGTCTGTTACTTCTTTTATTGCTTTGAGATAGTTTTTACCAATAGTAGGAGGAGCATCAACTGCCACAACACCCTTGTCTGTTACTAGAAACATAGTATTATAGGAACCATCTGTAACCCAATACAAATGATTACGGATTTCTTGGACTAGATATCCTTTTGCGGCGGGTATTGGAGGTCCTTTTGCTGTTTCAGGTATTTGGGTAGTAGTAGTGCTAGTAGAGTTTTTACTGCTACTACTATTACTAGAGTCCTTTACTGCTAGAGAAGCAAATTTAAGATATGCTGTCTCTTCATCTTCTTGAACCTGAGCCTTTGAATTTTTAATATACGAAGTAAACAGAAGCGATGTTGCAAAGAGAATGATTAAGAAAATACTTCTGTATTGCAGTAATTTGCTTGATTTATTAAGCATATTTTTAACGTATCAGTCTAATGATATATAACTTTGGTGAATGCAAAGACACCAATTGTTACACAAGATCAACAACATTTTACAACCAATATATCATTCGAAGTTGAAGTTGAGTTTCATAAATACAAGAGAAAGTAGAGCAAGACTTTTTTACTGAACGCACAAGCGACCTTATCCGAAAGAATTCACCATACTAATGGCACTGGCAATTTAATATATTAGCAACTAAAATAATATGGTCAATCAGGTAAAAGAACTACAGAAATAGATAAAGACTCGTTTAGGTATATTAGACTAAACAATTCTATCCGTATTACATTATTCACGGATAATCCGACACTTGACTTGTTGCTCATTCTTTAATGCTGAATCACTAAAGGATATATCTTGGTAATACTTTTTGAATTTGTGTCCAATTATAGATGCCCCTACTGCAGTCCTTCTACGAATTCGATTGATGTTAATAGGATATACAATGGAAAGCTGATGTTTGCATGCTCTAAATGCGGTATTTGCGCTGTTGTTCCATCAATGACTCATCTAGACGAAGCATATTTGGAATTTCTAAATATGTATGATAATGGAAAAGTTGTAAAGACACAGGACTTGGAATCGATAATCCATCAGGAAAAGCTTCTACGTCCGAAGTCTGAGATAGCGTCTTTAATCAATCATAATAATGCAAATGAAAATGAATTACTCAAAAATATATTATATTCTAAAAAAGATTACATCGTCGACTTTAGAGTGATTCAGGAGCCAGAACCTGAGCTAGGTGGTGAACTTAATGACCTCCCAATAGAAGAAACTATTATTGATGCTCTATATAAAAAAGATATCAAAAGGCTTTATAAATTTCAAGAGAAGGCTATTAAGGAAATTTTACTTGGAAAAGATGTACTTGTTATTGCACCAACTGCCTCTGGTAAGACAGAGGCTTTCTCAATACCAATTGTACAAAAAATTTTTGAGGAAATTTCACAATTATCACCGCTAAAATCTAAAGTAATAAGAAAGGGAAAGGTATTTGCTATTTTTGTATATCCTACAAAGGCTCTTGCAAGGGATCAACTGCCAAAGATAAAATATTTAGCAGAATCTTTAGGGGTCAATGTAAATTTGTTTGACGGCGATACAACAAAGGCTGAAAGAGACTCTATAATAAACGAGCTAGTTCCAGAAATTATTATTACGAATTTTGATGTAATTCACTACCACTTACTTAACCGTACAAAGTTTTCCAGTTTGATTAAAACTGCAAAATATCTAGTTGTCGATGAGGCTCACATTTATACTGGAGTTTTTGGGGCAAATATCCATCATATAATAAAAAGACTTGAAAGATTCACAAGATCGGCTAATAAAAATAAGCTTCAAATAATTGCTGCCTCGGCTACTTTGGCAAACGCAGAAGACTTCAGTACACCATTATTTGGAAGAAAATTGGATATTATAAGAGGCACAGGTCGAAAAGGCAAGATTAACTTTGTTGTTTTATTTCCCTCATTGCATTCACAAAGGTCATTAATGCTTGATTTATTAAGACAAATCACAAAAAGGAATCACAAGACAATTGCGTTTAACAAATCCCATTTAGGCTCAGAGCTGTTGGCATTTTATTCATCTAAACAGGGAATACGGGTAAGAGTACATAGAGCTGGGTTACTACCAATAGAGCGCAAAGGAGTTGAAGACTCATTTAAGAACGGCACCCTAATGGCAATTTCTGCAACTCCTACGTTAGAGCTGGGTATAGATATTGGAGATATAGATGCTATCATATCAGATGTAGTGCCGATTAATAGAGTGATTCAAAGACTGGGAAGAGCAGCAAGAAATGGTCAGGAGGGATATGCATTTCTTACATTGGCAAATGATCCTATAAGTCAGTATTACAAACTACATCCAGATGATTATTTGGAAGATCAGGAATTGGCGTATACGGATCCTGGTAATCCGTTTGTAGAAGAACATCAAATTCTTGCAATGGCCTGTGATAGACCTATTCATATGTCGGAATCATATCAGATATGGAATAGTGTTCAGAAGCTCATTTCAAAAGATCTGCTTCAGTTATCACATGGGAAGTTTGTACCGAATTTCAAGAAGGCTATGGATGTTCTCGCACAATTTAGCATTAGAGGTATAGGAACTAGAGTAGGTATAATGTTTAATGGAAAATTAATCGGTGAACGTCAAATGCCACAAGCAATAGAAGAACTTCACGACAACGCAATATATTTCCTAGGCGGAAGAAGATATCAGGTACAAAAATTACATTTTTCTAATAAAAAACAAAAACAGCAACAGCATGTACCGTATGCTGAGTTAAAACCTGTTTCTAGTGATTATCCTTATTATACAAAGGCAACAGTCGACGAATGGCCGACTATCCTAGAAACCCACGAACAAAAGCAAACTTATGGACTGCAAGTTAAATATTGTTCTTTAAATATCCAAAAGAGAGTATTCGGATACTCCAACATAGAAATTGGTAAGGAGGTAATGCAAGGAACAAAAGTGATGCTTGAGAATCCCATAGAATTTGAATTTGTTACTAAAGGGCTAGTTTTCAGAGCGCCATATCCTCAAGACATTTTAAAGACAACTGATGATGAGGAACATGTAGAAATGAGCGGATATCATGCCACAGAGCATGTTATAATAGAGGGAAGCTCCATGCTAACAGGAGGAGCATCGCAGGATCTAGGTGGAATATCGCTTGGATCTTCTGGTTTAATATTCATTTATGATGGAAGTATAGGTGGAAATGGTGCAAGCAGAGTATTATATGATAAGTTTGATAAAGCAATAGCAAGAGCATTAAGAATATTGTCCGAGTGTCCTTGCAAAAGCGAAAGCGGGTGTCCTAGATGCACTTACTCATATCGATGTGGAAATAATAATGAATACTTGCACAAAGATGCTGCCATCGAGGTATTAAACAGAACTATGAATGGTGAGAAGATACAGATAGGAGATGTGTTGCCTATTGATAGAGCACTTGTATGACAATTTGGTTGAGTATATGATACGATCACTAGAACCATTAGTTAATTATAATCTTCTAGATATCATGCATCTCTAAGAAGATTTAGCTATACAAGTTAGTACATCGGTAGGATGAAGATGAGCTGGGTGGCGCATGCATATAGTGATTTATCTATGGATCTCTGAGAATACTATAGTTATGGGAAGATGTTGATAAATAAATGATATATGGAATTTACCTTTTATACATCTTCTATAGCTTCTTTATTTTATCCCTTGAAATAGATGTTGTAGGTTGATTATCATCCCCATGCATTCTTTCTAAACGCCTGCATATCATTCTAAAGCTATCTAAGATATCCATTTCAATTATTCCTGGAAGATGCTCGATCTGATGGATATAATTGCTTAATACATACAGGTTCTTGATTCTTACTTCTATTTTGATCTCACCGTTGTTGCTTTTTAATTCATTGTCTGAACTAAGAGATCTATTTGTAACACTTACAAGATTTGCAAGACGCGTTTGGTTATCGTCAAGTGGATATCTTCCTGAATGAATCGAATCTTCAATCATTTTGCATAATTCTGAAACCTTCATAAATATTGCTCAAAAGGATAATAGGAGAGACCTTAATTTATAGCAATTATAATTTATTGCAATACCTGTCAATAATCTCCATATCCTAAGAGGATTTCACAGGGGACGTTGTTAATTAATATATAGGATAATCATAGCCTGCACGATGGCAAAGACATGTATTATAAATACAATATTTGGCGACATTAAGGTGGAATTTTACTTACAAGATGCTCCAAAAACAGTTGAGAATTTTATTCAATTAGCAAGGGGGGGATTTTATGATGGATTATTATTCCATAGGATAGTACCAGGCTTCGTAATACAAGGAGGTGATCCCAATACAAGAGGGGGAAGTATGACAAATAGAGCTAAGTGGGGAACCGGAGGTCCTGGATGGAATATAAAAGCGGAATTTAATAAAAATAAACATTCACGTGGTGCATTATCTATGGCAAGGTCACAGGATCCGGACAGTGCAGGATCACAATTTTTCATAGTTTTGAAAGATTCAAACTTTCTGGATGGACAATATACTGTCTTTGGAAGAGTAATATCTGGAATGAATGACGTGGTTGATAAAATTGCATCTCTAAAAACTGATACCGCAGATGCACCATTAGATACTGAAGAGGCAAAGATGATAAAAATCAATGTTAATGATTCATAGCAGTTTTTTTATGAGGACTAAAGTGTCTGTAGAAGCAGTAGCTTAGTCAGAATAAAAGAGATATAGAAGAAAGTATACGGTATCATCTTCATCTTTACATTGTGGCCAATAAATAGGAAACTAGTCTTGTAATTAAGCAATTCCATCAGTATATGAGTGATACATAACACAGATATCAAATAAATTTGTAAAAATAAATTCTCAAATATTAATTAAGGATATTTTCCTACTTAATACATGCCTAGAGGTATGAAAAAGGGGCTAAATACAGACAAATTTGACAGATGTGTCAGCAAAGTAAAAAGCAGATCAGGAAAGAAGGCAAATCCTTATGCTGTATGCAATTCTACAATGAGTGGAAAGAGTAAAGGTAGAAGTAAGAGCAAAAAATGACACAAACTAATGCAGTTATTAGTATCTAATCAATAACCAAATTTTTCCTATTCTTTTCAGCTACACTTTCTCAGTCTAGCCTAGACTTCTCATGTTATGTCATTGTCCTAGTTAGCCTTATCATAGATCATGCATGCATGAGAAGTCGGACAAAGTCCCAGTTGACAACAGTATACCTACTCAATTAGACAAACTTCAAGAAGTTAATCACCAGTCAGTAAACATGAAGGATCAAATACTAAAAACAATTTTTGGTTCATTCACGTTGAATAGGTCAAAATAAAGATATTGAGATCGTACATTGTCTAATAATTCTTTTATTGATTAAACACTTATTGTAACCTTCTTAGAAGATAAAGCCTCCATATCATAATGTTACATGAGTGATAAAAAAGAACTTCAAGAATCTGGTTTA
This sequence comes from Nitrososphaeraceae archaeon, assembly GCA_035643635.1. Classification (GTDB taxonomy): domain Archaea; phylum Thermoproteota; class Nitrososphaeria; order Nitrososphaerales; family Nitrososphaeraceae; genus DASQQB01. The sequence goes on along the minus strand of DASQQB010000005.1, from coordinate 8,115 downwards.
GGTGCTGAAGAGGCCAACGACGTGAGTTAGACGTGCAACCAAAACCTACAAGAAAGTTAAGTCATCATGCCATTCCTACATCAAATAAGGACGAACCAAGCACACATGATAAAAACAAAGGAAAAAGGACAGTTAAATAAATAAAGCGACTGTGAAGTCAGAGTTTTATCAATCATTATCAATGATCTAATAGGATCATCTATTACAGTAGGATTTACAAATAAATCCAGTTTTATACAATAATATTATATTTCCTGTCATTAGTAATGCATTATCTTCATGTACTCATATTTTGCCCTATTCAGTAGACAAAAATGTTTACGGTAATTGATATTATTACCGTAATTATTATTGTTATTATGTTCTGCGAATATGTGACCTAATTTTGTCCTTCATCTGTGGAGTCATTATTTCATCTTCTTTGTAGCCGTGATCTCTTACAGCATGTTCTCCAGCATCTCTCATTATCTCTTCCTCTGTTTCTCCTTTGGCAACATAATCACAGTCAACACCTACATCGCGACATGACACCGTCATCATTATATTGCTATATCAATTGTTTCTATATAAGCTTGATCAAAAGATGATCATCATGTCTATTCTAGTCTTTACTTTATGCAAAGGGCATAATCTTCATGTTGCTAGTTGTTGTTAGATATACATCTACCTAATAATTATAAAATATAAGAATATTACCTAAGCAGTTGATTTTACTTCTGTAATCCATTCACACTTTAGTCCGTCTTTATCGTGATGCTTTCTATTGCTTCTTTGTTTGGAGCATCAAGTAGGCAAAAGAATCTATCCTCTTCCTTATTGTAAAACATATTATGAAGTTTTACACCAAACTCATCCACAGCTGAGTTCGCACTTTTCTTAAAGTCTCTTCATCAAAGCCTTTCAGAGGATGCACATCAAGAAATTTTGGCATATTACTACAAGTCTTATTTTGGGATCTTTATTAAAAGTGTATTCTTCAGATAAACTGTGACTGTTTGTTTTCTCACTGCTGGATCAAAAAAGTTAGTCTAGTTAAGCAATCTACTCTCCATTTTTCTTCGTGATTTTTTCTCCTTGTCTATCTGCGCTTTCATTTTAAATGACTCTTAAAATGTGCTGCTTTAGAAGATTCTAATTTTCTGTTTTTCTCTTTACAAATCTAAGAGCATGTAGTAAGTAGCATTAGTAACTAGTTCTAACTTTTTATTACATAATCCTTGTTAAGGATAATGCTTGGACTTGCTTATGGCATTTCTTCTCTTGTTATTTCAGATATTCTCATTGTAAATGACGTAAATGACTGTTACCGGACATTTCTAATTCTTCACTAGTGAAACTACTATAAATAAATAGTATTATCCTAATAATTGTTTCTTATATAGATGACATCGGAGAATGCTCTTCCATATAAATACATTAATTTTCCTGTACAAGAAACCATTGATGTCAGAGACACTTTTGATATCAGTATTGCAGTAGACAGGATGATTGAATTATATACGCTTGATACGCAGAAAAGAAAAGACAATTTCAGCTGTCGCATCTTGCTTCCACGATCCAGTGGAGATGAAAGAGAAAAATCAATAAAAAAAGAGGCGAAGAAGATCGGATTAAAACTTCAAACCGAATTTGTACTTGCTTTAAAACAAAAAAAACTAAAACCAAATATTAGAGAAGTCAGATATGTGCATGACTCCACCCATTACGGCTGGATCCTTGCAAATCCGCAGTTGTTAAATGGATAAGGCTTAGTTATCTTTAATCTATTTGTCTTCCAGCCAGCCCTGAAAATGTCTTATGATTTTATTATTATCTCATAAAATGTTGTGCGATTTAGCGATCATCGACTATAAAATTAACATTGGTCTTCGCAATCCTCCTCTTAGTTCTGCTGCTAATTGGTGGCGGGATCTGAGTATTTACGGGCATAGGTGGTATATCTCCATTAATTTTTTTATCCAACCTTAATTAAATGATTTAAATTGACTCTATATCAAGTTACTACAGTAGTTTAACATGACTTGATGAAAATAATTTCTTTTCCTTATAAAGACATATTACATCGTCCCGTACTTCGGAAGCGGATTTCTGCAACTCTTGCAACCAAACATGGCTAAATTATTTCCTTCTATTATGTCCTTTGCATCTCCAATGATTAACCTTCCATCAATTTCTGCCGAGGCGAATTTTTTTAAATCTTGATTTGAAAAACCATAGAGAATCGGTATAATTGTGCTGATTTTCTTGCAGTTATCACAATAACCCTCTGATATTCTTCGTGTACTATTGTTATGATATATCTCATGAAATTCTATTGCGTCTGTTTTTGTCACTCCGAAAGTCTCCATAAGCTTATAGTTAATTCTGTGGAAAATAATATCTCCTTCGTCATATTCATTGTTTTTCAGGTAATATCTATGAAGTTCTATGAGAAATTCTTTAATTGCGTGATCACTTTTACCATTGACAGAGCTGGCAACCAAAAATTCATTTAATCAAAAGATGGCTGGATATTAATATTTTTCATTTTTGCCTTATGTTTGCTAGTAATATGTAACAAAAATTACAATGTTTGTCTAAGATCAGTTCAAAAATGAAGGATAAATATGATCTTTAAGTAGATGGTCTAGTGCATATAATTTCTTGCTTAGAACACAGGGAAGGCGAAGAGGTTTCTGTCTGTATTTAATTTAGGAAGTATATTCCAATGCAAATATAGATATGTTTCTTAACAATTCGATATTAAGTAGTCTGTACATTTTGGGAATAGGTATAGTGTTCATATGGTACTGGCTTCAGTTTGGACTGCAGTTAGCTTTGTAATTGGCCTAATAATTTCTACTATCGTAATATTTATCGTTACAAAATTATTCGGAGAGAAAGAAGGAATAAAGACTGCATTTATAGCCGCCATAATTGGAGCAGTAATATACACACTCTCATACTTTGTCTTAGGACATGGCATACTAGCTGCAGCTGTAGGGGGTATAGCTTGGTTACTTTCACTAAAGTGGTTATATAATATGGGTTGGATAAAATCAATAATAGTTGCAGTGATTATATGGATATTTGCTGCCATTGTTAGTGTATTCTTATTGCCCACATCTCCTGGACCATTGTGAGTCAATCTATGATAAAAGTTAGTATAAAGAGTAAGCGCAGTTACTTTACTCGTCTTCCGTTTTATATAAAGGGAATCGTAGAAGTCGTTCTATCTCTCTATTTGTTACTCGTAAGGAGCACCCAATTGTTAATATACTTTAATTAATGAACTGGAGTAACATAAGGAAAAGAGTTAATGATCTGTATGAGAATTGCAAGTGATAGTCTATTCACAATCTACAGAATCAAATAATGTAATGCTGCTTTTCCAATGTATTCATAGACGATATCTTTATCTTTTGATTGTGAGCAGTAATGTGCATGCATACAAAGATGATAGCAGTCATTGCTTTATCAGGCACAGCCACACTGATAGTTGGAACCATAGTTTTTATGCTTCTTGCAATGGTACCGGCAAAAAGCTATGCCGCTCTGTGTGGTGACCCAAACAAAAGTTCAGCCTATTTTAATGGTTATGTGGCTGCCCACGATGATTTCCGCTCCGGCCATGGCAAAAACCAGAGTGTTAATAGTACTAATTCACAGTATAGTAAAGACTATAAAGAGGGCTACGAAGAGGGATGGGATGATGCACAAACAAACATAGACGAACTTGAAAATTCAATCTGTTAAAATAATTTTTTATTAGTTACACAAGACAGAGCCTATTAGTTTGGATAGAAATTGCCATTAGATTTAATATTTAATAATTTCCGTTCTGGGTATAAATATGAATGATGCCCTTTATTATGTTATGATGCTATAGTATATCTTGTATAGCGTGGAGGATATCCTTAATTATATCATCCATAACTAATTGCAGCGATCCTTCATCTATACCTTCATAAATTATTTAGATAATGAGATGCTTTGAGTAAGTGGATCATGGCATTCTAACACTCCTCCGTTAAGAATGATGCAATTATCCGGAACCATCTTAATATCTTTGGGGCTTATCATTCCACCTGCCACAGTCATGCCTTTCATAAACGCCATTGCCTGTGTCTGATTTAACCTCATCATAGTTTTCATATCCATCATAGATATTTGCAATTGAGCCAAAGTCAACTGTTCGCTTGCTTTTGTGGTATTGCCGCTCTTTAAGGCTTTGTCAGCATCACTCAAATGCAGTCTGGCTAATTCAACCATAGCGGAAGTCATATTAGCATTAGTGCCCTGAATATCACTCCGTTGAGCCATTGCAAAATGAGTTGCGAAGGTACTCGCAGCAGTTGTGTGAATCACCATAAGGAAGACAATAGAAATTATTACCATTGTAAATATCTTTGTCATAACAACCAAGATCAATGCATGTCATATAAGGTTTCCATCTTATATGATTAAAACTCAGGAATAATACTTTAATTAAGCTACTGAAATATTATTTAGAAATAACGTAATACATTTTGGTAATGTGCCACATCGTTTGCCAATAGTACATAGAAGTACTTAGGGTAAGGATAATATCTACACAGTTACATCACGATTCTGAATAAATAAGTTAGTTAGATTTTTTCCAATTGGTTAATGCCATAAATCTATTAATTAAATGACACCTGTATTACAATATCAAACATCATAAGCCAATAACATATTACATTTTTTTTCGTTTATAAATCTACTAAATATTCTATTGTGATGTCAGTTGTTTAGTCCTGTTACTACTTAGTTGTCTGGCTAAAGTACTAATAAGAAATCATATCGTAATTCCTGTTGCTAATATCCTATAATTGAGCAAAGCGATATAAAGTTGTTAGAGTAGATCGATAACTCAGTATTAGTAACAATGAATAATATCAAATATCCTCCTGGACCATCCGGGTTGCTACCAAACACATTACTTCGTAAATTTATGCGCGATCCACTTAAAACATTAACAGACATATCACATAGATATGGTGATATCTGTCACTTTAAGTTTGGAGGACAACATGTTTACCTAATAAATCATCCTGAATACATAGAGGATATACTGGTCAGTAGCCATAGGAACTTTATAAAAAGTAGAGGTTTACAGATTTCTAAACGACTTTTAGGAGAGGGATTACTCACAAGCGAGGGGGACTACCATGAAAGGCAAAGACGGTTGATACTACCGACGTTTCAACCTAATCAAATAAAGGGATATACAGATATCATGACAAGTTATGCAATGCGTATGTGTGATACCTGGAATGATGGATCTATAATTGATATCCATAAAGAAATGATGCGTGTAACAGCAGCAATCATAAGCATGACGGTTTTGGGTTCAGATATTAAAGTTGGAGATGACGAAATCAGTGGAGCGTTACTGACTTGCATGCGTTATTTCAACCGACTTCGGATGCCTTTTGGTGAGCTGATTGAAAAGATACCTATTTTACGGATTAACAAAGGATTCCAACTTGCTAAGAACAAATTAGATTCGGTAGTGTATAGTATGATTAAGGAACATCGTGAAAATCCTGGCAAAGGTCATAAAGACCTTTTGGATACTTTATTGCAAGCACAAGACGAAGAAGCCGGAATTGGAAGAATGACTGACTTGCAATTGAGGGATGAAGTGATGACTATCTTTTTGGCAGGTCATGAAACAACAGCCAATGTACTTACATGGACCCTATATCTATTATCACAAAATCCTGCGGTTGAGACAAGACTTCATGAGGAGCTCTCGTCTGTTATTGGAGACGAAGACAAATCTGTGAGACCAACAATAAGTGATATCCAGAGATTGGGATATACTAACAAGATCTTAACTGAATCCCTGCGGCTTTATCCACCAGCATGGACTATAGGTCGACAAGCTATTAATGATTATAAAGTTGGCAATTACTTAATACCATCTGGCTCAATAATATTGATGAGTCAATATGTAATGCACAGAGATCCTCGTTATTATCATGAACCGGATCGGTTTTATCCAGAAAGATGGACGCAGGAGTTCAAGAGTCGTTTGCCAAGATTCAGTTATTTCCCATTTGGAGGAGGTATCAGAAGTTGTGTAGGAGAATCATTTGCATTGATGGAGGCTACACTTTTAATAGCTATAATATGCAGATATTGGAAACTGAGACTAGCCCCAGACCAGAAAATTGCATTGAATCCACTTATCACATTACGACCAAAATACGGCATGCGTATGAAGATTACCAAACCCTAAATATCAATATTATTACAGATTGGCATATCGATTCATATATTAATTTTTATCATACTAATTACAGGATCACAAAGAGTTTGTAGTAATTTCTTTGGAACAGAGATCGAATTTAACGCCTTAAGACTGTTTAGGATAATTTATGTTCGGTAAAGTGAAAATGTTTTTTATAATAATTAAAATAAGCGCTTAAAGTATTATAATGAAAATGCGCAGGATCCTTTTAACGTGACTTATAATGATAGTCGCAGCAACTAGTCATTTATCAAATTGCTTTGATTTATAGATGAGCCATTAGAAGATTCTATCTGAAAAATTCAGGAGTTTGAGGCCTTGAAAGCACCAAGGTAATTAAGGACTACTCTTATTAATAGAATGAAGAACATTACTACTACAGAACTATACAAGTCACAATTTACAAAAGAAGATCTAGTCTATTTGAGAGTAGCAGTCACCCAATTTTTAGGAGATAAAGAGTATCTGGAATGCATGCATGAGAATTATGGGAAAATACTGGAATTAGACAAAAAGTTAAAGAAACTTTTATTTTATATGAATGCTAGTATCTTGTTGAAATGTCGTCGATTGCCAAAATTGAAGAAATCGTTGGAACTTCTGATAAAGGATGGGAAGATGCTGCTCAAGTTGCAGTAAATGAAGCTGTAAAGACAATACGTGGAATACATGGAATAGAAGTAGTAGATCAGACAGCACAGGTAGACCCTAATACAGGCAAAATTACCCAATACAAGACATGCATTAAATTCTCTTTTAGCGTAGAGCGATAAAAAAGATCTATCAGATATTCTTCCAATATATCATCAGCATATGTTGGATTCGTTCAAGCTTCTAAATAATGAGTAAAGAAACAAAGCAAAATGAGAACTATTGTAACTCACCGGCAACTTTGATGTATTAGCCAATCGATCATTTTTTGTTGTGATAACAGTAAAGCGATGATTAGAGATTCAATTGGGAAAGGTTGGCCCTGCTACGCAAACATGAATGATGGATGTTTGTTGTCTATTCTATAATAATTTCGGAGTAGGAGCATTTTTAGTGATAGCCATATTTGCTGAACGAATTAGCAGGTACTTTAATGTCTTCAAAACCTTCTGGGTCAATTATCTTAGCTATTATTTCCAATCCTGTTATTGTTCTAGGACCAGGTTTACTAAAATAGGCTCCTGCATTAACTGCATATACTTCATTGTTTTGAACAGATTCCAATGATTTCCATTTTTCGTTAGTTTCCAATATCTTTGCTTCTTTTAACGTCCTTTCTATAGTAAAACCGCATGGCATCAGAATTATTTTATCTGGATTGAAGCTTGTTATCTCATCCATGTCATTTATGCGACGAGAAGGCTGTCCGGAGTAACTTAGACCATTAATACCGCCTGCAATCTCTACCATTTGTGGAACCCAATGACCAGCAGTAAAGAAAGGTTCGATCCACTCAAGGCAGAGAACTTTTGATTTATTATTATTATTATCATCATTATTATTATTCTCGTGCTCATCAACAACAACCCTTCGTCCGCTTCTCGTCTTTATGCTGTCAATACGCTTTTGTAAGGATACTACTAATTTTCGACCTTCTGTCACTCTATTGACTCGTTCTGCTATATCCATTATACTTGTCAAAATATCGTCAAGATTATGAGGGTCAAGTACGAGAGTATCTGGTCTGTAGCCCAATACAGAAGATGCACGATCGATTTCTTTTGCAAATGGAGCACATACTTCACATATGCCTTGAGCAATAATAAGATCTGGTTTTGCTTCTCTTAATTTCTCATCGTTTATCACATATATATCTGTGGCAGATTGCATTAGTTCTATAATTTTCTGATCTATACTCTTGCTAT
>DASQQB010000004.1:0-8142 GCA_035643635.1 Nitrososphaeraceae archaeon | reverse complement strand
GATTAGCTGTGAGTGAATTAGAAGTAGCGATAGAATTCTTTCAGGTTGTTTTCATTGCTCTATGCATAATAATTGTAAAAGATATAACAATGACAAGATTAGACCAGAAAAATATGTAGCCTAATAATAGATCCATGACTGTTTCTCTACTTTTCTCCACTTTTCCTCAGTTACCCTCTCTTTTCCTCAAGAACCTCAGCATATTGTTATTTCCACTTCCATATTTTGCTTTAGCAGATTCAAATTCTCATCTATTTCTCTGTCCATTATACAAACTACCCCTGCTACACTTTTCCCTTCATTCCTTACGGCCTCTATTGCCTGCATCATGCTTCTACCTGTAGTTAGGACATCATCTACTTGTGATGTGGTAGCGGCTTAGAAAATAATGTATCTAAGTGACAAAACTTACAACCCAGTCTAAAGCATTAAACGTGTCAGCGTAGGAGGTTGCATCCTTGTCCAAGACACTATTATCCACAGAAGTTATTAATGCAGTAGACAACTTATCCTTTGCATAGGACACAAACTACTATCTTACAACAGATTTTGCATACGGTAATACTGCTACCATATTATTTCGGTTGATTTAAAGTTCTTATTCTAAGATACACGGGAATTGAATGTTCGACCATACGTTAAAACTCTAATAGTATACAGTAGGTACAAAATTTATTCATATCTTATATTTTTTTGTGCTTCTTTGTATCCTCTATCTCTTAGGCCGTTTATAGTTTGATAAGAAAATTCAAATGCTTTACCAAAAATAGTGTTATCATCATCCTGCCTTTCTATGTATCCTACTCTAATTATGTTGAAACGTCCTTCTAAGAGTTCTCTATATTTTCTCCTAAGCCTATTGCGACCTTTGCTTTTTGAATTTGAATTCATAATTTTGGCAAGATCAGCTTGTAAAGCATTCCTGTCCTTTGCATGTTTTACAGCAAGATCTATTATCGTATTGTTTAAGTCTATATAATCTGTGACAGTATTTGAAACCTGAATATCGTACTTTGTTCTATCATGGAACTTTATGTCAATCTCTCTGTCTTGAATTACATCTGCATCAGCAATGACGCCCTGCAGAGAATTCTCAGTGGATGGATACAGATTAACTATGTATACTTCGAGATCTGGTACTTCTGTTTTTCTTTTCTTACACCAGTAGTCTCTATGAGCCTGCAAGAGTTCTCTTAACGGTATATTGCTTAAATAAGCTCCATCCCAAAAGTATCTCTCCTTTTGTAGTTCCATTTCTTGTTTATCTTTGTCATAGATTTGTGTTGTTGTAACCTCTTTAGCAGAGAAATGTGGATACTTGTATCTAAGGTGAGTTGACATACTTGCATTTACATGTTGGATAGAAACGACAATCAGTTAGTTTTGTGTCAAAGAGGGAGCAGCATGTGCTAACTCTACTGAACTAATCAATGCAATTCCTGATCCGCCTACTATCAAAGCACAGATTATTGAGAATAATTTACGCATAAGTACTGTACGTTACTCTGCAAGGTATATATGGATTTTATATAAAAATATACTATAGAATACTTCTATTTGTCATGCTAAAAATGCTGTTTGTTTGAATAGTTAGAAAACATGATTTTTTGTGATCTTCTCAGTTTCGTCATCTTGTTCCTCTTTTAGCTGATTCTTATCTTTACCATAATCAGGCTTTGAATTCATTATTCTTCCTAGGTGACTCTAGTTTTTCTTTATAGAACTTGAAGACGAAAGCAAATAAAAATGAGGCGTACTCATAGACTATGATGGCTTTTTGCTGCCTATCGTAATAATCCTTAGAGTGCTAGATCATAACTCTTTGAAGTTATAAAATTCTAGTTGTATTATACACCTGCTTATCTTGGAACACATTCGCCGCCCTCAGATCTTAATCCGTCATGAGGATTACTCTTATCATTCAGGCCCTCGTCATGTGGATTGCCAGTTTTCTCATCGCTATGTGGATTGCTATAACAATGATAATCTTGTGGGGGATATCTTGGATCCGCAAAGGCTGCTGGCGTCAAATTTATCACAGCGAATGCTGCTGCTGCAGCCATTGTTACAACACCCATTAGACTGATTGCCCCAATTAGATTTTTTTTCCTTGTCTTTACATTTATTTTCATCATGGTGTGACATGCTGTAATTCAAATCATATATACGATTAGTCAGTTCTTACTCTAAAAAATAATTACTTTATGTTGGGAGGGCAGAAATGATTATCCCAAATAGAAATATTTTATACTATATTGACTTACTAAGAGATTATAATCAATATTATCTTCTTTTATTCTCTATTACAAATTCATTTATCTTCAACTAGAAAATATCTTTTAAATATTAACATTAGTGGTTAAGTCACTGCTTTTAATTGAATACAACTTAGAAAACTTGGTTTATTGTAGTCATCTCTCCAGTTTGCTCTTCCTGTTTTTCTTCACCTTGTTTATCAGATGAATCTATCCCATCATACTCATGCTCTTCTTTAGATTCTTGACTATCTTCCTTAGATATCGACTTCTTAGTGTTATTATTATTAGAATAGTCTGAAACAAACTTCAAAGCGTCTCCTACTACTCTAGCATTAGTAGGTAAATCCAGTTTCATAGAATAGTACTCTTTTGCTAATGATAAAGCATGTATTTTTTCTCTCTTGTCTTGTGTGTTCTAGCTAATGAAAATAATAGCGACAAGCATTCATTCAATAACAACCTAAAAATTGCCATAAGCCGCAAGATCCAGTCTATTATATATTGGCATGACTACTGATGAAACATTGTCCCAAATTGAAATAAATAAGGCAGTTATTCAACGCTATTTTGAAGCATACAATAGCAAAGATGAAGCAATATTTGATGAAATAATAGCCCCAGAATACGTAGACCATGGTCAATCTGCTTATATGGGCTCGCCTGGAAGAGGAGTAGCAGGAGCAAAGCGTGACCTTAAGTATTCATTAGATAAATTAGATGACTTGAATTATGTGGTAGAGGCAATGATTGCATCAGAAGCCTACCCGGATCTTGTCGGTGCATATTGGAAAGGATCGTTAACACCAAAGGCAATTTACTCTGACACTAAACAAACTAATAAAATTATTAGGTACAGAGGCATAAGTATATATCGAATTCAAAATGGGAAAATCATAGAAACTTGGCATGTATTCGATGGTTTACCACTGAAACTGTTATCTGCCTAACTAATCGGGTTTGATGTCATTGATACATGTAGTTATTTAAGATAAAGATGATAAGGATATTTTGCTTGACATCCAAGGAAGTTATTACTACTGTCTAGTCATGAAGACATATTATTAGATTAGTTGGTTGCTTTTCGTTTAAATTTTGACTAGTTTAAGAATTCCTCACGACCTTGCCATGTAGCCTGTCGGTATGTATCTTTTCATCTCTCTCCTTTCCATAATTCAAGAATGACTTTGTTTGGTAAACGAATACTTGAGTGAGGCTATCACGGTATTCCAATACTTCACCCTTGAGAACAATGCGGTTGTCTGGCACCGAACTCTTGCTTGATATTCTAGTTCCTGTACCTTTCATAAGCTGCATCCCTTGTGCCACAAATACTGTACTCATAGTTTTCATACCTAGCATTATTACTTGCAGTTATGGCTAGGCCTGTGGTTGGTCGATTGATTGACTGGCACGATATTCAGGATCATTTGGATGTGGATTCAGAGGCGTAATAGTCACTTGCATCCAGATATGAAGAGGTAATGACCCAAGAATTTCGCGAAGCTCTGCTTCGTCGGCGGCTCGGAACAGCCCAATGCTACGCCATTCGCCTGGACCTAATGGTGGGCGCCAGAGTCGAACCAAATGGCCAGCTTTAGCGAGATCAGCAGCACGTACCGCCTCTGCTGAGCGCAACTCGTCTACTTTGGTCGAGCTAGTCCCCTCAGGAACCTTGGTAACCATATCGGTGAGGTATTCCATGGGTTTCTGTACCTTTGGCAAGATTTAGCCATTTCTTATAATGCCAAGGCTTGATTGGTAAAAGCAGATACTTTGGTGCGTTTGGGTACGCCCTGTAAAAATACATCGAAGTGGATTGATGCTTGACTGTCCAGTCCTTGATATTTGGAATGCGCATCTCCGGAAATCCTTCAGATTCTCCAAATATTAGATCAATCTGGTCTGGAATGAGGGCGGCAAAGTCATTAATGTATGCGTCCCTATCACCATCAAAAGTCGAGCCAAATAGAAGTCGGGTGTAGCTATCGAAAATAAGGAACCTCAGATCGTGAACCGTACCTAAGCGTTCAATAAGTTTTTGGTTTTGACCCATGAAGTTGGGGTCGGAAAGCCATAGCATATTATAATATGAAGTTAGGTGATAATTGGAGTCAGCATATGAAATTTTTTTCGGCATTGTTCTTCTTCCTATTTGTGTTGGGATCTTATTGCCAATTATCAGATGAAACACTTTAAGTGAATAGGGATAGATTGAAAGTTATATTAGTGATCGCATACGATAAACGTAAGATTGCGGTCCTACGAATATTTTCGAGCGATGATTATACAAAATCAGTATACAGAAGATGTCAATATTGTAGACATTGTTTTCGTTATCAAAGAAAATAGTGGTAGATTATCAGTCCTTCTATCTTTATCCAACATTGATATCTTTTAGTCCACCAGTTGTTTGTCCGACCTCAATTATATATCCGTCCGGATCACGCATATAGCAGCGAATTTCAACACCATGGTCTTTTGGTTCTGTAATGAATTCAGCTCCTCTGCTTTGCCATTCATTATAAGAGGCCCAGATGTCTGCTACACGAATATTCATGAAGTTGCTCGCCTCATTTTGGTTCTGAGGTGTATGCAGAGTTATACTTGGCTTATCGTCAGTTGGGCCGCCACCTACATTTAAAACTAGCCAGCTATTTGCAATTTGGATGATGGTGGGTTCACCACTACGGATAACCCTGCCTCCGAAAACTCGGAGATAAAACTCTGTTGATCGTTTTACATCCTGCACTGTCTTGAAATGTGTAAGGACAAATCCTTGTTTGGGTGTGTATTCATATTCTTCTCTTTTGATCATGTCCATATGTTGTTCTTTCTTGTTGTTAGTAATTTGCATTTTTGCATTTGAACTAGACTAGTGCTTAGTACTTCACACTGTTATCTTAGATCGAGTTAAGACTCAAGAAAAAGACTGCAAGAGAAGCAAATTGCCAACATCATAGTATTCAACATAATCATCCAGCGCTGTAGGACTTAATTTCGTGGTCGTCGTTGGCATGAACCTGCATCTAGGATACTGATTGGTACCAGAACATATTCAATGATCCTGCAGTCTAGCTACATTCTTTTATAATGTTATTGCATCTAATTTTATAAATGATTTAGTGCGTTTTACGATTAATCTGAGTAATATAATACTAACGATGTCCTCCTCGTTAATTAAAAAGCAACACCTAACTTCCCCTTCGAGGACCTCTTCTCACTACGCTGATTACCATTTGGCGCCAGCATGGGCCCCTCCATCAATGCGGATGTTTTCGCCATTCACCATGGATGCTGATTGCAAATAAAGCAGTGCATCCACGATTTCCGAGATTTGAACCAATCGCGGAAAGGGGTGGCGTCTTTTTAGAATTTCGTGGTCGTCGTTGGCGTGCATCGAAGTGTCAACAACACTAGGTGAAATTGTATTCGCCCGGATACGGTCAGTCAGGAATTCCATAGCCAATGCGCGGTGAAATGCCGGAATGGTTGACCTAGTAATCACAGGCAACGAAATCGTCGCGCCAGCCAATGGCTGATCTACCAAAACCGTCGACATGCCCACGATATGGTGGACTTCTGTTTGCGCATTTGTGCGACCACTCTTTGCGTGATGAAAAAGTAACCCGCAACATTCGTGCCAATCATCAACTCAAAGTCCGCCGGCGTATAATCGGTAAGGACTTTGTGATGTATATGCCCGCGATGTTGACCAGGAGATCAATACGGTCAAACTTTTTGATGGCGGCATCGACCACTTTTATAGCTGACTCCTGTTTGCTGATGTCCCCGTCCACAACAGTGAGGTCAGATGAGGGTTTCAAATCTTTTGATTTGCTGATATTGCGCGAGTTGGCGACCACACGATAACCGTGTTGTATCAACGCTCGGGTTATACCCAAGCCTATACCGCTCGAAGCACCAGTGACAATGGCTACTTGTTTGTTGGAGGTATTAGTAGTCATAACACTTCCTTGATACAAGCCGATTCTTTAATTCGGTTCCGCTTACAGTATTTTTATCAATTTGCATAGTCGCTGGAGTATCAACATTTGAAGACTTTAGCAATTCTTTATTTTCTAAATCGGTATAAATTTTCCAGAAAATCTGGTGCTTTACTTCATTGTTGCTATTTCTGGTTGACTGCTACCTTTGCTGTCTAATTCCAATACTTTACTTCGTCTCCACTCAATTTGCTGGCTTTCAATTTTCACGCTCAATCTTTCAATAATTTCCTTCGTAAATTATGCATTTTGTAAGCGTGAGAAATAGGTCTTATGCATTTTCACGCTTGAGAGGTCGATTGTGCTAGTATACTAGGAACTAGCAGAGGGACAGAGAATTCAGGATAACTTTGTTAAACCACATGAAGCTATAGTAGATAATGATGAGCATTTCAAAGAAGTCTGCTTATTATCAGCGTCTTTCGCTGAATGTAACTTCGAGTTGGTCGTTGCTGATTTCAATATGTGGGCTTAAGCCAGTGGTAGTTTTTATGCCTTGGGAAATCCACTGCTTAAGAAAGGAAGACCATTTTATACCAAGGTCATGTTTAAGAAAAAGATAATAGCCATTTCTACCAATATCAAGATCATTTCTACCAATATCAAGATCGTATCTGGCATATTCAGCATATGGACAAATTAAACCAAGATATTGAAGATATGTGTCTAGGTGAATTTTCTGAAACAGAATTCCTATGCTTATATTTCTTAAATCAGATCCCTCATGCCAAATTTCGTGACTGACATTTTGATAGATAGAGTTATAAATATTATTAATTAATGGTTTGTCCATGCATGTAATAAAGCAGCTTTTGATCATTTTATTTGGAATATTTCTTTTAACAAATATCGCTGGAGTTACGCTGACTAGTTTTAATTTAAGTCAATTGTCTTATGGACAGAGCAACAATAGCAATAATAATACTATCATTTCCACTACTCATAATACTGCAAACCCAGGTCCACGAATCAGCACAAACAACGGAAACCTTGAGATAAACCTTTTAGCTGACAGTTTACAAAATAGACTGAACAAATCAGTTGCAATTTTAGAAGTTACAAGCAAACTACCACAGGTAATGAATTTTTCTTCTTACTCAAATTCATTTAATCCATCATTGCATGGAATACCCAAAGATGTTGATTTGCAAAAAAGACAAGTGGCACAAAATATTTTAGATACAGACAAAGACATTCAGATAATCTTTGTTAATATGCCAAATGGTAATTTTTACCTAGAAGAACCTTATTCTCGTCAGATTAATTTAACGACTAACAATATAGCTCCCAATGAATTTTTTAAAGGAGCTATTGACACACATGAAACATATCTTAGTGGTGCATTTGTATCTAATTCATCTGGTCTAAGCGAAGCTTCGATAACAGTTCCAATTTATTCTATAAAGAATAATACTAACGAAACTCTAGTTGGTACTTGGGCTGGTGCCTTAAACTTTACCCTTTTTAATAAATCATTACAAAGTCTTAATCTAACTGATAATAATAAACGCGTTGTATATGTTGATCAACATGGTCAGAAAATAGCTGATTCAAATAAACAATTATCAGATAAAGTAGAATCGTTTGCCAGTCTTCTAAGCTTCAAAAATGCTGTAATGGGAAAGTCGGGTTCAAATATCGAAAATATTAACGGCACTAAATTGTTAGTCTCCTACCATCCAGTAAAGGTACATACCACTAATTGGGCTGTTCTTTTAATGGAAAGCTGATTTTTTTTGTTATCGCTATTATTACTAACTTCTGACTTTTTATTATATCTCCCAAATCCTTTCCTTTCCCTGTATTCCCAGTATTTTGAGATCTGCCTTAGAAGGATAGCATAGTCTACCAGGTTTTGTTTCAGAATCGAGGACCTGGAC
>DASQQB010000003.1:0-6752 GCA_035643635.1 Nitrososphaeraceae archaeon | reverse complement strand
AAATTAACAGCTGTCAAAAGCACTAGTATCTGATTATTAGTAATATACAATGCTTTTCAAGAGCACTTGCAACTATAATTTTAAATATATGACCTTGTTGACTGACTTAACTTGTCTGCCGCCGCTTCAACCGCTAGACCTCCTGTTGTAGAGCAAATATCGTTTAACGCTTGGAAAACAATTCTGATATTAGTAGGCACTATCATTCTTTTTGTCTATCTTAATACCGGTATGGGGCCAGTTATTCCAAACATAGCTGAACATTTTGATATTTCTGATACATATGCGTCTTGGACAATGACAGCATACATGATTTGTGGAGCCGTCATGACTGTGATAATGGGACGGTTAGCGGACCTTGTTGGAGCCAAGAAAATGTTAATGATGATGATGATATGTTTTACAGTGGGAACTGTTCTTGCGCCTTTTGCTCCCAACTACCCTATTCTTCTTGTCCTTAGAGTGCTTCAGGGTATAGCAATAGCTAGTACTCCAATATCAACTAAATTAATAAGAGACCAGGTCCCAAGAAGCAAATTCTCGATTGGTTTGAGTATATACCTTGCTGGGTACGCTTTCGGCTTGGCGCTGGGAGCTGTAATGGGACCAATAGTAGGTGCAGGGGCTGGATGGCAGGGTAACTTTTATTTTTGTGCTCCGGTTGCAGTAGTTTTGTCGTTTGCCTGCTGGAGGTTTATTCATGAAGATAAACCTAAAAAGATACATGAGCATGATGATGTTGACAAAGAAATTCCACGCGAGACTCCTCCTAAGACTAAGAAGGAGAGAATGGACTATCCAGGCATTGCAACGCTGACAGTAACAATCGTTAGCTTCCTTTTGGCAATAACATTTATTGAATCAATTGCCACTAATTTAGCGGCATTTGTAGTTCCCCTCATTATTGGGGTTATTTCCTTTGTAATTTTCATGAGAGTGGAGAAGCGAGCAAAGTCTCCATTAGTTAATTTGAAGTTAGAGTTCAAGGCAGCTATTTTTACTGGAAACATTATGATGTTGATGTACGGTATTTTAGAGTATTTCATTATTACAGGCGTACCACAATTAGGAGCTTCGCCTCCTCCATCTGGATTGGGATTAGACCCGATTCATACAGGATTATTACAGGTGGCTTTTGGTCTAGCAGCTGTTATCTTTGGGCCTGTATTCGGGCTAATGGTAGCAAGAAGAAAGGGATATAACTTGAAGTTATTGGTACCGGGTATGGCGATTACTGTTATTTCATTTGCGTTACTTTACTTTTTCCACTATGCACCACCAGGCATTAATACAGGTCTCTTTATCTTTGGTATAGCTAGTGCGATTATACCAAACACAGTAATTGTCACCATCATTGGATTTACACCCCCAGAGTATACAGGAGTCTCCTCAGCTGCTACAAATATGATGAGAATTATAGGAGGCGCAATAGGTCCAGTGTTGGCAACTGTAATTCTATCATCGATTACCATCCCTATTACTGTTGATAATGTTGAGAAAAGTTACCCAAGTCCTGTTACATTTAATATTCTAATGGGAGTGGGGCTGGTACTGGCAATTGTATCTACGTTACTAGCCATCAGAATGAGGCGGCTTGCAGGTAAAATGCAGCCGCTAACTGCAAAGGATCTTATTTGAAAGAGCAATAATGTTCTTCTCATTAATATAATTGATACATGCATATGCCTCCATGATCAGTTCCGACTTCCACCTACCCTTTGATAAGTCAATTAGATATGTTTGATACACATTTGCTACCGTGATTCATAATCGTACTATAGATTGGTGTGACCAATAATTCACAAAACGCTGATTCGGAAGCCTACAGCGCAGATGTACAACTGGCTGATTGACTATGCAATATTTAGTATTCTAGCAATTGTCCTAGTGGTATTTCCAACCATAGTAATTATTGAAATCTTATCTTTAAAAGAATCTGTGGATCCATATTAGGAAGAACACTACAGTATGCATTGGCGGTCACAGTTGGCATCCTACCATGATCGATATGGATCTGTATAGTTTATCAGAGATTATTTTACAACACAGGAATGTTATCTCTTCAGGGGATCCTAGTCTAATCAGAATCTAATCAGAATCGACATAATCTCTCAAGAATTTGCATATGTTTCTGATAGTTACTTCAGTAACGCCGGCTGCCTGGGCTAACTGCATCTGGGTAACGTCATCTCTTGAGCTATTACTTTTTAGGTAAATCAGAGACGCGGCAAAACCCATGGGATTCTTGCCGGCTGAGATTATTAGCTTATCCTTAGCAATACTGTTCATTGTTCTGATTGCTTTGCTTTTCGTTTTGTTACTAATTCTTACTCTATTTGAAATCCTAAGAATACAATTCAGAGGGTCTACTATTGGAATTTTGATGTTAAGTTCCAATAGAAGTAATCTGTAGTTTCTGGCAATGTCTTTCCGCTTTACGTTGCTGATCAGTGCAATGTCTTTTAGTGTTCTTGGAATAGCCATTTCTCGGCACGCTATATATACACTTGCAGTCAGCATGCCAGATATTGTTTTTCCACGGGCTAGCCCCTTCTCATATGCTTTCCTATAGATATAAGCAGTCTTTTCGATAACTGCATTTGATAGTCCAAGTTTGTCTTTCAGAGTATTGAGTTGTTGAAAAGCTATTCTAAGATTTCTATCTGCGGAAGTATGCATCTGCGTTCTAAGATCCCATCTTCTTAGTCTCATTATCGCGAAGCTTGTGGCAGAATCTAATCCTTGCCCCCTCGCGTCTCTATTTTCCCTTCCTATTATCGTTGAAAGACCCATATCATGAATGGCCAGAGAAGCAGGGGCTCCAGTCCTAGCTCTCTTATTGGCTTGATCGGCTGTAAATATGCGCCGTTCTAAATGAATACTATCGTCGGCGGAGTCTGAAATCACCGTTCCGCAATTACTACAAATAACTTCGCCAGATTCTGGATCAGAAATAAGACCCTGTCTTGTGAGACACACTGAACATGCTAAGGGTGGAACAGGGCTTTGCATTAACGGATGAAACTTCCTATTTCTTTGTTGGCTCCCTATCTTATAAATGATAACTTCAGGAACACCGATAAATGCCGATAATCGCTCTGCTCTCGTAAATATAAGAAAAACAGACCAAAATCAGCCATTTGCTAGAAGAATTTAAACTAAAAACAGTATCAGATAGTTAAAATAGTCTTCACGACGCTATATAATAGTTGAATAAAAGAAAATTTACTGGGAGTAGAGGACGATGTGAATGCGTATGTCACAAAAGGACGAATACAGATTATTGCGGTTATTGCTCAGAGTCTCACGTTAGGCGTTAAACTATTAACGGCTTTCGACCCAAAATGAAATGCTAGCGATTCTTTGCAGAAAAATAATTAAGCAAAGAATTGGACTAGTCCTCTACACGACCCTTGATGGAATGCAAATAAATTAAAGCCAGGTCGTTGTATTTCTATCTACTATAAGTTTGAGTTTTTCTGGCTTGAAAGGATAGATGATGATGATGATGCATCGATAAAAAATTAAAAAACAGTCGTTTATAGATCTATTATCAAAAGTAAAAAGAAGTGGAACTTAATTCTTTCCTGAAAATCAGTTTCCTTCTCTAGTTAATACACTCTTGATTATTGCTCTAAGAGTTGAATCAGCAGCTTCTAGTCAGGAAGTTGTATTGTTCTGAAAGCAGTGCCTGGTTTTATAAGAAAGTAGGGACAACTACCGAGATGCGATTTTGACTTTCAAGTTGATTTAAAATAATAGTATCTAAGACCCTTTGCTATAATAATAGAAATATTCAAAATATTAGTAGATAGTTTAATCGCAAAATTTTTTAATCCTCGATAGATGCGTCTCACTACATCTTCTTTACATCGTTGTCCCCAGTATCCAATATGTTTGTGCCGCGGACACTTCGTACGCTTAAGCGCCAAGTTGTTATGATTAATTAATCCCTCGCCTCATCTTACTGTGGTCTTTACTACAATCCCTAGAAGATAGAATAGGACTTATGAAGCTATAGTCGAGCAGCACATGAAAATTTAATCACCTATAATTTTGAACTCCAGAAATGGCCGATCAAAATGTTACATAAACAACTATTCATACCATGACAAACAAGATCTATCTTTTTCTACCTTTTGTTCAGTACTGAGCATCAAGGCCCAGATCAAAAGATATTATGGCACATATGAATACGATGGGTATGCTAATGGATCTTTTGGAACGAGATAGAAGCATAGACAGAAAATCGGCTGCTGATTATTGGGATTACACTTCTTGGCAATTTGCTACTCTAGCATCGCTGTAACTTGAGTCCTAAGTCAAAAACTTCAAGATTACCAAATACAGCACAGCCCCTCTTGTTTATAACATTTCGTCAACACGGAGTTTATTTAGTAAAGGAGCCAGAGATAGATCTATTTCCTTTTCTCCGAGTACCATATTCAAATGCATGTCAAAGACAATTGCCAGCATATTTCTATCTTCGCGAGCTGTATAAGCTGCTACACCAGTTATGCCAAATTCACGGTTGTTGATCTCGAGCCATTGTTTCCACAATTTTGTTCTTTGAAGACTTGTCTCTAACGCATGGATAGTATAGTCAAGATCTATTCCTTCTTCATGGTCAAGCAAACTTAGTTTAACCATAGGAACCATCAGTTGTCCGCCATCAATCCTTTGGTGATATTTATTCATCTTTTCAATGGCCTCAGCATGAGTGTGAAGATTTTCATTGTCATCTTCAGGAGTTTGTCCTTCAAGAACTGTATCGTATCGAGGGAAAAAATATCCTGCTAGTTCCTTGTTCCAATCATATATTTTGTAGACGGTATCTTCGTATACGAATTTCCATTTATTATCGCTTCTATTGTAACCAAACAAGGTTGTTTGCCATGTTAATATACGTCAAAACTATTAAACGTGCTAGAGGCCATATCCTGGGAGCTTGTGTTAGTCAACAGTGCACACAAAGATTATAGGCTCCCAAACTTCAGGTTATAGGCGACCCTTTACTACCCAAGTTTTCCGAACTTCATTATTGGATTTACTTAAAAAATCCTTCTTTAGGTGACGTAGAGAATGGATGACCACAGATTGTACATTCTTCAGATGGTCGTCAACAGAACTTTCTCTTTGCTGCAAAATATCCTCCAAATATCTGAATATCCTCGTAACGGATACGCTGCAAGCAAAGTGACATGAACGCTAAAGCGGCATTGTACGGTCGAAATTCAATCACTCCGTCTAATGAAAATTCATGTTAACTCCGAATGGATTGTGAAATGGATTCGCATTTCAGGGTCGGATAGTAAGTATATGATGATCTTTTAATCCAGAGTACATTATCCAATGTAGGTCGTATTAATATGGTTTAATTTAATATCATAACGAAAAATATAGCGATATGTATAGAGTACACGTTTCATTGTTAGATTGTGAAGAATTCTTTCTTTGTTTTAGCAATCTAGTCTAAAACCTAACGATTAATACTTTAGAAATACTGCAGTAACAGCTCCAGTATTTTTATAATAACAATCTGTTGCTTAGTTTTTAGAACCGATCGCGAAAGTTACAAAAAATTGAGTTTCTAATTTTGCACAAGGGGCCGAGGTATAATGTGGGTGCAATTAACAGTGGAGAATCGTTTCATTGAGTTAATAATTATTTTCAGGCACCAGCACACAGCATGATGTGCCAAAGAATATGGCAAGGTTAATTACCAATTAAGTCGTAAAGTAAATGCAGGTAAACAAGTTGTTAGCTAACATCGTTCATATTAATTTGAATGCACGCGGCGGTAGCGAAAGACTTGCTGTTGCAACTATGAAAGCTCTGATATGTTATCGGCAACCTATATCATTTGATCTTACTATCGGAAAGAAGCCCGTTTTGGTTGAGCTTGAAAAATCCTATGGTCCCGATTTGGTTTCAGTTCTTAAGCGAGTCAGAAAAATAAAAAAGTTGGATTTGATGGCAGACATCTGTTCGAAAACTGATTACGATCTGACTATCAATACTCACGGTGATTTACTGCCGTATTTTCCAGCACAAAACCTTCACCGCTGCTATTCGAAAGATAACTATATCACTTACTGCCACTTTCCTTTAGCGCAGTATTACATTCAGACGAAGGATCGATCATATTCAGCCCTTCTAAGAGAAGTGAGCTCGTTTCCTAGCCTTAATAGCAACGAGAATTTCTTGCTTCAACTATTGGCGTCCTATAAGAATATGATAAAGAATTCTACTGTTCTTACAAATTCGAAATATAGCCGCGATGTTCTTCAGAAGATCTTCAGTATAGATGCTAAAGTCGTATATCCACCGGTAGACGTAGAGGTATTTCGAAATAAGGTACTATTCCCACTTCGATCCAGATCATTAACTCGTCAAAGTAAAGATCTCATCATTGTTATATCGAGGTTCAACCCTACAAAGAAGATAGAGAATGCAATCAAAGTAGCAAGGTTACTTAAAGGACAGGGTATAGGAAGCGGCATGAAGATAGTGGGCAATTTGACAAAAGAAGGTTTTGCTTATTTTTCTTATCTTAAAGAGATGGTTAGGAACTATGGTCTGAAAGATTATGTTACTTTCGAAGTAAACGTCGAATTTAAAAAATTAGTTTCTTTGATGCAAAAGTCGAAGGTCTACTTCCATACTCTCCCTGGAGAACCCTTCGGTATATCAACGGTGGAGGCAATGAGCGCCGGTCTGATCCCTGTGGTGCCTGACTTCGGTGGACATAC
>DASQQB010000002.1:0-18963 GCA_035643635.1 Nitrososphaeraceae archaeon | reverse complement strand
AAATTTCTTTTGATGTTGAGGATAGAATAAATAAATATCCTTCACCAATATGTTTTTTTATTCAGATTCCAAATGATATTCGAGTACTTTATAAAAGCGAAAGTCCTTATTTCGATCTGCAAGCATGTTTTCATGAAACAGGCCATGCTATCCATGCCTCCTCCATTGAACCATCTTTAGAATATTGGAGCAGATATAACTTCCCAATGGGGATAGCAGAAATATTTTCAATCTTTCTGGAAAGATTAACTAGAAATAGGCTATATTTAAAATCTCAAGTGGGGATCTCTGATGAAAGGATGCTAGACGAAATCACAGAGAGAAACCGCTTCATGGAATTATTTTTCTTGACATTTTATACCGCAAATTCTTTGATGAAGACTGAATTTTGGCACAAAAATCTTTCGCTTGATCATGCGACTTCTCTTTATTCAAAACTTATTACAGATTACACCGGTTTCGAAGTGCCAGGTGAATATTGGATGCTTCATCATATTTTACCTGAATCAATTATGTATGTTCCTAGTTATTTGATCGCTGCTGTTCGGGCTTTAGAGCTAGAGATCTATCTACAAAATAAATTTGGGGAGAAGTGGTGGTCAGATGACAAATCAGGAGATGTCATACGACAGATAATGAGACCGGGTGCAAAGATAGAATTATCAATATTCTCCAAACTTGATAGCAATTTATACATCAATGAAATGCTTAATAGTTGACTGCAATCTTTACAGATTTGTAAAACTTCCAAACCTGATAGATTAGCTTTACCTATATTAATGATTATTCTACTTTATTACAGGGATCAGTTGGAAATATGTTCAATCGCAATTTCACCAGAATCGACTGAAATTAATTAAAGTAATTGATGGTAATAAAGCACATAAACTAGTGAGAAATAATAATGAGCAAGAAATTAGATTATAAAGAATAAGTCAAATTGAAGTCCCATTGTAGGAAAGTACTATTAATTTAATTACCCATAGTTATAATAGTCTAACAATACACTAGCAAAGAGTAAGCCCTAATCTGGGATTTGGGAAAGTTGGGTGGATGATATGGGCTATACGGCTATAAGCATTAACCCTTTACTCTGATTCTTCATAGGAATAGGTTCTCCTCTCACCTCTGCAATTGAACAGCAATAATAGGAATGGTGTATACCAACTAATTCTGTTTGTTCTTATTGTCAGGCTAGGATAAACAAGATCCTCGTAGAACTTTGTATGAAGAATCTTTTGAAACTATGAGGTCAGGATGTTCTTCAAGGGCTTTCTGCGCATCACTATATCCTTCTTTCTCTAAATTTATCATAGATTCACGAGAAAAGTCAGCAGCTTTTCCAAATATAGTATCAGTATCATCCTTGCGGTCAATGTATATTACTCTTGATATATCAAATCTGCCATCAACAAGATCTCTAAATGTTCTCTTTTCTGTTTTTTTTCGTTTTGTACTATGTGTTTTTGTATTTAGGATCTTTTTATATTCTTCCTCAAACTCTTGTAACTTGTCTTTTTCAAAAATACCTATGTACTTCTTGGCTAAATTTTTGATTTGACCATTTAATATTAGATAGTCAGTAATCATCTCTGCCACTTTCTTGTCATATTTAGTCTTATCATGGAATTTTATGTCTAATTCTCTATCTTGAATTGTATCTGCATCCTTTGGAGGTTCTGCTTGCTTCTCTACTGTAGGATATAAGTTTATTAAATACACTTCTAAATGTGGAACAGGTGGCGGATTTTCATCATTACATTGATGACTATTCTTTTTCGTATCGTACCAATAATATCTGTGCAGATGCAAAAGCTCTCTTAGTGGAGTATTGCTAAGATAAGCTCCATCCCAAAAATATCTTGTGTCATCATTTACCTTATCATGTATTGTTGAGGTTTCTAGCACTGAATTCGGAGACATACTCGCCTTTACATGTTGCATAGTGATTCCTTGAGGATAACTTATTACGTGTTGAGAATGTCTTGTATCAGGAGAATTATTAGTCTGATGACGACCGTCTTCATATTTGGTCTCGCCTAAATAACTATCAAAGGTAACTGCACTAGTTGCATCCAATACGTCTGATGCTACAAGAAGCAGCCTTGGTTCACCATCTTCAAAACTAGTACGAAGTGGATGTTTATCCGACTTCCAATAATGACCCTCAACTGTTTCTACTAACGGAGTATTACTAAATCTGAAAAATGAAGGGATTCCCAAAAAGAACCTCGTGTCAGGTTGCATGAAGCTTGGCGTGATTGCATGCATTGGAAATATGTAAGGAAAATATAACATTGAAAAATATCTTCTGGCAGATTCGCCAGTTGCCGCTGGACTATAGTTTTCAGGCCTAAAAAATAGGTAAAAAGGGTTTAGATAATTATTCTTCAAATCCGGTGGCAGCGAATATTTTGTCACGTATCTATTGCAAGTATCCAACCAGGATTTGCTTACATAGTTCAACCAGTCCCAAGGTTTTTTGAACTGTTCGCTATTGAACCATGGAAATGAAATTGTAATATCACACCAGAAGTTAGT
This sequence comes from Nitrososphaeraceae archaeon, assembly GCA_035643635.1. Classification (GTDB taxonomy): domain Archaea; phylum Thermoproteota; class Nitrososphaeria; order Nitrososphaerales; family Nitrososphaeraceae; genus DASQQB01. The sequence goes on along the minus strand of DASQQB010000002.1, from coordinate 16,422 downwards.
AAGGTCGTGCAGCGATCCTTCCCATATTGCAGGAATATTATTATCTCCTGTAACTTCTAATTTATCTTTAGCATGCCGTACCTTGTCCATTCTCTTCTTGACGGAATGTACAATCAACGCAGCGTTCAAAGCTCCTATAGAAGTTCCAGCAATAATGTCAAACAATGGTCTATTTTTCCGGCTACCGGTAGATCTATCCTTTTCAATTAATCTTTCGCAAAGTGCTCTATATACTCCTAATTCATATGCTCCAAGTGCCCCTCCTCCTTGTAATACTAATGCTCTTTGTACCATCTTTACGATGATTCTTACAAAAGAAGGTTCGCTAGACAATCCGCTAGTTTTGTCTATAACAACTAATTTGAAACTCAAATTTACATACGGCTTATTATTTTCTCCTTTATTGAAATCAAATTCTACGTATGGTGCTTTAAAAGAGGGACTCTTTGTATTTTGATCTTTAAGCTCTATAGATGGTCCATTATCTATATTATTTTTAACCACTTCCCAAACGTATGAAATAGCTGGATTTGGTTCACTTCCTATGTCCAGATTGCAGCTACCGTCTAACATTACTTCTGAGCCTTCGTATACAATCTGCTCAGGACCTGCATATACTGTTAGTTTATCCTTCGGCGAAGATCCCTTAGATGATGTCTCTTTTCTATTTTGATTCCCGTACCGATCAGCATGTTCCGTCCTTTTAGCCTCATTTGACATATGTGTTTCCCTTCTTCCAAGGTAAGCTACATAAATCTTCTTAGTATTCTATGATATAGCAATAAGGGGATCGAATAAATTGCAAGAACTCGAATCTTTTCTTAAAGACAGCCTATATCTTTGATCATAATATACGTCTACTAACTGAGAGGGTTGTAAGCAGTGTAGGTACTATTTCTAGTAACAATAGTAAATTGAAGAATGCAAAAACCAAAGTGGCGATGTAAAAATCTCGTTTATGCATATACCATACCTATAGCAGACACCGTAAGCTGTCTTACTATCGTATTAAGCCTGATATACGCTATACGCGCTATATGTGTGAAATAAGACTATTAAACATGGTTTTCTAATTCATGTTCTCTTGTTTCATCCTCATTGTTAAATTCTGAATTGCAATAATGACATTTATTGTAGGGTATCAGTTTAATGATAGGATCACTATTATTATTCCTCTTCTTCTTCTTCTTCCTCATATTAATCGAATTATCTTTTCCAAAAAATTTGGCGCTAAACTCTTCTTTGTACTGTTCAACCAAATGACCTAATGTAAAGTCCCAACCGTGTTTTAAGTCTTCAAAATAGTCTGTTTCTGCTACCACTCTTATGTAAAGTTCCTTGGGGTTCGTAGTTGCAAGGAAATTTTTTATCTCCTTATCTATTGCTATTTCAGAGTTCTCTAGTATCCTTATAGCAAATTCGTTCTCATTCCTGTTAGTCCAGAGTTGTATCTTTTTGTGAATTACATTTTGCTTACTTGCAATTGAACTTAATTCTTCTTCATTAGTGTTAACTTTGCCATTGTGTATCTTTGAATTAGTTGGCGTTGTCAATTATGGAGTATGTTTGTTGTTATTGTTATTATTTTTAAGGCTTTTTTGTATACGGCCTAGAAATCTAGCAAATGAAATGAAATAGATTTGAAGGCTTCAGCTTTTGTAGTTCCCGGTTGATTATTAGATTATAAATTACCAATATTTGCCCTATGTGTATATTTATCTGTGACTATTACATCCTTTCGCAATTGGTATCAGCTATTGGAGTCTCGTAACGTTGTACCGATGCATGTTTCTCTGGCCTGCCATATCGTATTATGGTCTAATAATTGTCAGAGCCCTGAGGGTAGGTAAGAATTGTGTATCGATTTTCGACATCATCTATTGTATGCTATTGTTTTTACTAGTACAGGATGTTATCTATTATCAGTACTATTAGTATCAGAAACAACTTCAATCTTTCCTACCATTGTAGGATGTACCCTACAGAAGTATGGAAAGTTGCCGCTATTTGTAAATTTATGTGAATAAGTTTTGGCCGGCATTATGAGAGCTGTTAAACCTGAATCAAATGCTTCTCCAGCGTTTGCGGTATTAGGTGTACCTGATGTAACTGTGTGCAAATTATTATCATTATTGGTCCAAGTGACAGTGTTTCCGAGCTTTATTTTAACCAGATCTGGCAAAAATGCTTTGTTACCTAGAGCGGCTGCTCCCCTAACTATTGACACTTTACTTGTATTAGAGTAGGAGGGTTGAGAAGCAAATTGTTGATGGTGTTCTTCCATTCCTTTCATTTCATTGTTGTGATCAGCTGTCGTTGTAGTAATTACTTTTCCGTTTGGATCTTGCTTCTGTAAACTCTTTGTCAAATTGGTCTGCCAGTTTGTCATACTTATAGACTTTGTACTGGCTACATCTTTTCCATCTACATCATTAGTAGTAGGATTTGTAACATTAAAGTATCCCATCGCTCCTCTCTCTTCAGGTATTCCATGGAAATGGAATGTGAATTTACCTGGCCATGGCCATTTCGCCTCCAATATAGCGGCATTACCTGATCCTATCTCCCATGACTGCACTTTTAATGGAGAGTTTTGCCAAATACCAGAAGGATATGCTTTAAACAATGTTCCATGAATATGGATACCATATGCTGGAGAAAGACCCAAATTTACAAGATAAATTCTAACCGTCTCATTGGTTTTGGCAGGAAGAGGGTGTGCCATATACTGTTCTGCATAACCATTGAACATGTAGTATTCTGGCACTGGATTTAGCTGGTTCTGAGTATCATATTCTCCTTCAACAAGAACATATTCTCTTGCAGGAGGTAAAGGTTCTTTTGGGTAAACTACAAATGCACCATACAAGCCCATTCTTACGTGCTGCATTACCGGTGAGACATGACAATGATACATTAATGCACCAGCTGGATTCGCAATGAAATCATAAGTATATGTTCCATTTGCTGGGATTTGTTCAAATACTCCATCTTGTTCGCTAGGATGGTCTCCATGTAAATGAACTGTGTGGGGAAGTGGTGTTTTGTTAATAAAGTGTATTATAACTCGATCGCCTTCTGTTGCCGTTAAAGTGGGTCCAGGAATAGTATGATTATAAGTCCAAGCATCAACACGAACTCCTGGAGCTATTTCTAATGTAGTATTTTCTGCTATTAGAGTATAAATGTGAGTATTTGGTTGCTGTTGCTTTTGTTCTGATTGTTTTTGTACACTGTTGTTATTACTGCCATTTACATCAGAAATCGAACTCTCATTACGAATTGCTGTCGCTGCCAATGCAGTAGTGCTAGGTATTAGTAGAACTATTATAGCAAATAGGATAAAGGATATTGATATGGCTTTTAGTTTCATCACTTTCTTTGCCAAAGAGAAGTAATTGAAGATACCCTTGCAATTTATTTGTTCCTTGAATTACAGCAATACGCTGAAAGCATGTGCATGTATGTATACTGTATCTAACTCATAATTAAACTAATTATCTTTACATGATCTTCGTTTTTCGCTATGCTTAAAAGTGTAAGTAGCTATGTATAAAATGTAAATAGGCTATATGACTACGAGCATCAGCCAGATAATGAGCAAGAGGGTAGAAACCGTCGGAGCACTGGATTCTGTTCAAGAAACAGCAAAGAAAATGAAAGATCAGAACGTGAGTTCTTTGGTAGTAGTTGATAAGACTGGCGAACCACAGGGTCTAATTACTGAACGTGATTTAGTCAGAAAGGTATGCATCAATGATGTACCTACTAGCCTGATGAAAAATGTAGACATAATGTCTTCTCCCCTTATTACTATTAATTCTAATTCATCCCCTTCTATAGCAGCTGATATGATGTTAAAAAACAACGTAAGACATTTGCTCGTTATCGATAACGATACTAAAAGTAATCCAAAAAAGCCTGTCGGTATAATTACCCCACTTGACTTTACAAGATATGAAGAATATACAAATGATGAAGAAAGAGATAATATTGAAAAAATATTAGAATACTACATTTAAACACCCATTCTGTCTCCTGTCTACAGGTTTTTTACAATAGATGTACCACAGATTTAAGAAACGCTTTGTCTTTCATCTGTTCATGTGTTGTTAGGCGATGACCTGTAGTATACTTTTAGAAACCCTATTCCGCCACCAATTACTCCAACCATAATAAGTAGGATAGCTGCGGAGATTGGTTCTACATATGGAGTTGAGAAGGATTTATTATTTACTTGGAACGCGCTATCTACCGTGCAAATACAACTTAAAATGAACTCTCATTATAACATTTATTTGACATATCTATAATAATCATAATAATACAACCAGGTAAAACTTATAATTACAAGAACTACTTTGAAGTTAATAGACTCTGGATATCTTTATTGTTAAGTTTATCAGGAGGCCATATGTCACTACCATGAACCATCTATGTACCGATTATCTTCTGTGTAGAATGTCGCCAAACCACTGTTCAGAAAATTGATCATGTATTGATTTATGCTCAAGTACGATTTCATCATTCAATAGACTGGGTATCAAATTTTGGTTTTTCATTATGGTCCTAAACACATCTTTATCCGTAATTATACCCACTAAATTATTATCTCCTTCTGTTTCAACTACTGGTAGTCTGCGGATATTTTTGAACTGCATAGTGCGTATTGCATCTTTAAAGGAACTATTGGATGATATCGTAATCAAAGGTTTGCTTACCAATTTCCGTACAGGTTCTCGTAGCAACTCCATTTTTAACGATCCCACTATACGCACTATGTCCCTTTCAGTAATTATCCCTATGGGATTATTACCTTGTAAGTTTTCCACGATTATCACACTACCAATGTCGCTTTCATTCATAATTTTGCAGACTGCTTGAATATTCTGATCTTCCGTTTCGGTTTTTACATCTTTTGTCACAAAGCTAGAAACTGGAATAGATTCAATGCTCATAGCAGCATTTTATTGTTGAATAAGGACATTTGTTCCTATCGTACTAACTGCGTTGCACTCCATATGATACATAATGATCTGCCTTAGTGCATTGATCGGTTGGACAGCACAATAATAAATTAAATATCAAGCCCTGAAAGCGGGATGCGGTGGATACCCTTTTAGCATGGTAACAAACCAATACTAATTTAGATACAAGCAATTCACTCCGAATAAAATGAACTCTGAGTAATAGTTTTCTGACGGGCAAGCTTCGGTGTGGTATGCTTGATATCCATTCTAATATGTGTGAATAATTGCTATGATAAATTGTGTAATTAAAGAAAGATTTCAAACAGTTGGCATTTCCTCAATAGCTTTGTTATCAAATAGAAAAATAGATTGGCAATTAATTCGGGTCTTTTGTATTTACGCTTGATTCATATCCTTATTAGCTCTGAAATATAAACATCGTATAATTAAAAATAAAAGATTTGGATCAGATGTCATTATTTGTTAACATGATTTCATTTTGAAACATCTGCTAGTATCGTGTACGATACATTTCGATGATCAGAAAATGATGCATGTACCTCAAGGCTCCTTATTCCTGTAGGCTCTACGATAAATGTACTATGACCTTTCTTTTTCAAAGAATATGTCTCTGTTTTATCAGCATCATAGTCTATTAAATATCCTGTAACATGTTTAGGTTTTTCATCAAATTTCATGGTAACTGTTTCGCCCCTTTGTATTAACATTTGAGCAGAAATGCGATCTGGTAAGTCCGGATAGCCAATAATATCTCGTTGATGGTCCTTATCATTATAGATATAAGGTTTCATCCTATATTCTTTCCCATCATAAATACAATAAGCCACAGGGATTTCTACTGAGTCAGATCTTTTTGCTGGTACCGAAGCATACGTAGTATTTAGCGTAATAGTTAGTAAAGCCAAGCATATTGCACCTGTTAAGAGCAGCAACAAGATCGTGCTTTTGTTTTCCAGCTTTTCCTTCGATTTCTTAATAGAGGCAGTACTACCATTTCTACAAAAATAAAATGGGTACAATGATTTATTATGTAATATATACTTTATTAGGCATTAGTATCTCTGGACCACAACTTATCTTAGAAGAGTATTATAATATTACAGGCTTCATGATCACTGAATATAATTGTAATATAGGATATAACAGTAAAGGTCTTCTCGTTGTTGATCTTGTAAGGTATTTTATCAGATCTATATTTCTTCATCCAAAATTATTGATATTGTATATAGAAACTAATAAATGCAATGAATCAATACCTGGATCAATAATTTCCTCCCTGTATATATTAAATCGTCTAAACGGTAGCTGGGAAGGAGACATAAGCAACCGAAGATCGTATCTGCCCACTGACCTTACAGTAGATAAAATAGCATTCATATCCTATTGATGGTCCAAACAGTGCGATCTGATCATAGACTAATTGAATTCGCATTACCCTTCTTGCATTCTCTTTATCAATGCTAAAATACCCTTAAATTGGCTCTTGGCCATAGTATATATTAAATTATGGGCTATGAATTTGATTCTGATTCGTCTTCTTCCATCTTCTCTAAAATGTCTGGTAAGAAGTTGGCAGCTCTTGCAATTGTTATCATCATAGGAGCAATCTTTGGGGTTCAGGCCTTATTCGGTTTCCCTCTCAAGGATTTATTTAGAAAAGAAGTTACAGATGAAGCTAAGGTAGTCATTAAAGATGACCATGGAACATGTATAGTTGAAGCATCAGATCGCCAACCTCGCTCCATTCCAAACTGTCCATATAAAGTGGGTGACACTCTAGTTGTAACATTTAAAGAAGGTACTGAGCCTATAGAAAAATATCATTTGAAAAGTTAGACAACGATATTATTTTTATAGTATAAAAATCATCGATCTAATAATGCCATTATATAGACGCATGATAAAAACGAAACCCATGAATTGTGTATTATATATATGAGACAGACGTTCTCTTTTAGCGATTATGTTATTTAGGACTTCATTGATTTCAATAGTTATTTTTATTATTATTATTTTTATTACTGCGGGAATACGCTTGCCACCAATGGTGTATCTCATTTAATGAAAAGTATGCTACAAAAAGTGGTCTTTACTGACATAGATGGTACTTTAACAAATATTTTTACAGGTAGATATGAAGGAACAGATAAGTTGGTGGCTATACTGAAAGCAAATAATATTCCTGTAATTCTTTGTTCAGCCAAAACTAGATCTGAACAAAATAAAATAAGAACTGATTTAGGATTAATAGATCCATTTATTGTAGAAAATGGCGGGGCAGTAATTGTTCCAAAGAATTACTTTGATCTTAGTTCTGCTTATCCTGATCGTGCTAAACTGGAAGAAGAATATATTATAATAGAGCTTGGTAAATCTGCAAAAGAGATAAGAACAAACCTTGCTGAGATAAAAAATAAATTCAAAATCGAGTTCAAAGGTGTAGCAGATGTATCCATGGAAGAATTGAGTAAATTTGCAACGATGCCAATAGATTACGCAAAAAGAATGGCACAACGTGAGTATGGCGAGACTATTTTGCAAATAAAAAATGATGATGTAACTTTGTTTATGAAAATTGCTGATAACATGGGCTTGAATGTAATTCATGGAGGACGCTTTCTTGACATTACAATTGGCAACGACAAAGGTAACGCTGTGAAGATACTAGTAGATCTCTTTAGAAAAAAATATCACGATCAAGTTGAATTCTTTGGTGTAGGAGATAGTGCAAACGATGCTCCAATGTTAAAGTATATGGATGTCGCAATGTTAGTCCAAAGATCAGACGGTTCATGGCAAGATCTCGAAAATAAAAAAATCGTCAAGTTAAAAGGAATAGGCCCTGAGGGTTGGAGAAGTGCATTTAATAAAATAATGAGTTGAATTAGTTGACATATTTTCCAATTACATATTTTGTTCCTCATACAAATAATGATGCATTTGGACATTCACTAAAACCGATTACCATTATATCAATATTGAATTAATTCTAAAAGAGGACTTGGAGCTAATTAAAAAGAGCAATTCTAAATTTTTAATAGAACAGACTTTCCTTTCTATATCTTTCGTCTACTCTTTTGCGTAATATAATAAAAAATAATTAAAAAATACTAAGGCGGTGTCATATCCCTAGCCTATCTATCTATCAGTCCTAGAGACTATCGCTCAACTGGCAGATTTAATTTGTTTCCCCATTCTCCCCATGAACCGAGGTACATTCTCACATTTTTATAACCCAACATTTTCAAAACGACAAAAGTGTTAGCAGCGCGGTATCCCGCCTGGCAATATGTTATAATTTCTGAGTTCTTTGGTATGATTGAGTATATGATATTTAGCTGTTCTTTTTCTTTGAAAGAATGATCCTCGATGTTACGAGTCCAATCAATGTTTATTGCATCGGGTATGTGTCCACTTCTAGCCGCCCGTACTATAGTACCTTGAAATTCTGGCTGTGAGCGAGAATCGACTATGCTAACTTTCCTACTCTTTATTTTCAGTTTATTTTTTATATAGTTGGAATCGGCTAGGATCCTGTTATTGGGTTTGGCCACAAAGTTAGAATGTAGATATGGATTACTCTTTCTTTCTTCGGTATATCCTTCATTCTTCCATCTTTTGAAGCCTCCGTCTAGCATCACAACTTTTCTATGCGAAAAATACAGTAATAGCCAAACTCCGCGGGCTGCTGACGATCCGGAAATATCGTCATAAAACACCACATTCTTATTCTTTTCTACGCCTATATTTGAAAGCAAAATTTTCATCTGTTTAGCAAATTGTACAATGCCATGTTTTGAAGTGTCAATCCAATGAAACTGCATGGTATCCATGTTAATAGCTCCCGGAACATGTCCCAAACTATAATCTGAAAATGATCTAGTATCTACTATGAGGAGGTTCATTTTTTTATCCTCATCATCTAGGCACTTTTTTAATTCTGCAGGACTGATTGTAAGTTTCAATTAGGGTGATTAATAGAGTGCTATGAATATTTATTTTGTCTGTGGCTATAACTTTATATCAGAAGGATAAGGCTACCTAATATTATAGATATACCAACGATACTTTATTTATTACTTCTTTGATGTTTTTCTTATTTTTTCAATAATGATTACCCAGAATCTATACTCACGCATAAATTAGCATTCTCCAATAAACAGATTCTATATAGATATTGGATTATTCAAAATAATTATTGTCAAAACCATATCTCAATGCAATCTTTTTTTCTATTTCCTCTTTTTCTTTTACAAAGTCCTTGTATTTTACATTCCAAGAACTTACAGATCTGTATTGCCTTATACCAGCAACTAACCATATCGAAGAGATTACTATAACTGCACCCAACAATATACTAAGAACCAGTCCAAACTCGCTTTCTGTTTCTAGAATAGCAAAGAATGATGGATGACGTAACAAAAATATTGAAAGGCCAATAGCTATAGGCGCAATAACGAGGGCAGAGATCGAGACCCCTAGTAATGTTTTTCTTATTTTGAATATCTGTTCTATAAACAGGTCTATTAGTGCCAAAACGTCGTGGCGCGACGCTGAAGGCATTTCATCATCGTTCTTCCTCTTGTCACTATAACCAATGTCACGATCGTTATAATCAGTCATCTAGTTAGTATTCGGTTTTGCTTCTTATATTTATATAATAAGTAACATGGTTAATTGAGTTCCATAAACGACTAATACAAATACAAATTGGCCTGATTCAGAACACCATTATTAGGATTAGATTAGTTATCATGTGATATGCAGATGATATATGCAAATATCATAGATTTTAATAATTGAATAAAAAAAGAAAGAGATATGCCAAAGTTTTTTTTGGCATTAGGCTTCTTCTAAAAGACCATTCAATCTGAGTTTGCTATAGTTGGGCTAGTCTAATATCCGCCTGATCCATCAGCACAGTCCAATATTTCATAATCTGCAAGATTCTGCCCATTTTCATAGGCATCTTTTATACAATCCCTTTCATCATGATCAGCATCCTTGTATGCGTCTGAATGTTTAAAGCTGCTTAATTTTATATGATCATCATCGAACTTGTTGTCGTCGATCGCCTTTGCCAGGCTTTTCAAGCTATGATATTTGTCTATATGATCATTACCATTTCCGTCTGCCCACGCTGGAGTGAGGATGGAGTTATTGACTCCCAATGTCACTAATGCGGCTACAGCTATACTTGCAATAACTGGTGTTATGAATATTCTTTTTGCATTCATCCTTTTTAACTAAGATTATACATGTTTTATAAGACATCCTTGAGAATTTTTACAATCGAAAAAAGCTTTTTGATCCATGTATCAACTTTTATAAAGCTAATGATCCAATTTCTACAAAGATTTCTTAGTAATAATGTTAAATACTTCGTTATTTAAATGCTTAAATACCTAGAAAGTTCTCATGCGTTTTAAACTCATCTAGATATTCATAAAAATAGAAATGATGTAAAGACTTTTCTTACTCTTGCTCCGATCAATAGCAATGACAGTAAGATGACATCAATAGGATGATGCGGCGGTAGCACGTGTATTAGAATTGTAATCATGTACAAATAAACATGTATCAATAGGATTGTGGGTAAATTTAAAAAGTCTAAAGGCTAAAGGCTAAAATAAAGGCGGACTAAGCTACTAAAATCAATTATCGCATAATTTGAATACATACTAAAGAACAAATTTTTCGTAATGACATTTATCATTCGGCTGGTCTACAAATATTCATGGCTTTAAAGATGAAGCTTGCCTACCAACACTATCTCAGAAGCATGATGTCTTGCATGGATCATAATAGACAAGGCTATGGGAATAGTTAAGCATATTATTTAAAAAGAAATTCTTCTATATTTTTTGCTCAAAACTTTGTCACCAAGAACCAGATAGTAGCTTTAATGTTCAATATACCGCACCGACAGCCTCCTTAACCTCGTTAGACAACTCACGATAGCCGTCTTTATCTATGATAACAGCATTAATATTATCACCGGTCCCTGCGTTTCTTCTAATAGCAGCAGCAATTGCTTGAATTGCAACCTTGTAAGCGTCATTTACACTTGAATCCTCTTTGAATTCTGTTTCAAGATAGCCGTAGGCGACAGGAGAACCGCTGCCAGTTGAGATGAATTTTTCACTTGTCATCGAGCCAAAGAGATCTATATTGTAAATTTGTCCTCCTTCCTTATTATCGTATCCTCCAACAATAATCTGAACGTAGTAAGGAAAATATCTCTGATTAAATAGAACATTAGAGCATAATCTAGCTGCTGACTTCACAGGTATCAATTCCTTGTTTGTGAGTCGATAAATATTGGAATTATATCGCATAATATCAACGAGGTTCTGAGCGTCAGCCACACCGCCAGCAATAGTCATGCCAAGATGTCTATCAACTTTTTGAATTTTCATTACGTGTCTATCAGCAATAAAAAAGCCTGCGCTTGCCCTTGTATCAGCAGCCAATACTACTCCGTCCTTACATGTCAATGCACAGGTAGTCGTGCCTTTTTTGATATGATCCATCAAATATTCATGGTATGTGTTATTATTATTTGGAAAATGCATATGGTTTACTCTCTTCCATTGATAACAGAATTAATACTAGATTTAAGTATTATCAATTTACCATATTATAGTCGGCATATAGTTATATTCCAGTTCAAGTAATTTTCATAGGTGTTATAGATCTATGCCGAGGACCTTATTTGAAAAAATATGGGAAAATCACGTGGTTATAAGTTCAAAAAAAAGGACAGACCTACAGAAATCGGCAGAATCACCGTCATTAATATATATAGATAGACATCTAATACACGAAGTAACTTCTCCACAAGCATTCAGTGGACTCAAATTGAACAACCGACGAATAAGGAGACCGGATCTAACATTTGCAACCATGGATCACAACGTGCCAACAGATGATAGAATGCTTCCAATAGTGGATGAAACTTCTCGTAGACAAGTTCAAGCGCTGTCAGATAATTGCAAAGAATTTGGCGTCACTTTATTTGATCTAAACAGTCAGGATCGAGGCATAGTTCACATTATTGGACCAGAGCTAGGAATCACCCTTCCTGGAACAACCATTGCATGCGGCGACAGTCATACTTCTACACATGGCGCATTTGGTGCTTTTGCATTCGGTATTGGCACTAGTGAAGTTGAACATGTTTTGGCTACTCAATGTTTATGGATGGACAAGCCCAAAACATTTGCAATTAATCTTACGGGTAAACTAAAAACCCCTCATGCTATTACCTCCAAAGATATTGTACTTTCTGTGATTAAAAAGATAGGTACAGCAGGAGGTGCTGGGACAGTTATAGAATACCGTGGAGACACGATATGTTCACTTTCTATGGAACAGCGGATGACTATTTGCAACATGTCTATTGAGGCTGGTGCCAGATCCGGATTAATTGCTCCTGATAATACGACTTTTGACTACATCAGAGGTAGAAGATATTCTCCAAAGGGTGAATTATTAGAACAAATGATCGGTTTTTGTAAGGAAAATTTAGTTACTGATGACAATGCATATTTCGACAAATCTCTCACCATAAACGTAAGTGAGCTTGCACCTCAAGTGAGCTGGGGAACTAATCCCTCTATGGTAATAGACGTTACAGATACCATACCGTATCCTGAGGAATTTGCTAAACAAAACGAAGATGAAAGAAAAGCTGCAGTTCGTGCTTTAGACTATATGAATCTTAAGCCAGGCACCCATATCGTAGATGTTCCAATTGATCGCGTTTTCATCGGTTCATGTACCAACTCAAGATTAGAAGATCTGGTAGAGGCATCAATTATCGTTAAAGGTAGAAAGGTATCCTCTAACGTTAGAGCAATGGTGGTTCCCGGTTCACAGCAAGTAAAGGTCCAAGCAGAAAGGCTTGGATTAGACAAGATTTTCAAAGAAGCCGGATTCGAATGGCGGAATTCTGGCTGCAGTATGTGTCTTGGAATGAATCCTGATATACTTGCACCAGGTGAGCGCTGTGCAAGTACATCAAACCGTAACTTTGAGGGAAGACAAGGAAGTGGCGGAAGAACGCATCTCGTAAGCCCAGTTATGGCTGCAGGAGCAGCAATTGAAGGTCATTTTGTAGATATAAGAGAGTGGATATGAAATTCGGATATAAAGGCAATAATTATTATAATAAATAAAGGATCGGAGAATTGGAGCCCTTTAAGACTATAATAAGCAAAGCCGTTCCTCTAGATTTCGTTAATGTAGATACAGACCAAATAATCCCTAAGCAATTTCTTAAACTAATTCATAAAACCGGTTACGGCAAATATTTATTTTTCGATTGGCGTTTTGACGCAGAGGGAAATCTGAAAAAGAATTTTGTACTAAATGATCCAAAGTATAATGACCGACAGATACTACTTACACGAGATAATTTTGGTGTCGGTAGTTCTAGAGAACACGCTGCCTGGGCCATTGCGGACTATGGATTTAAAGCAATAATTGCTCCATCTTTTGCTGATATATTCTATAACAATTGTCTTAAGAATGGAATTTTACCGGTTAAGCTGACTCATTCCGAAGTAGAGTTTTTGTTCATGATATCAGAGAAGGAAGAAATTGAAATTGATTTAGGCAAGCAAATCGTAAAAGGAGGATCTAAGGCTATGCATTTTGCGATGGATGAATATAAAAAGGAAGCTTTACTCAAAGGTTTAGATGAAATAGGAATTACCCTGCGGCTAGATCAACAAATCTCTGAATATGAGAAAAATAAAAGCAGAGTCTTTCTTTAGATCCTCCTTTTATAATCGTAAAAGATCAGGATATGCCACCAAAAGTCAGTATTATAGCCATAACATGTGGGCGAAACATAACATCACGAAGCAGTCCATGACATCTTAAAGTGGCAGTAATATTAGGTTGAACACGATCTTTATTAAATAAAATAGATTCCCAGATTTACAATAAGAATACTGATCGTGTTCTGAAGTTGGAGTATGAGATGTATGAAGAAGACTGGGGAAAGTATAATTTCTTTTCAAGTTATAGACATTCTAAAAACATTTTCTTTTGCTAGGAGAATTTAAGAAAATCTTGTTTTATCTTATGTGCTCATTAAAGTTAAGTGGGATAGAATCCTCTCTATTAATAGTTGGGAGGCTTTATAGAAGATTCAACTTTGGACCATAACTGATTTAACATGCTCGGCGCATTAGTATTTGAAGCACTTCATCATTTCCTCTTCTTCATGAAGATTTTGCCCTACCGTCATAACGACGCGAGACTTGTTCATTATTTGGAGTTTTTTGTATCAGACTTTATAGCAAATAATTTCAGCTGTTCTACAATCATATCCTCTCAGCATTATTAATTCCCATTCATACGATATCAAGGATTTTCTATTTCTCTTCTTATAGCTTGTGGATAACTTGGAAGGGCAGTCCAATCTTTTTTACTTTCTTTCCTTTAGATAGTATAATAGATCTAAAATGTAAATCTTATTTTAGAACAATAAAGTGAAATATGGGGCATTGAGAACATACTTATAATGAAAAGTCTGAAGTTCACCTCTTATTACTTATTTCTTATCGCGGCGTCATCAGTATTGTCATTATCATTAGTCTTGTCAATAGGAACAACAAAGACTATCAATACGACAATAACTTTTGCATACGCTCAAACAAATGCTGACATGCTAGATGATGGAACTAGCACTTTCTTTTTTGCCAGTAATATTGGTTCGCATAATAATGATGGTAATAATCAGTCGAGTACATCTTCCATTAGTGCAAGTAATGAAGAACTCAAGATTAAAAAGGATTTAAAATACTTTGATAATTCTTCTGGGTACTTAGTATATCCGTCTATTGCCGCAACTACCAATGCCTCTCAGTCCAATACTACTGTAACTAAGAAAATTCCTGCAGTTATAATGATTCATGAAAATCGGGGTTTGAATGATAATATAATACGTATGGCAAATACCCTTGCGAAACAAGCTGGATACGCTGTATTAGCTGTAGATTTGTTTAAAGGGCAGACGACCAACGACCCCAATCGTGCTATGCAATTAGTAAAATCAGCGAGAGCAAACCCTCAGGAAACCATCGCTAATTTACAATCTGCTGTGAAATATGTAAGTTCCCTTCCTTTTGTAGATAGTTCTAAAATAGCTTCTATAGGATGGTGCTTTGGTGGTGGACAATCTTTGCAACTAGCGTTGCATAGTGAAAAGCAGCCGTTAGCTGCCACTGTATTATATTACGGTACTCCTTTAGTGACAGACAAACAACAACTCTCAAAGATCAAATGGCCAGTCTTAGGAATTTTTGGAGACAAAGATCAAGCTATTCCATTGTCAAATATCCAACAATTCAAATCAGCATTAGATGCTGATGGTATCGTAAATGAGGTTCACATATACAAAGGACTAGGACATGCTTTTGCAAATCCCTCTGGGGCCAATTATGCTCCAAAAGAGACAGAAGATGCATGGCAAAAGACTTTAGCCTTCTTAAAGAAATATTTATAACGCCTCCCATTATCCATTTTCATATAATAATCAAACCAACAGCAGAACAGAACTACATCCTATTGAAAGGTCAATATGGCTATATTACAATGCTGCGCAGTACGTATTATTATGATACGCTGCAATAAGGAACATCACTAATACAGTTCATTGTCACTTCAGTACGACATACTCTGCAGTGACTGGATATTTATCTATTAAGGAGAATTTTGGTATATAGTTCAATACAGGTGAGCCATCAAGATGTACAACTAACAATTGATTGTCATTATGTTCAAATATGTATGTTTAGGCTTGCAGCAATAACTCCAAGCCGAATATTATGTCTGATTAGCTTTACTTTATGTTTTCTAAACAACGTATTCATTCTGTTCCTTATCTATAGTAACAGCATCATCATGAAATGTTTGTTGTCCTAATTCGTGTTTGATAGATAATTATTACTTATCTAATATTACTTATCTGATACGAACCTTATAGTATCTCCATCTCCATTTATGGCATCATTTGCGACTAGATAACTTCATTAAGCCAGGAAGATTTCAGCAGAAGAGATCGTCTTCCCAGCTTGTCTGGCCTTTTTTGCCGGATAGCCAGGACGGTGCTCTACGTCGCTAATGATAACAGAAATATCTCGCTAACCATTCTTACAGATTTAAAACCTACCAATACGGATAGATAATCATGAAAAAGCTTGAGGGAAAAGTTGCAGTCATCACTGGCGGAAGTAGCGGGATAGGCTTTGCCACAGCACAGCGCTTCATCTCCGATGGAGCATATGTTTTCATCACTGGCCGCCGTCAAAACGAACTTGATGCAGCAGTCAAGCAGATAGGCAAAGAGAACGTAAGTGGTGTTCAGGGTGACGTCTCAAATCTAGCAGATCTAGATCGATTGTACGCTAGTCTGAAG
>DASQQB010000001.1:0-3001 GCA_035643635.1 Nitrososphaeraceae archaeon | reverse complement strand
GTAGGTACCGATCCTTTTAGTGATATAGCAGTTCTTCAAATTACTGACAATTTTGCAGAGGAAAAAGTTATTCCTCTTACGATAGCGAACTCATCGAATCTTCAGGTTGGAGAGCAGGCTATAGCAATTGGAAATCCGTTTGGACTTAGTGATACTATGACTACTGGTATAATAAGTCAGATTGGACGCTTACTGCCAAATACAGATACTGGATTTTCAATACCAAATGGAATTCAAACTGACACAGCAATAAATCCTGGTAATTCTGGGGGACCTCTTTTGGATATGCGTGGACATGTTATAGGAATGAATACTGCAATCAGTTCTGCTACTGGAGAATTCTCAGGAATAGGCTTTGCCATTCCATCAAATGCGTTAACAGTTATAGTACCATCGCTAATTCAGAAAGGAGAATACAAACATCCTTGGCTGGGATTATCAGGTGGCAGCATAACACCTGACTTAGCACAAAGAACTGCTTTATCAAGAAATTTCAAAGGAGTAGCGGTTGCATCAGTACAAGCCGATAGTCCTGCAGATAAAGCTGGTGTTCAGGGAATGTCTCAAGATATATTAAATTCCAATACTCGTATTGGAGATATAATAATAGCAATTGATGGTCCAAACCACCCTGTCAAAAGAATAGATGATATTATCAACTATATTGAAACACACAAATCAGTGGGTGACAGTGTAAAACTGACTGTAAATAGGCAAGGAAAAATAATAGATTTGAATGCTATTCTACAACCAAGACCGTCGTCATCGGTACCGCAGTGAAGAAGGATTTTTATTTTGTGTTGCTTTCCACGGGGTAGAGACGTATCCGGACACAATAGACGAGTCTCACACAGGTGTTAGGCCAAACCAAAAAATTCGATTAATGATAATTTACCTTTACTATTTCCGGTTGCTTTAAAGTTAAAAACGATCCCCTATACATAATTTTAATTTGGTTATTGTTTTATATGTACAGAAATGATAACGAGCTTGATTTTTTTGATCCTGTACATCATTTGAAGTATTTTTTCCTGGAAGCCGTACTTTTGCTTAAAAAGATAACTTGCATTTTCTTTTTCAGCCGTGCTGCAGGTCATAATCTTGCCATTTAACCAATAGCCTCTTGGATGTCCTATGAAATTGGAAGGAACTATGCGCGACTGAGGATTATACCTTGCTCGTTTAATTTTTCCAGAATTTTCACCAGTTCTGACATAAATTATTCCATTATCTTCTACAAACCACACAGGTGTACGCACAGGTTCTCCTCCTTTCTTGTATGTTTCAAGGTTGATATATTTGCGTTTTATGAACTGCCCTGAACTATCTTTGTCCAATTGTCCGAACCAGATAATGATTATACTTTCTCATATGATATATCCATTATTCATGTAAAGATAGTTATGTTAAAAAGATGACGGTCTTATGAAAGATAAATTGATAACTTTTTTAAACTTTGGAGCCTAAAATGGATCATGAGTCAGATATATCATTGCAACCCATGTAACGTGGATTTTCCTGACAAGGACACAGCAATGCAACACAGAGACGGCACTGGTCATGAACTAGAATTAATAGATAAAAAGGGATGATGATGTAGTCTCAATTAGAACATGCACTGATCAGACGATCATATAAGTCAAAATTATTTTACAGCTTTTGTCTATACGATATAGATACTATAAATCGAGAGAATGTACTTAACTTGCGATTAGTGTAACCCGCTCCTATAATCTGCATTCTTACTTGAAGTACGTGGACCGGCTAGGTATCTGTAGGTTACCTCTCTGTGACAAGAACGACACAACGTCCTAAGATTATTATGATTATGAAGGAAATCTAGCGTAGTGCTGACCTTGTTTTCGAATGTGTCAAATTTATATCCTAACTGTTTAAAGAGCGATCTTGGAATAATGTGGTCGCACTCCAATCTTGCAGATCTCGCAAATCTACCTCTCCTATAGCTGCAACGAAATTGCCTCTTACAAATTTGACAGCTATAGTTATCACGCTTAAATATATCAGATCGCACACGGTCCCAATAAAAATTGTGATAGTACCAACGCCGAAAGTCCTTATTACATTTTTTTGAACAATATTTTCTATATGGAAACTTCGGGTAATTTTCACATGATCGGTTTCTGCATAATAATTCACCTTGACTATCGTATCTGGCAAATTCATTAATATATACAATCAGTTTAGGATTTTTTTGTGACGTTAATGACATGATATTTTAGCATACTTATTGTTTATATTTGATTTGTTGATCTTAAAGGTTATCAATTGATGTGGATAGATATTACAATTTTCCATGTCCAGACAAAAACGTTACAATTTCTGAATACGGTTCCAACAAAACGTATTATCAATAACCAAAAGAATAAACGGCAATGTGTTCCAAATATACAAGAAGATGGAAGAGCCGGCTTAATCTATTTCAAGAGCTGCGAATAAATCCCCTTATCTTATTTTGTAATTCTGGAGTTAGGTCAGAATCACTCATATTATGTTCCGTAGTTGCATGTTCTCTTGCCTTTCTCATAATTTCTTCTTCTGTGTCTCCTTGTATAACAGTACCACAATCAAATCCTGCGTCCTTACAGGCTAATGTTTTCATAATATATATGACACACTCTTCTTTTTAAAAGTTGGTATCTGGATTCTGTCTTGACAATATAAACTAGAATAATAATTAGAGGGGGATGGAACAAATGGGTGTTTACGGCAAGTTAGAACAATAATTAGAATATAGGATGTTTAATGAACAAAGATATCTTTTACTTCTAAAATAGCCTTTCACACCCTTAATCAAACCCTTCAACAAAGATATGATAAATTGGATTGCAATTGGAGTATTGAATGAATATCTTAATACTTAAATATATATCCAATCATTGATGTGACTGAGTCAACAAGAATTTGAAGAGCACAGGAATTTTGTCCAATTTTCTTTTAATAATGATTATTGGAAGTATAAGTTCCATTAACGGATCCCTTG